>PAPN01000002.1 GCA_002708925.1 Paracoccaceae bacterium
CCGACCCCGCCGCCGGGGCCGAACTGGACGGGCTGGAGGATTTCGCCGGGCGCTTTCCCGGCTGGGCGCAATTGCTGGAAAAACGCCATCGCCGGGTGCTGGAACTGGAGCGCACGATCGAGACGCTCTCGGATCGGCTGACCCATGACCCGCATCTGGCCGCCGCGCTGCACGAGATGATCTCGACCATCACGGCCATCCGGTCCACCGCGTCCATCCTGGCCGAAACCCGCGAGCTGGAGCCCGAATGGCGTGACCGTTTTCACCGCAATATCAACGAGGACGCCGATCGGCTGGCCCATAGCGCCAAGGCGCTGGTCGGCTATCTGGACAGCACCGAAGACACCGAAGAAATCGAGCTGAGCTCGCCCCAGGATGAGCTGGACGCCTTTCTGGGCGATAGCGGCTATCACATGCCCCTGCTGGAGGAGCTGGAGGCCGTGGATGTCGAGGCGCTGGTCGAGCGGCAAGAGGTGCTGCAATCCTCGGCCGCGCGGGCGATGGCGCGCAGCTATCTGAACCGTTACGCCAAGGACGCCAAGGCGATGCCGCTGCCGCAGACCATCGCGGCGCTGGGGCAGCATGGGCTGAACCCATCGGCGCTGGCGGCGCATTTCCAGGTGGACCTGGCCTCGGTGATGCGGCGGCTGGCGGAAATTCCTCTGGGGGCGGCGGGGCGCGCGGTGGGGCTGGTCAGCTGCGACGCCTCGGGGACCATGACATTCCGCAAGGCCGTGGACGGGTTTACCTTGCCCCGGTTTGGCGCGGCCTGTCCGCTGTGGCCGCTGTTTCGGGCGCTGTCGCAGCCGATGGTGCCGGTGCGGCAGGTGGTGCAGCAGGCGGGGCGGGGCAGCGGCGTCTTCGTGACCTATTCCATCGCGCAGCCCAGCGGGCCGGTCAGCTTTGACACGCCTCCCCTGTTCGAGGCCTATATGCTGATCCTGCCGCTTGAATCCGGCGAACGCCCGCCCGAGGACGCCGTGGAAGTCGGGGTAAGTTGTCGCATTTGCCCGCGAGAGGCCTGTCCCGGCCGCCGCGAACCGTCTATTTTGACGGATGGTTTCTGACATGTGTTTTGACTTGCGGCGCGACTTTGCCGATAAATGCACAGACCGATAAGAAATGCACGCTCAAGGGGGGACGGTAACATGGGCAAACATGTCCTTGTGATCGAAGATGAGCCGAACATCATCGAGGCGATCAGTTTCATCCTGTCGCGTGACGGATGGCGCGTAGACACACATTCGAACGGGCATGATGCGGTGGACGTGGTGCAGGCCAAATCCCCCGATCTGCTGATTCTGGACGTGATGCTGCCGGGCAAAAGCGGCTATGACATCCTGACCGAACTGCGCGAGGCCGATCAGACCCGCGACTTGCCGGTGCTGATGCTGACCGCGCGCGGCCAGCTGAAAGACCGCGAAATGGCCGAGAAAATCGGCGCCAACCGTTTCATGACCAAGCCCTTCTCGAATGCCGAAGTGCTGGAGGTCGTCCGGCAATTGGTGCCCTGATGGCCAAATCGCGCCCCTCTTTGTTTCTGGAACGCCAGGGCTACAGGCAGCGCCGAGTCCGCGATGCGGCGCGGCTGATGCCATTCCTGGGGGCGATCTTATGGGGGGTGCCGGTGCTGTGGGCCGGTCCGGGGCCCTATGGGATCGCCACGTCGCGCGCGATGCTGTATATCTTTGGGGTGTGGATGCTGCTGGTGGTGGCCTCGATGGTGCTGGCCCGCTGGCTGGAGCCCGACCCCGAAACCGAGCCCACGGACGGCACCTGAGATGGGCGCTCTGAACCTGCTGGTTGCGGTATGTCTGGCCTATGTGGCGCTGCTGTTTCTGGTGGCCTTTATGGCGGAACGCGCCGCCGTGCGCGGCAAGGGAGGCTGGCTGCGCTCGCCGGTTATTTATACCCTGTCGCTGTCGATTTATTGCACCGCCTGGACGTTCTATGGCGCGGTGGGCTATGCGGCGCGTTCGGGGCTGGAGTACCTGACGATCTATATCGGCCCGACGCTGGTGATGATGGGCTGGTGGTGGGGGCTGCGCAAACTGGTGCGGATCGGGCGCAGTCAGAGAATTACCTCGATCGCGGATCTGATTTCCTCGCGCTATGGCAAATCGAATTCGCTGGCGGTGTTCGTGACCGTGGTCGCGGTGATCGGCACGACTCCTTATATTGCGCTGCAATTGCAATCGGTTACATCGTCTTTTTCAAGCTTTGCCTTATACGACCCTTCGGTCAGTCAGCTGGGCGATAGCGATGCCACCGCGCTGTGGGTGGCCGCGGGTCTGGCGCTGTTCACGGTGCTGTTCGGCACACGGAACCTGGATGCGAATGAACGGCATCACGGTGTTGTCATGGCCATCGCGATGGAGGCGGTCGTCAAGCTTTTTGCCCTGGTCGCGGTGGGCGTGTTCGTGGTCTGGGGCGTGGGCGGCGGCGTGTCTGAAACGCTGGCGCGGATCGATGCGTCGGACATCGGGCAATGGCAGATGCATAACGGCCGCTGGGCGGCGCTGATTTTCCTGTCGGCTGCGGCTTTTCTGACCTTGCCGCGGATGTTTCAGGTGCTGGTGGTCGAAAACGAGGACGAGCGTCACCTGCGCACCGCCTCTTGGGCGTTTCCGACCTATCTGATGCTGATGAGCCTGTTTGTCGTGCCCATTGCCGTCACGGGGCTGGAGCTGATGCCAGAAGGGTCGAACCCCGACCAGTTCGTGCTGACAGTGCCGCTTAGCCAGGGGCGCGACGGGCTGGCGATGCTGTCGTTTCTGGGGGGGTTTAGCTCGGCCACGTCGATGGTGATCGTGGCGGCGATTGCATTGTCCACGATGGTGTCGAACCATATCGTCATGCCGATCTGGCTGTATTTCACCGGGGGCGGGGCGATGATCTCGGGGGATGTGCGCCATGTGGTTCTGCTGGCGCGGCGGCTGTCCATCGCGGGGGTGCTGGCGCTGGGGTATCTGTATTATCGGTTCTCAGGCGGCGGGGCGGCGCTGGCCTCGATCGGGTTGATTTCCTTTGCGGGGGTGGCGCAGTTCCTGCCGCCGCTGATGGGCGGGATTTTCTGGCGCGGAGCCACGCGGATCGGCGCGCTGGCCGGGCTGGGCGTGGGGTTCGTGATCTGGGCCTATTGCCTGCTTTTGCCCAGTTTCGGGCCCTCGATGTTCATGTCTGCCGAGCTGCTGGCGCATGGGCCGCTGGGCATTGGCTGGCTGCGGCCGCAGGCGTTGTTCGGAATCGGCGGGCTGAACCCGCTGGTGCATTCTGTGATGTGGTCCTTGCTGCTGAATACGGTGGTGTTTGTCTTTACCTCTCTGGTCAGTTTCCCCGGCCCGATGGAGCGTCTGCAAGGCGCGCAATTCGTGAATGTTTTTCAGCATTCGGGCAATCCTCAGGGCTGGTCGGGCGGGATCGCGCAATCCGAGGATCTGATGATCATGGCGCAGCGGATTCTGGGCGGGGTCGAAGCCCAGAGCTTTTTCCATCGCGAAGCAGAAGAGCAGGGCATGGCCGGGTATCTGCCCGAACCCACGCCCGATTTCCTGCAACGGCTGGAGCGCGAGCTGTCCGGCTCGGTCGGGGCGGCGACGGCCCATGCGATGATCGGGCAGATCATGGGGCGGGCGACGGTCTCTGTTGAGGATCTGCTGGCGGTGGCCGACGAAACCGCGCAGATGATGGAATATTCCAGCCAGCTGGAGGCCAAATCCAACGAGCTGTCCCGCACCGCCCGCCAGCTGCGCAATGCCAATGAGAAGCTGACCCAGCTGTCCGTGCAAAAGGATGCGTTCCTAAGCCAGATCAGCCATGAACTGCGCACGCCGATGACCTCGATTCGCGCCTTTTCCGAGATTCTGCGCGACACTCAGGGCCTGAGCGAAGAGGAACTGGGCAAATATGCCGGTATCATCCATTCCGAGGCGATCCGCCTGACGCGTCTGCTGGATGATCTGCTGGACCTGTCGGTGCTGGAAAACGGCCAGGTCAACCTGAACCTGCAACGCGGCCGGCTGAGCGACGTGATCGAACATGCGGTGGCCGCGACGGGGGTGCAGAACTCGGGGCTGAGGGTGTCGCGTCTGCTGGCGCAGGAAAGCATTGCGATTCACACCGATCTGGACCGCCTGGCGCAGGTCTTTATCAATCTGATCGCCAATGCGCAGAAATACTGCGATGCCGAGCATCCCGAACTGTCGATCCGCGTGTTGCAACGTGACGGCCATCTGGTGGTGGATTTCGTGGATAACGGGTCGGGGATTCCGTCTGAATCTCAGGCGCTTATCTTTGAAAAATTCAGCCGGGTCAGCGATCAGAAAAAGGCCGGCGGGGCCGGTCTGGGCCTGGCCATCTGCCGCGAGATCATGGCCCGTCTGGGCGGGGCGATTTCCTATCTGCCGGGGCAGGGCGGGGCGGCGTTTCGCGTCAGCCTGCCGATGAAAGAGACCCTGGCCGCGCAATAATTTGCGCTTGGTAAGCAACTGGTAACTTTGCCTGCGCTAAGGTCAGCGAAACAGCCGCAGGACGCGGCGCTGATCTGACGGGCGTATGAACAATCCGAACGACATTCTGCGACGCAAGGCCAAGGCCGCCAAGGAGGGGCGCGAGGCCAAGCTCATGTCGCCCAGCCGCGCGCTGCGCCGTGCTCTGACCCGCGCGGCCGAGCTGGGCCTGCAATTGCCACTGACGGTCACCTCTGTCGAAGAGGAAACACTGGAACGTGACGCGCTGCTGCCGCATATCGAAGAGGGCGGATTGATTGTCACGCTGGAACGCGATGCGGGCCCGCCGGGGGTGATCATGCTGGATATGCAGCTGCTGTCGGCTCTGGTCGAAGTTCAGCCCCTGGGGCGTGTCTTTGACAAGATGGCCAGCGCCCGCCCGATGACCCGCACCGATGCCGCCGTGGCCATGCCCCTGATCGACGGCACATTAACCTGCTTCGATCAGCTGTTGGATGGGCAGGAAAACGCGGCCCCGCTGGCCGGTTATCATTTCGGTGCCTGGCTCAGGGATCTGCGGCGTCTACAGGCGCAATTGCCGGATGGGGAATACACCCTGTTTCACGCGCAGGCCCTGATCGGCGCAGGCGAAGGGCGCGAAGGGCGGCTGATTCTTGCCTTGCCGGTTGTCGCGCCCGCGCCCCAGCCCGAAACGCCGGGGGAACCGGCCAGTGCTTCCATCCGCGAAGAGGTGCTGGACGCGCCCGCCCGTCTGGAGACGGTTTTGCATAGTGCGCAGATGTCATTAGAGCAGGCCTCTGCGTTGAAACCTGGGGATGTTCTGCGTTTGCCTTTGGAAAGCCTGCAAGAAATCCACCTGCACACCGGCGATCGCAAAATCGTGGCAACCGGCGTTCTGGGGCAGATCGGCGGAAACCGGGCGGTGCGGCTTACGGGGTTCGGCCTGCCGCGGGTGACCGGGCGTAAGGGGAAAAAAGACAGCCGGCTTGGGCTGGAACGGGTGGATCTGGCGGATGCCGGTTTGGTGGAAACGCCGCGTGCTCGCGTTCCGGATACACCACTGCCGCCAAAGAATATCGTTGAACCTCTGCAGGCCAAGCCCGGCAGCCAGCAGCAAGCCAAACCCATCGTGCAACAGGCCCCGCCGCCCGTGTCCGAGCCTGCAATGCAGGCAGATTTACCTGCAATTGCGCGCGAAGACCCCACCGGCACGGAGGCTCTGCTCAGCGAATTGGGGCTCAGCGATCTGGGCGATGATGTGCAAATGGGATCTGACGCGCTGTCACTGGGCGCGCTGGATGAGCCGGCGGTCGGCTCTGATCCCTTGGCGGCGGCGCTGCCGCAACCGGGCGGGGATGGTTAGGCGGTTAGCCCTGTTCCAGACGCGGGCGCAGCCCGGACAGATCATAACCTGCACGCATTGTCGTGGTCAGAATCTCATCCGCTGACAGCTGTCCCACCTGGGCCAGCGCCCAAATGACCGAGCAGCGCGTCCCCGAGGCGCAATACGCCAGAACGGGGCCCTCTGAGGCGTCGATTGCCGCCATCTGAACCGAGACATTCTCGGGTGTCATGGTTTGATGCGTCAGCGGCAGGGCGAAAAATTCCAGCCCGGCCCGGTCAGCCGCAGCCTGCATGACCGATGCCTGATGGCTGGCCGGGATTTCTTCGTCGGGGCGATTGCAGATCACCTTGGTAAACCCGGCCGCCTTGATGGCGGCCAGATCCTCGGGGTTGATCTGCGGGCTGACAGAGTAGCGGGGGGTAATTTCACGGATATCCATGGCTCCGCTTTATTCCGCCGGCACCGCCCTGTCCAGACTTACGCGCAGCTTCGGCGCCAGGATCATGCCTGCGATCATGGCCGCAAAGAACACCCAATGGCTGACGCCCCCATAAGACAACGAGGCGATCGACGGCCCAGGGCACAGCCCCGCCAGCCCCCAGCCAAAGCCGAACATGGTAGAGCCCAGCACCAGGTTTCGGCCGATTTTGGGCTCGGGCGGGGTGGGAAAATCTCCGCCGACCAGGGGCTTGCGCCCCGGAACGAAAAGCCAGGCAATGGCCATGGGAATGATCGCGCCCCCCATGACAAAGGCCAGGGTCGGATCCCAGTTGCCGAACACATCCAGCCAGCCCTGAACCTTGGTGGTGTCGGTCATGCCCGAAATGAACAGACCCGCGCCAAACAGCCCGCCGGCGATGAAAGCAAAGATCAAACGCTGCATCACACCACCCCCAGAATGTGCCGGAACAGCACCACGGCCACGCCGCCTGCCAGAATATAGAACACGGTGGCCACGATGCCGCGCAGCGACAGGCGCGAGATCCCGCACACCCCGTGCCCCGAGGTGCATCCGTTGGCGATGCGCGTGCCGATGCCCACCAGCAGCCCCGCCGCGATCAGCACCATCCAGTTGTCGGTGGCATGGGTGTCCACCTCGCGGTAAACCGGGTAGAGCACGACCGGCAGCAGGAAAACGCCCAGTAAAAACACCACGCGTTCGGCCCAGGTGGACCAGCCCGAGCGGTCAACCAGACCGCCCAAAATACCGCTGGCCCCCATGATCCGGCCATTGGCCAGCAGGTAGACGGCGCCTCCGGTTCCGATCAGAAGGCCGCCGATCAGCCCCCAGATCCAATCGACAGGTATTGCGTTCATCATCGCGTTTCCACTCCCGTATGATGATTGTTTTCAGTATGTTACGCCCGGCGCCGCTTGGTTCGCATGGGCGGCGTCCGGGTGTTGATCAGGTTGGCTCAGAGTTTGTTAACCGGAACCTTCAGGAACACATCGCCCTGTTCATCGGGTTCAGGCATCTGACCGGCGCGCATGTTCACCTGCAACGAAGGGATGATCAGCTTGGGCATGGCCAGGGTGGCGTCCCGCTCGGTCCGCATCTGGACAAAGGCCTCGCGATTTTTGTCGCTGGCGACGTGAATATTCGCGGCTTTCTGTTCGGCCACGGTGGTTTCCCAGGCGTATTCATCGCGGCCCGGAGCCTTATAATCATGGCCCACGAAGATGCGGGTTTCATCCGGCAGGGCCAGGATTTTCTGGATCGAGGCATAGAGCGTTTCCGCCGAGCCCCCCGGAAAATCGCAGCGCGCGGTGCCGAAATCGGGCATAAACAGCGTGTCGCCCACAAAGGCCGCATCCCCGATCACATAGGTCAGACAGGCCGGAGTGTGGCCAGGGGTGTGCAGCACGTCGCCGCGCAGCTGCCCGATATGAAAGCTGTCGCCTTCCTGGAACAACTGGTCGAACTGGCTGCCATCGCGCTGGAACTCGGTCCCTTCGTTGAACACCTTGCCAAAGGTGTCCTGCACGATCTTGATGCGGTCGCCGATCCCGATTTTGCCGCCGACGCGTTCCTGAATATAGGGCGCGGCGGACAGGTGGTCGGCGTGGACGTGGCTTTCCAGCAGCCATTCGACGTTCAGATTGTTTTCCTGCACATAGGCGATCACGGCATCGGCGGATTTCGTGTCGGTCCGGCCCGACGCATAGTCAAAATCCAGCACCGAATCGATGATGGCGCAGGAACTGCCAGCGGGGTCGCGAACGACGTAGGAAATCGTATTCGTCGCGTCGTCGAAAAAGGCGGTGACTTCAGGTTTCATCTGCGGGGTCCTCATGTTTTGCTTAACATATATATATTTACGCATATGAGGCAAGCTCTGGTTTTTACAACCGTGTTAACGGTTGATTTGGGTCAAGGCTGTAGCACTGAAAACGTGCAAATCTTGGTCGCATTCAGGAGGAACCGCGATGAAAGATGTAGCAAAATTCAAGGGGATATTGCTGAAACGGCTGGCCGAACTGGACACGCGCCTGCACGAAATCGAAGATGAGCTGGAGGCCCCGCATTCCAAAGACTGGGAGGAATTGGCCACCGAGCGAGAAGGCGATGAGGTGCTGGAATCGCTGGGCAATGCGGGCCAAGAGGAGATCCGCGCCATTCGCGCCGCGTTGCAGCGTATTCGCGAGGGGGAATACGGCTATTGTGTCAAATGCGGTGAAGAAATTTCACAGGAGCGGCTGAGCGTTCTGCCAGCAGCCCCGTTGTGTAAAACCTGCGCCAGCGCGGCCTAGCGCTGTTCCGGATGCGAAATCCGGGAGCAGAAGTGGTGGAAAGGACGGAGAACAGGACATGGCTGAACAAAAATTCAAGGAACTGATCGCACAATTGGAACAGGAAATCGCTCAGGCAACGGACGAGACGCGCCACGAAATCCGGCAGGAATTGCATAAAACTGTCGAGAAAATGCGTGCCGCCGGTCTGGCGATTCCCGCGCGGCTTCAGGATCTGGATTCGCAGGCGATCGAGGAAGAAATCGAAGATCGTTTCGACAATATGCCGATTTGACTGATTCCGGGATAGGCCGGGCCTTGGCGCGGCCTATTTTGGGCGCGGGGCTTGCCATTCACCGGGCGGATTTTGCACAATAACCCGAAGGGGTTATCCGTGTGGGAATGTCCCTGCGCCCGTGTGATGAGGTCAGAGCGTGAGTGAAAAACTATCCATCGAGAAAATCGGCCCCGTCGCGATTGTGCGGCTGATGAACCCGCCCCGGAACTTTCTGGGGCCAGTCGTGCGCGGGGCGCTGTCCCAGGTTTTCACGGATCTGGCTGCGGATGAACAGATTGCGGGCGTGGTGCTGACAGGGTCAGAGGGGCTGTTTTCCACCGGCTTCAACGCTGCCGCCCCCGATATGCGCGCGGGCCAGCCCGATTTGCGCCAGCTGTGCCGGCAGATCGAGGATATGGACAAACCCGTCGTGGCGGCGCTGTTCGGCGTGGCCTCGGGGGCGGGGCTTGAACTGGCGCTGGCGGCCCATGCGCGCGTGGCGTTGCGGACAACGAAAGTGGGAATGCCCGATATTGCGGTCGGGCTGATCCCGTCGGGCGGCGGTACGCAGCGGCTGACGCATCTGTTGGGGGCGGACCGGGCGCTGGCCTTGATGCTGTCGGGGCAGGTGGTGCCGGTGACGCATCCGCGGGTCGAGGGGCTGGCCGATGAACTGGTCCAGACCGGGGTGGAAAAGGCGGCGCTGGCCTATCTAACCCGTTTGATTGAAAAGGAATTCCCGTTTCAGCGCACCCGTGACCGGCAGCATGGGCTGGCCGATCCGGTGGCGTTTCAGACAGCCCTGTCCGAGTGCCGCACCGCGTTGGGCTCTGAGGCGCACCTGCCCGAAGAGCGCCTGATTGATTGTGTCGAGCGGGCCCTTCTGCTGCCCTTTGATCTGGCCGAAGAGTTTGAATCCGTGGCGTTTCAGGACTGCGCAAGCTCGGAATATGCTCAGGGTTTGCTGCATGTCCAATTGGCGCAGCGCCGCGCGCCCAACATGCCAGAAGCCGTCAAGGCCAAGCCACAACCCGTTGATCAATATGGGATTATTGGCGGAGGATCCGTGGGGGTCGGGCTGGTGCAGGCGGCTCTTTTGGCGGGGCACCGGGTGATCTGGTTCGAACGAAACGCCCAGGCGATAGAGACCGCGCTGGCCCGTCTGCAATCGGGCCTGGCCGCGTCCGGTACGGATCAGGAAACCCTGCGCGCCTGTTTGGCGCAGCTGTCGCAGACCACGGTTTTGCGGGACATGTCTCAGGCCGATCTGCTGATCGAGGCCGTGGCCGACAATGCCGAAACCAAGGCGCAGGTTTTTGCCGCGATGGAGGCGGTGCTGCCGGCGGCGACGGTCATGCTGAGCCATTCCGGAACCCTGCCGGTGGCACCGATCGCGCGGGCCTCGGGGCGGGCGGGGCAGTTGATGGGGTTTCATACGGTGCCGGGGGCGGCTCTGGCCGAGCTGATCCCGGCGGCGCAGACCAGCCCCTCGGCTGTGGTGACAGCGGCAAATGCGCTCCGCAAAATCGGCGTGTTGCCGATCCGCGCGGGTGGCGGCGGCGGCGGGATCGGCGCGCGCATGATCGCCGCTTTGCGGGACGCTGCGGATTTCGCGCTGAGCCTGGGCGCGCACCCGGCCGAGGTGGATACGGTATTGTCACGCTATGGTCTGCGGGCGGGCGTTTTCGCGGCGATGGACAGCGTTGGGCTGGAAATCATCCAGCGCCGCGCGGCTCAGCTGCATCAGAAAAATACATATGCGTTGCAACACCTTAACCGGATTGAGCAGTTGATCTTAGAGGGCCGCAAAGGGCGCGCGGCGGGGCACGGTTTTCTGGATTGGGACGCCGGTAAGCCGGTTCTGGGCGCGGGCAGCGGGGCCGTGCCAGACGAAACGATTCTGCACCTGTGTCTGGGCGCGATGATGAACGAAGGCGCGCGGCTGCTGCGCGAAGGGGGGGCGCTGCGGCCCTCGGACATCGACCTGGTGATGATCCGGCTGTATGGGTTCCCGGCCTGGCGCGGCGGCCCGATGCAGGCTGCCGACAGTGCGGGGCTGTTCACCCTGGTGCACGCAACCAGGCCTTTTGCGGATGTAGCGCCACGGCTTTTTGCGGCGGATCCGGGCATCGCAACCCTGATCCGAAACGGAGACCGCCTGGACGTGCTGAACGCGGTGGGGCGCAATCGCCGCCGCATCGACGACTAAGCCGGTCAGCCCAGAAACACGCCCAAGATCACCATCATCAGCCCGATGATGGACAAAAACAGCGCGCCCAGATTGATCGGGACGACTTTCTTAACGGTGTCGCGCAGCTCGACGTCGCTAAGCCCGGCGCGTTTGGCACGGGCCACGCGGAAAATGCAGTATACCAGCCCCAGCAGCCCCACGACCGAAATCACGGCGCCGCTCCAAATCAGAATGTCCATGCTGTCCCTCTGGGTTTTTCTTTGGGGGATGCGCTATCAGGTCGCGCGGGGCTGTGCAACGCGGCGCATTTTCGCATCTCGCCCGCAGGCGGACTTGCGGCTGGCAGGCGGGGCGGGGAGGGAACTGGGCAAATCAAATCCGGAGGCAGATCATGAACGACGAAACAACCGAGGCAAACTATCGCGTCACCGCAGGCGAGCTGCGCCAGTTCATTGAACGGTTCGAACGTCTGGAGATCGAGAAAAAAGACCTGGCCGACCAGCAAAAAGAAGTCATGGCCGAGGCCAAATCGCGCGGCTATGACACCAAGGTGATGCGCAAGATCGTCGCTCTGCGCAAGCGCGACAAGGACGACATCGCCGAGGAAGAGGCGGTGCTGGAGATGTACAAAGAAGCGCTGGGAATGAGCTGACCCGGCCTAGGCCGTCAGCATCCGCAGACCGGGGATCTGGGCGATCGCGTCCAGATCCTCTTCGTATTGCAGGGTGATATGATCGACAAAGGGCGCGGTCCAGCCGGGCACGTCCAGTTCCTCGATGATCGCCTCGGGGCGGCCGAATTTATCCAGAAACGCCGAAATCACCCGCCGTTTCTGTTCGTCCGACATGACGGGATGGGTTTTCAGATAGGCGCGGAACCGCTGCATTCCCTCGCGGGTCATGATTTCCGTCAGCAGATCGAACCCGCCCGAAATTTTCTCGCCCGCGGGCAGGCCCATCATCTGGCGCAGGATTTCGGCCCAGATCAGGGGCGTGTCCTCGTTGCTCCAGACGGTGATCGGCAGATCGGGCAGCGCCTGGCGGAGACGCGTCAGCAGCCCCGACCAGCGCAGCCCCAGCGGATCCGAGCCGGCCAGGAATTCTTCGAACGGCATCGCAGGGGACATCGCGTGCACCGCCGGCAGATAGGTGGCCGGGTTGCGCAGGGCGATGCACAGCTCGATCTGATCGCCGCCGAACAGTTCGCAGAATTTGGCCAGTTTCGTCTCGGCACCGGGATAGAGCGAGCCCTTGGACACCGCCGCCTTCGGCACGCAGAAGAAATTATCGTTCGACAGGATCATCCGTTCGGGCCTGTCGCCCTCGATGATCGCATCCAGCAGCAGATCGCGGGCGTCGGGGACCAGGGGGCCTTCGTCCATGGCGGCCAGCGTGTCGCGGATCAGCGCCCGGTAGCGCGAAGGCCCCGGCACAGCCGTATTGCGCGGCGACAGCAGGCCGCTGTTCTTCAACAGACACTTGATCAGGCGGTCCTCGTCCGTGGCATGGACGCCGGTATGGAGGATGATTTTCATCGTTTTACTGCTACTGGTCCTCATTCCCTGCGATCATACGTTGCAGGCTGGGACAATAATACGGTCTTTTCTGGACAGTTAAACCGTATTCGGGCAAGGAACCGGCATGAGCGATACCTCTGTCACACCGCCCACCAGCGCCGCGCCGCGCCGTAAACCCTTTAGCCTGTGGTCCGTCGGAGCGGCCCTGATCGCGGCCATCGTGCTGGCGCCGATCCTGGCGGTGGTGTGGATCGCGCTGAACCCGACCGACAATATCTGGCCGCATCTGCTGTCCACCACCTTGCCGCGCTATCTGATCACGACCATCGTGCTGATGCTGTCGGTGGGGATCTTGTCGGGCATGGTGGGCACCGGGGCGGCCTGGCTGATCGCGCGCTATCGGTTTCCGTTGTCCGGCTGGCTAGAGTGGGTGCTGCTGCTGCCGCTGGCCATTCCGGCCTATGTGGGCGCCTATGCGCTGGTCGATTTCATGGAATATGCCGGCCCCGTGCAGACCGGGCTGCGCAGCCTCTTTGGCTGGAGCTCGGCGCGGGACTACTGGTTCCCCGAAATCCGATCCCTGGGCGCGGCGGTGATCGTGCTGTCGGCGGCGCTGTACCCTTATGTCTATCTGCTGGCGCGGGCGGCCTTTCGCGAACAATCGGGCGCCACCGAGGAAGTGGCCATGTCGCTGGGGGCAGGGGCCTTTGCCCGGTTCCGCCGCGTCGGCCTGCCGCTGGCGCGCCCGGCGATTGCCGCGGGCATGGCCGTTGTGATGATGGAGACGGTGAATGATTTCGGCACGGTGGATTATTTCGCTGTGCAGACCCTGACCACCGGCATTTTCGGTGTCTGGCTGCAAAGCAATAACGCAGGCGGCGCGGCGCAGATTGCCTGTGTCGTTCTGGTCATGGTTATCATGCTGGTTTCGCTGGAAAAAATCAGCCGTCGTAAAAGCCGTTTCTTTAACCTGTCCACGCGCCACCGCGCGCATGAGAAAACCCGCCTGACCGGCTTGTCCGGGGCTGTGGCGATGCTGGCCTGTCTGGTGCCGTTCGGTATGGGCTTTGTGCTGCCGGCGGGAGTGATCCTGTATCACGCGCTGCAAAATGCCGAACGCTGGGCCGATCCCGAGCTGCTGGATTCGCTGCTGAACACGCTCAGCGTGGGCGGGCTGGCGGCGGTGCTGACCGTGCTGGCGGGGGTGTTCATGGTGTATGGCGTGCGCCTGTCCGGGCGGCAACTGCCGCGCCTGCTGCTGCCGCTGACAACCATCGGCTATGCCGCGCCGGGGGCCGTTCTGGGGGTGGGGATCCTGATCCCTCTGGCCGCGCTGGACAATGCGATGGCCGACGGGATCGAAGCGCTGACGGGCTATGATATCGGGCTGGTGATGACGGGCTCGGCCGTGGCGCTGGTGCTGGCCTATAGCGTGCGGTTCTTTGCGATTGCCCAGGGTGCGGCGGATGCGGCGATGGGGCGGGTGTCGCCGTCTTTGCCGATGGCGGCACGGTCATTGGGGCGCAGCCGGGGGCAGGTGTTGCGCCAGGTGTATTACCCGCTGATCCGGGGCTCGGTCGGGTCGGCTCTGCTGCTGGTTTTCGTCGATTGCGTCAAAGAGCTGCCCGCCACGCTGCTGCTGCGCCCGTTTAATTTCAACACCCTGGCCACGCGCGTGCACGATCAGGCCAGCCTGGAAAATCTGGGCGATGCGGCACCGGCCGCGATCCTGGTCATCCTGGTGGGCCTGGCCGCCGTTATGCTTCTGGCACGCGCAAGTCGCTAAAGCCCTTGCAGAGCCCGAAAGCATGGACTATTCGTTCGCCGAGTAGCCCCTATAGCTCAGCTGGTAGAGCAACTGATTTGTAATCAGTAGGTCCGCGGTTCGAGTCCGTGTGGGGGCACCATTAAGTATCTGTAAATAAATGATTTTCATGTTTGTTGGCGGTGCGTCCGTCCGAGCGTCCGAGTGCGTCCGATTCGGACGCTGATTTTTCGGCGTCGATCTTGCGCTGAACCACATTCGCATATGCCTGTATCAGATCCATAATTGTATCAACGTAAACCACGGTTATGCGCTTGGTTGTTGGTGTGTAAGTCTCGGGCCCCCTCATTTCATGTTCCGCTTCTTAAAGGCTGGCTCTGGCCGCTGTACGGCGGCGATTGCGCGGGCGGCGGTGAAGAAGCTGGGCGGCATGTAGGTTTCGCCCAGGATCGGGTCCACGGCGGCGCTGTTGCCCAGCACGTCGCCAATGTCGGCGCGGGTGCCGCCGCCTGCGCGGGCCCAGACGCCGAAGGTGCGGCGCAGGTCGCGGAACTGGATGTCCTTGACGGTCGGGGCTGTCTTGGCCGCTTCGGCGCGGATGGCGGCCCAGCGTTTGCGAAACAGGTGCCCGTCCAGGTAATTGCCGCCGGTGGCATGATCGGTCAGCAAATGGACCTGGTTGGGTTTTGCGGCCTTGATCAGATTGCGTACCCGCTGGATAGCTTCCGGGTGAACTGGCAGGGTGGCCCCGTTCTTGCGCTTCGAGCGGGTGAAGCGCCAGATCAGATAGGTGTCTTCGGCGGCCTCCATTTCCTCGAACGCGTCGATCTGTGCGGTGATCACGTCGCGCTGGCGTTGGGCCATCAGGGTGGCCAGAGCAATCGCGCAGGCCATGGAAGGCATTCCGAGCTGGTCGGCCGCAGCGATCAGGGCGTCATATTCCGCCCAGGTGGCATAGCGATCGCGCGGCGGCGGTTGGTGCAGTTTCATGGCGGAACAGGGGTTCGAGTTCTCGGGGCGCCAGCCAATGGCCTCTGCCCGAGAAAACAGGATCGACATCATGCGCAATAGGGCAACTGCCTGGTGTTCTCCGGTCTCGGAAAGAAGGGTCTCGTACCAGGTGACCATGATCGGCTTGGAGAACTCGGCTACCATGTGTCCGCCCCATTTTTCACCGATCAGTTTTAGTGAGCTATCATACCCCCGGCGCGTGGCTGCGGCTTTGCGTTGATAGCTGGGCGAGAGTTGGTAATTTTCGATAAGGCCGGTCACGGTGCGGCCCCTGGTGGTCGGCGTCAATATCCCTTTGCCAGACAATATTGCGTCGGCTTCCTTGTTCAGGCGTTGGGCCTGCNTGGTGGACCAGGTGAGGCGATCGGGATCGAGTTCCACAGCGGCGATGCCCTGGGCGCTTGCATTTGCAGAGGGTTCCCACCAAAGCCGCCAGGATCCGTCCTTGCGCTGGCGCTGACGCAGGCCCCGGACCTTGGCTTCGGTTAATTTTTTGCGGCGCATGTCGTTGGTTCCGTTTCAAGTGGGCCAGCTTTGTTAAGGGGGATCAGGCTGTTGCCCCCGGATGTATTGCGATCGAAGATCCGGCATATCACCCGCGCCGAGCCTGATTTCAGGGGGCATCCCAACCCCGACCTGTTGGCCAAACATCCCGCGCGTCATCCGTTTGGAGGGTCGCTAGGCGCGGGGCCGTGCACTCCCTTGGGGTTAGCTGGAAATCCCAGCCAAAGCTGATTTTTCGCAAGCCAGAAGCAGACTGTCGGAATTGACAGTCGTTTCAATCTCGGTCCAGGAAACATGGCGCTCTACTTTATCAGCGCCCCAGGTGGCCGTGAGCTTTAGGCCATGCCTTTGGACTTTCCACTCCAACTCGACACCATATTGAATGAGAAGTTCATCGGTGCGCCGCCCGGCTTCTTTGAGGGCGCTCAGTAGCATCAGGGCGTCGTGCATCACTCGCCCCCTTCTTCCAGATGATTTGCCAGCCGGGAGCAAAACACCCGCAGGTGTTTCTTCTGATCCGCGTTCAGCGTGTCGAGTTGATCACAAAAATCATCGAAACCGTGAGTGCCTGGGGCCAGATCCTCGGCCACGTTGGCAAGGACATAAGGGGTTTGTTCCAGATTGTCGGTCAGCATCGAGACCATCCGGTCGCGGGAAATGTCAATTTCGGTCCAATAGTCGCTCATGTTTCAACCTCGTTTTCGGTTAGGCGTTTCAGCTGTTTTATGGCGCTGCTGTGCGCGCGGATCAGGGCGACGACATAGTTTGCGTCCTGATCGTTCCCGCCGGTTCGTAGGTGGTGAACTGCGATGGATGCCAGGGCGATTTGCGTTTCAGCGCGACGGATCAGGGCGGTGGCGCTGTGGCTCATGCCTGCCGGGCCTCTTTCATCAGGACCACATTCGGACCGGCCGCGCGGATTGACGCCTCGGTCAGAATGGCGGTGCGCGACAAGCCTTGAGCATCCAGCCAGTGTTGCACGGCGTCCTGCCGCCATTTCAGGGGGCGCAGGCAGGTGGGTAGCGGGCAGGGAAAGCCCCGATCCAGTTCCAGGTCCTCACGGCGATGCAGGAAGCTGGCCTTGGACATGCCGATCATGTCGGCCACGGTTTCGGCGGTGATCAGGGTCATTTTTCGCCGCCTTTCTGTCGCACCTGGGTGATCCAGTTCTGAATGGCGCCGGGCAGGCCGCTGGTGCTGGTGGCGCGAAAACCATACAGGGCGAACACGCCCCCCTGCCAATTTGCGCGGCAGGTTGTCGGGCGGGCGGCTTCCCGCGCCATCAATTCCGCGACCAGTTCGGCCACCGCCTCACGATGGGTGGTAAAGCTGTCGGGGGTGTCGATATTGATATCCGGGAGTTTGGTCAGGCGTTCGGCCAGCCGGTCGGCCTCGGCCAGGATGGTGGCGGGATGCACGGTTTTCGCGCTCATAGCGGTGGCCTCCGGTCCAGTTCGATGTGGCGGAAAATGACGCCGTGGTAATCGTCCTGCGTCATGTTGCTGGGGGTGTCGTCGCGTTCCACGACGCCCGCGCCAAAGGAGATCAGCGCGCGCCCGATCGACATGGTGAAAAACATGCAAATCGCGCCGACGCCGCATCCCAGAAAAAAGCTGCTCATGGTTTTTGACCTTAATGGTGCCCGACGCGCCGCCCGCGCGCCGGTGTTAGTGGTGGAAAACGGGGGCGGGTGCGAGCAGATCAGGTGCCCCGCAGGCGGCCCCGAGGGACGTCAGCAGTCAATGGCGCGGTGCATGGCTTCTGCGATTGCGCAGGCCATCTGCGCGCCATTGGCGATATCGGAATTGGGTTGGCTGGGGTGGCCCGGCGACTGGCGGGGCAGGGTGGCCTGCCTGTAAATCTGGGTGGTCCATTTTTGCAGGGTATCCAGCGCGTGACGCGCGCCCTCTTTTTGTTCAGGGGTCATGTCGCGCAGCAATGTATCGCGCGGGATCTGTATGGGGGCATCGGTATGCGCCATGATCAGGCCCCCGGCAGGAAGCGGACGTTGTCCAGATCCGTCAGGTCCTGGATTGTGGCCATGGCCCGGCGACGGTGCAGTAGTTCGAATGCCAGTTGCGGCGCCGTCAGCATGATCAGCGCCGCGCCTGCGGTGTCCAGCGTGTCGTGGACCTGGGCGTCGTGACCAACGGTGATGATGCGTTGCAGGGTGGCGTCGGAAATCTGGCCGCCACGGGCCAGGGGAACAGAGGGAAGTGCGGTCATTGTCTAACTCCTGAGGCAATCTCTGCCTTGGTAGTTAGTGGTGCGCACTGCGCACTGTCAATACTAAATGGGTAAAAATCACAAAATTAGTGATCGCCTAGTGGGGGCGATTGCGCCATTTCAGGTAGTTTCTGATCTCGCGCTTGGCCATCCGCTCGGGGATGAGGTGTGTGAAAAGAAGCAGGGTTCCGATCTGTGTGATGATGGCGATGCTGGCTATGACCTCAAGTGTTAGGTGGTGGGTCATCCAGTCCCAAATGGGATAGAAAATCGGGGCTGGCGCGACCAGGCCCATAAATCGCGCGCGTGTATCCCAAACGTGATAGAAGTATTCTTCTAAGCTGCTGATTGTGGTTGTGGTTTTAGGATTTACTTGCTCGCCAGCTTGCAATGACTTTCCCCTTGATCACGACATTGTTGCCATCCACGATCTGGACGCGCTGTTCGTTCGGGTCGGGCGAGGCTGAGACCAGAACGGGCGGCTCAAATCGGCGCAGCAGCGTCACGGCTGTGCCGGATTGCCAATCGTATTTTTGGGCGATCACGATGTCCCCGGCCTTGCAGAGTTCGGATTGGTGGGTGTCCACCACCAGCTGGTCGCCGGGAATAAATCCGTTCAGGATCAGGGCGTTGGTCTGGACGGTCCAGACATCAATGCCGGGGCTATTTCCGCCAAATAGACGGGCCTTTTCGGTGGCGCGCTCTTTTTCCTGCGGCTTGCCGGTGAATGGGGTTGCGTCGCCGTCGGCAAATCCGGGCGCTAGGCGTGGCGCTTCCTCTGGTGTTGTCAATCCTGCCCGAAGCAGGACTTCCTCAAGCGGTGCATCCAAGACTTTGGCGAACACTTTGGCCTGNTCAAGGGTCATCGTCTGGCGGCCAACATAGATCCGCGACACGATTGAGCGATCCTTTCCCATGGCGCGCCCAATGTCGTCAGCGGTTTTCCCCGCGATTTTCTGCTGTCTCTTGAACCACTTGTCATCCATGCTCGTTAGGTAGGTACTTCGCACTACAAAATAACGAGTAAAAAATACAAAAAAAGTATTGCAAGGGATTGTGGTGCGGGTCTACATGTTGGGTCATGAGTACGCACCTGACACCACTTCAAGTATGCGAGTTGTTGATCGGCCCCTTGCCGGTCCTGAGCCAGCTTGCCGGTTTGAATGAGAAAGCGGCATATCTTTGGCGGCGCAAATCGGCCTGGCGTGAAGCTGGCGATATGCCGCCGCGTGTGAACCGCCGGTTGCTGGCCCATGCTGCCGCAAATCGTATCCCGTTGACGCCCGGTCACCTGATCTGGGGTGCCCCGCGCGAAGAGATCGAGGCGCTGGTGGCCGAGCGCGATGTGGGTCAGCAGGTGGCAGCAGAATGAAACTCCTTGTCTGTACCCATTCAGGCGAGGCATCGCCGCGCGGAGACCTTCGGAGCCGGAGAAACCTGTTTCGCGCGGTGCGACTGGCGCGGGGTGGCCGAAGGGCTTGCCACCTCGCGTCTTTTTATTCGAGTTCGGTCAGTGGCGCGTTTCATGTTCGCGCGTCCTGCCTCATCTTTTTGTCCATTCTGTCTGGGCGCCGCTTCCTCCTCTTCTTGGGTGGCGTGTGGGCGGATGCTGTGGGCCGGTCCTGTCATGCATGTTTGCCAGGTTGCGTGCGTGATGGGGCCGCCCCGCGTTTTGATTTCGGAGAGGGATATGCAGCGTGAATGCGATCTTTCTGTCCGTTTTCAGGCTTTTGCTGTCGCCATGTCCGCCAAGGCCGACATGGTGCAGCGCGCCGAGTTGGAAAAACTTAAGCGAATGGCCGACCAGCTGGGCGATGGGCCGTTGAAGCGGGCCGTTACCACCTTTTTGAGCCAGTTGCGTTCGGCGGTGGATCACCAGTCCCGTGCACGGCTGGGACACGATTTGCTGACCTTCATTGATGCTTTGAACGTGCCGGAAGTGCCTCATTTGAACCGGAGGGACATTTATGGCTGATGGTCATCCTCCGTCCGGTCCGCTGCCGCTGCCTGATCAGCTGCTGATCAATGCGCTGCTCTTTTGCGTGGTCCCTATTCGTGACGAAAAGCATGACGAGCGAATGGGGATGATCCGGCGCGAGATCCGCGAGGTGCTGCCCTATTGCTCGAAAGATCACCACTTCATGGGGCCCGTCGTGGACTGTGCCGAGGCACTGATTTTGCACCCGCCGGAGGAGCCGATCGGGGTGCGGCTGGATTGGGATATGCGCGCGGCGCTGAGCAAACTTGTGTTCTGGCGTTTCGCTCTGGCGCAGGAACGGTTTGTCGGCTGGCAGACCGAAAAGAACCTTCACAACAACAAAGGAGACGCGGGCAATGCCTCAGTTCGCACCTAAGATTTTCACACAACCCAGCAGTTCCTCTTCGGGGATCACGCTGTCATTGGTTGAGAGCAAGGCGGGGCAATATTTGCGCCTTGGCCTGTCCGAAGCGGCCCAGACCACCCATTTTGGCGGGGCTTTGCAGCCTGATCGGGATGCGGTGAAGATTGTCCTGAACAGCGATGCCGGCAAGACCCACATTCTGGTTCTTGAGCTGGAAGAGGCCGATAGTCCCGAATGCCTGCCGCTGAGTGCCGGCATGAAGGGCAGTGTTTACCTGAAATTGGCCCCCTGGATGGCGGTTGCCTCGGGCAAGCGTCCGGCGGAGGCCATGCCTGTCCTGGGGGGGGGCAAATCCCCCAGTTCCGTCATCGTGAAGCTGCCTGAATGGGCGCGGCCTGAACCCATCAAGATCGGGCAGGGCAAGCCCCTGATGGACTGAACCAGAGAAAGCAAAGGAGAGAGATCATGAATTTCGGACAGGCGCTTGAGGCGCTGAAAGAGGGTAAGCGCGTGGCGCGCGCGGGCTGGAACGGGAAGGGGATGTTTCTGTTCCTGGTTGCGGGCAGCAACTTCATCGTGAACCGTGAGCCGCTGTTGTCGATCATGGGCGAGGGAGCCGAAGTCACCTATCGTCCGCATATCGACATGAAGGACGCAGAAGGCAAAGTGGTGCCCTGGCTGGCCAGTCAGACCGATATGCTGGCCGAGGATTGGCTGATCGTGGAGGTGGGCTGATGAGCCGGACGATTTGCATTTACCATGCCAATTGCGCAGATGGT
>PAPN01000003.1 GCA_002708925.1 Paracoccaceae bacterium
AACGTGCCAATCGGCGGCATGTGGATACGGTCGGTCTTGATGTTGTAATAGGCGCGCGGCTCCTCGGTCACGTCGATCTGCGCGCCGGTCGCTGCAAAGAACGCCTCCAGCTCGGGGTCGGCCACAGTGCCAAGATCGCGCGGCGGATCGGGCAGGATGTAGAATTCAGCGGGCAAGCCGTCGATCTGATCGGCGTTGAACACGCGGTAGGCCTTGGCATAAGGAATCTGGCGTTCCTCGCCGTTCTCGTCCTCGCGCTCGACGGTGCCGTATTTCACGACCGTGGCGGATTTCTCGCCCTTGCGGACATGGCCCCCAAGCTGCTTGGCCTGATTGAACGTCATCCAGCGGGCTGAGCTGTAATCCTTGGCCATCGCTGTGGCCCAAAGCATCAGGATGTTGATGCCCCGATAGGCCTCGCCGTTGAACCGTTCCGGCAAGCTGACCGATACCCCGCCGCCGGTCCACGGCTTGCGCCAGGGCGGTGTTCCCGCCTCGATCTGCGCGATGATCTGGTTGGTGACATGGGAATAAACGTCAAACTTCTCTGCGGTCATTTGTGACCCTCCTTCGAGTGACGCGGTCCGGGTCTCTTCCCCTTTCCGCCAATGGGCGGGCCTTCCTGTTCTGATCTTTGGAATGCCCATGCATTCCGAAAGGCAGAGCAGGTAAGGGCAAAGCCCGTCCTGCGGCCTGACAGGGCCGTGACAACCGGGTGGAGGGCGTGAATTTGGGAGGGAACCGCGCGCCTGCGCGTGGGAGGAACCGGAATTCTCGACCGGAACCGACGCCATGGGCGGCGCTTGCCGGTTTTCTCGGACCTGACAGGATGGCAGGCGGATCAACAGGATGTGGAAACTGTCAGGGTTGGGGTGAGCGGGCGTCAGCCCGTCGATGCCCTGCCCTGTCTATCGCTCAAAGCGATACCGGCGCACTGCCGGGATCACTGAACTCTATCGAGCCATATCTAACTCGATAATATACGATTGATGCCTTCGTTAGATTCAGGCACAAGATGACCATCATTGTCTCTGTTGGTATGCGCGATGAACCAGTCGATTGACCTCGAACTAAACGTCACCACCGAACAAGGCCTTCGGGCACTTGCTGAGGAGGGACACACGATCGAAGTGCTGTGCAAAGCCGATCCTGAACGCAAGGGACCAAGCTGGTACGGCCTGTGGATCATGCGGACGGTTGGGAGTGATGGGCAGGAGAAAATCCTTGTCACTGCCAGAACGCGCGTGACGCAGAATGCGATCAGGGTGCGCGAATTCAAGACGGCAACCGGCGTGATTTCATTCCTTGTTGGTGTCGGGTTCTCTCAGGCGAGCATTCCCATGAAGAATGGGGAAACGACCTCTCATCGCCTCGTCAGTGACTGAGACCTGGATCACGGTCGATGTCCCTATCTTTCTCGACCTCCCTATCCTTCTCCTGGTCGCGCTCGTCCTCAATTTCTAGCCGCTCGCGCGGTTTGTTCAGCACATCCTTCAGCCGCTCGTTGACGGACGGCTTGCGCGCCTCGCGGCTTGTGTCCTCGCCTAGATCATACTCGCTGTGACCGTCCAGCTTGTGAACCGCCGCCTGGCCGTCGCGCCCGGCGTCCTTCTCCATGATCTCCTTCAGCCGCTCTCGCGCGTAATTGCGGCCTTCCGGCTTTGGCGTGTCGTCTTGGTCCCGTGACCGGCCCACGACCTGCGACAACCGCTCCCGGAAATCCCCCGGATTGCGTTCACCGCGTTCTTTCGAGGTCGCGGCCCTGAGTGCGGCCAGACCGGCAGAGACACGCCCCTGCCCTGCCTCGCGCTCGGCCCCATAAGTCTCCCGCGCGATATCCAGCCGTTCGCGCATTTCGCGGAACGCGGCGCGGGCCTGACGGGCGGCATGAACCACGGCCCCGCGCTCGGTGACCGGGACGTATTCCCGGCCTTGACGCTCGGCCACAGCTTTCGCGCGCCGCTCCATGGAATTGGCCGCTGGCCCCAGCTTCAGCTCGGGGTCGCGGTCCAGTTCCTCGGCGGACAGCTTGTCCCCACGATCCAGCGCCGTCTCGCGCTGCTTCTCAAGCGACCGGTGATCGACGCGCTCGACCTCCCCTACACGCTCCAGCGCACGGTTCTGCAACTCGGCCCAGAGGCCGCGCATCTGCTCGATCTCGACGCCGCCGGTCTTGGCGGAATCAAGGACGCGCGTCTTCGCAGTGAAGCCCCCTGCTTCCAGCTTGCGGGTCGAGGTCAGCACATGGGCATGATGGTTGCGCTGATCACCTTCGCGGTGGGGCGCATGGATCGCCACATCGACGGCCACGCCGTAGCGGCTGACCAGCTCCTGGGCGAAGTCGCGGGTGATCTGCGACCGGGCCTCGGCGCTGATCTCGGAGGGCAGGGCCAGCTCCCATTCGCGGGCGGTGACGGAGTTGCGGCGGGTTTCGCTGGCCTCGGCCTCGTTCCAAAGGCGGGACCGGTCCGAGGCCCAGTCCGGCGCGTCCTTCGGGGTCAGGATGAAGGTCTCCTCGATGCCCTGCTTGCGGGTGTAATCGTGGATGCGGCCTTCGCGCTGGCACTCGATGCGCTCCCCGACACGGTAGGCCGCCGCCGCCGTGGCGGAGCGCCCGGCGCTGCGTTTGATCGTCTTCACGGAGAGGTGGTAGCTGGCCATGCGCCCTCCCCTCGCCCGTGATGCATACGCGCCCACGCGCCGGAGCTGATCCGTGCCGATGCCCTGACATTGGCAATCGGATCAGCCGTCTTTTCTCCGCAAGAGTGCGCCCGGAACCGGCGCGGTCTGAGGGGGAAAGACAGCCCGCTTGAGGCGAGCCAACAGCTCTCCGACGCGTGGGCTTGCCAGTGATCTGCCCCCANATCCCCAGCCTCATGNGGGGCGGGATATGGGGACAGATCACTGGCGGTTTGCCNNNGGCAAACCCGGTATCGNNNNGGCNNCNTCANNTCCGNNGNCNCGATACCTCCCGCAAGGGAGACGCNAGCGGCAGACCGGCCCCCACCGTGGGGCATCGGGCGAGACGCTGGCGCGACCTTGCGGGACGCGATCCAACCGCTGAGGTTGGGCTGGGATGGTTTGGAAGGGGCCGCGCGCCCTTCCATGTCGCGGCGGCACGCAGCGAAGGGGATGGCCATCGGCCGGGGCTTTGCCCCAGAGAGATCGCACGCAAATCTCGGAACCGCAGGTGAAGAGTTTGCATAAGTGCGCCCTTGTCCTTTACAGGCCTACGGGTACGCGCTATCGATTCATCTGACAAGAGCACATTCGATGCAGCCCCTTTTCGCCACATCTCGTATTATTCCGCTCGCATTTTTTGGAGGTGCCGGTTTGGCAGAGACAGAACTCGAACGCGCCGAGAAACGATACGCACAAGCCAAGGCCCGCCTTCAGGCCATCCGCAATCGGGAAGCCACCAGACAGCGCAAACTGGACACACGGCGCAAGGTAATCCTCGGGGGTGCGCTCATGGATTTGGCCGAAAGGGACAGCGGCGCGGCGGTGATGCTGGAGCGGCTGATCCGGAACCTGTCCCGCGAACAGGACCGCAAGGCTTTCGAGGACTGGGAGGGTGTGTCCCCCTCCCCTGCCCCCGATGTGCCCGGTGGCTCTGATCCGGACGGCTCCACCTGATGCGCTGGCTTGCTGCGGTCCTGGATAGACCCTTCCGGTTTCTGGTGCGGCTGATCTTCACTCCGATCCTGCTCGGCTGGATGATCGGGGCCGTCGCGTTTGGGGCGATGCTGGGGGCGCTCGCAGGGTTCTTTCTCTCGATCCCCTTCTTCGACATTCCACCCGGTCAATCAGCCTGGGAGATGGTGATCTACATCCCCTGCATGATCATCGGTGCCATCTTCGGTTTCCAGTATTGGCGCTTCACCTCCGGCGCGGACAATTTCTTCGGGCTGAACGGGGACAGCCACGGCTCGGCCCGTTTCGCCAGTCGCAAGGAACTGAAGAAGCTGGTGAAGCCGGACGGGTTGCTCATTGGCCGATCTCCCGCCGGTCAGCTCCTGCGCTATGACGGTCCCGCCCATCTGCTGACCCTTGCCCCGACACGGGCCGGGAAAGGCGTCGGCACGGTCATCCCGAACCTTCTCATGGCAGATCGTTCGGTGATCGTGGTGGACCCCAAAGGCGAGAATACCCGGATCGCCGGAGCGGCGCGGCATGCCTTCGGTCAGGTCCATGTCCTCGATCCGTTTGGGGTCTCCGGGCAAACCAGCTCCTCCTACAATCCACTGGACCGGCTGACAGCCATCAGCCCCGATCTGGGCGAAGATGCCACCACGCTGGCTGACGCCCTGGTCATGGACCCGCCGGGACAGGTGCAGGAGGCGCATTGGAACGAGGAGGCCAAGGCCATCCTCTCCGGGTTGATCATGTTCTGTGTCGCTCATGAGGAGCGTGAGCGGCGCAATCTGGCCACCGTGCGGGAATATCTCACCCTGCCCCCGGACAGGCTCCGGGCGCTGCTGGAACTGATGCAGGACAGCGATGCGGCCCATGGGCTGATTGCCCGCGCCGCTAATCGGTTTTTGGGCAAGGCGGATCGCGAAGCCGCCTCGGTCCTGTCCAACGCGCAGCGCCACACGCATTTTCTGGACAGCCCGCGCATCACGAATGTGATCAGTCGGTCGGATTTCCATTTCGCGGAACTGCAACAGCGCACCGTCTCGGTGTTTCTGGTCCTGCCGCCTAACAGACTGGACGCCTACAGCCGTTGGCTGCGCCTGCTGATCTCTCAGGCGCTTCAGGACATCGCACGGCATGCTGAAGCACCACAGGCATCCCCAGAGGCCCGGACAGGCGCACAGGGCGTTTCTGAGGCCGCAGGAGGGTCAGAGGGCGGCACACAAACCTCACAGCGGCCGTCTGCCCCTACGCTCTTCCTGCTGGATGAATTTGCCGCCCTCGGCCGTCTGGAGGCCATAGAACGCGCCATGGGGTTGATGGCGGGCTACGGATTGCAGCTCTGGCCGATCTTGCAGGACATGAGCCAGCTCAACGATCTCTACGGCAAACGCGCAGGCACATTTGTGGCCAATGCCGGGGTGCAGCAGGTCTTCGGGGTGAATGATCTGGAAACGGCCCAGTGGCTGAGCAAGATGATCGGTCAGGAGACCACCGGCTATCAGACGCAAAGTTACAAACCGGGCGATGCGCCCACGATGACGCAGAATGTCACCGGGCGCGATCTGCTCACGCCTGACGAGATCATGCAGATGCCCCCGGACCTTCAGCTTCTGCGGGTTCAGGGCAACCCCACGGCTCTCGCCCGCAAGCTGCGCTACTACGCCGATCCCGAGTTCAAGGGGCTGTTCCAGCCGCAGGACCAATAACGAGAAAGAAACCCGAGCATGTCAGATCAATCCCCCTCCCCTGCACCGCTCTCTGACGACGAGCTGCGCGAAACCCTCGATATGGTCGGCACAGTGCTGGCCAGTGTGTCAGATCGCGTCGATGCCCAGACCGGCACCATGGATCGCCTGGTCAAGACAGCGACCGAAGCGCGTCAGGCGGCATTTGCGGCCCAGAACCAGACCGATCCGGAACAATACGGCAATCTGGTAGGTCAGGTCGTAGCGGGCAAGATCACCGATCCATTGAACCACATGATCCGTGTTGCCAACGTGCTGAGTGAACAAAGCCGACACACGGAAGCGGTTCTCAAGAAGGCTGAACAGGACAAATGGGAAATCCTCAATGACATCCGGGAACGGGAGAGACAGGCAGATCGCCTGAAACGCAATCTGCCCTGGTTTGGTCTGACGGCGTTTTTTGTGGCGCTGACACTGACAATCGTGCTTCCACGTTTCTCAGCACTCAACAGCACCACATGCGCTGTCTTCGGAGGGGAGTGGGTCCGTACGACAGAAGGCAACCAGGCCTGCGTCCATTACCGGGATTGAGGACAGAGCGGTGAGTTATCCACAGGCGCACCGTAAGCCGGTGGGTGTTATATATGTGTTAGATAATGTGTTACGCGAATCGGCGAGTTTGTAAGTAGCTGATTTTGAATGTAAAAAAGGGGCTTTTTTGAGTGAATGGTGTGTAGAGTATCGAACATTGGTGGGTAGACTATCGAAGAAAGGTGTGTAGAGTATTGAAGAACTTGGCGCGCTGGTGGGCAGAGTGTCGAATAACGGTGGGTAGACTATCGAATAATGGCGCGGCCTAGAAAACGAACAGCTTTGCTTCCTCAAAGGCATACAGAGCCAGACCTCTTTGTATGCGATATTTTGGATGCAACACCGAAAAGCGACCGGGCTTCCATGGAACATCCGCTGTTTTCGCTGTCGGTCAAGAAAGACATGGCTGCGTTTGAATACCAGCAAGGCAATGTGAAGGTGAAGATCACGCCAGCGGCAGAAGAAGGCCGCGCGAATGTCTTTGACCGGGATATTCTGATCTATGTTCTGAGCCAGCTCATGGCCGCTAAGAACGAAGGCCATGAGATCGGCCGTCGTGTCCAGATTTCAGCACATGATCTGCTGAAAGCCACAAATCGCCACACAACAGGCCAAGCGTATGCGACGCTGCGCCGTGCCCTCACCCGTCTCCAGTTCACGCAGATCGAAACCAATATCCATGACCACGGTATTGGGGAATGGCGATCCATCTCGTTCATCACTGATGCTCGGATCGTCAAGGAAGATTCCACGGGGCGTTTGCTGAGCGTAGAACTGGAGATGGGTGACTGGCTCGTCAAGGCCATTGAAAACGAGAATGTTCTCACCCTCCACAAAGCTTACTTCCAGCTTCGAAAACCTCTGGAACGCCGGTTGTACGAGCTGGCTCGCAAACATTGTGGCAAGCAGGATGTTTGGCGGATCGGTCTCGACAAGTTGCAGCACAAGACCGGGTCAACATCGACCACCAAAGAATTCAAGCGCTTGGTAAAGGCGATCTGCAAAGCGGATGAGGAACAGGCGCATATGCCGGATTACCGCTTCAGGCTGCTTCATGATGTGCTGGAAGTATCACCCAAATCAGAATTTCTAGAAGTATATCAGGAGCCTGCCGATACCGGCTCGGCAAACTCAGTGCGCCTTTCGCCGGAGACCTATGAAAAAGCAAGGGAGGCCGCGCCGACATGGGATATCCACTTTCTGGAGCAGGAATGGCGGATGTGGATGAGCGAACCGCCGCGCCATCCTGACGGCGCTTTTCTTGGGTTTTGCAGGAAATGGCATGAGAGAAAAGGACGGGCGCCATAACTGATAACAAACAACTGTTACCTGTTATCAGTTGACTGTTATTAATTACCTGTTATCAGTTATCAAAAAGAGGGCAGAACATGACACAGGTAATCAGCGTTGTGCAGGAAAAGGGCGGGGCTGGAAAAACCACACTCCTCACCGCAATCGCCAGTCTGATGGTTGAAGATGGAGCCAAGGTTGCCGTGATCGACACCGATCCGCAGCGTCACTTGGAATCCTGGGCCAAGAAAGACCAGACCGATCTTGACTGGTTGTATGAAGAGAATGACGAAAAACTCATTCCAACGGTTAAAGCGCTCAAGAAATCCGAGCAGACCTATGATGCAATTTTTATCGACACAGCCGGATTCAAGTCAGCAATGGCTATGCACGCCATTGCGGCGGCAAACCTGATCCTGATCCCATCCAAAGCCAATGAAGCTGACGCAAAGGGCGCAAAGCGCACATACTCTCACGTCCAGAGTGTCGCGGAGACTATGGAGAAGGAGATCGCCTCGTTTGTGGTGATGATGGATGTTGATACCAACACGAACATTACTGAGGCGATCACTGATGCGCTCGATGCACAGGAGATTCCACGCCTTCGCGCAATGTGCGCACACCGAACTGGCTTCAAGGAAATGACCTCGACAGGGGCGGGGCCGCAGGGGTCAGCCAAGAGGTCCGCACAATCAGTATTGGCGGACATGCAGGGCAGGGGTCTTATCAGCTATTACAGGAGCGACGCATGGCAAAAGTCAGCGTAAATCTCGAAGACGATTTCGATGGCGATGAGGCTGCGACTAAAGTGCGTGAGTTGGCCGCGCCGTTGCCAAGTGTGAGCAAAGCCAAATCCGCCGCTTTGAAAGACGCGCCGCGTGTCCAATTTTCTTTCACCAATGTCCCGAAACCAATCAAGGACGCTTTTGACCAGGAGGCGAAGAAGCGCGGCCTATCTAAGAAAGAGCTGCTTTATGCCTGTTTGCGGTCTGGAGGTATCGAGATTCCAGATGCGGAAGAAATTGATGGCCGCAGGAGGTAACAGATAACAGTTATCTCCTCATTGGAACTAAAACATGAAAGCCCATCTCGAAAAACACGATCCGGAAAAGAATATCGCGCGCTACTATCGCATGTCTGTTCTGCCCAATCTGTTTGGAGAATGGACGCTGCGTCGCGAATGGGGACGGATCGGTCGAGGAGGCCAGACCCGGATGGATTTGTTTCGTAACCAGGCTGAGGCAGAAAGCGCCCTTGAAACATTGTCTGATGCTAAGCGAAAGCGAGACTATGTGAAAGTTTAAGTCTCGTCGGGGNATCTCTATGTCCTTAGGACATAGAGATACCCCGACGCAGTGTCAAACGCGTTGAAACCTTGGAATACCAGAAACCTTGACTACTCTGAGTGCCATCTGTATATGTCCTAAGGACATATACAGATGGCACTCGCATGAAGTTCACAGACGGGGTGGAACAAGCGCTCCTGAAGCGCGATCTGCCGATCATCACATATTACGATTTTTTTGTTCTGGGGCATTCGCTTTTCCAACAACGCGAATGGGATGGGGAGCCTCTCAAGCGTATGCCGCAAGGGTGGGATCAAACCCGTGCGAATAATGCCATCAAACGCATGGAAGAGCGCAGGGCACTGGTCCCGGATTCCGATTTCAGATCGGGTGTCTGGCGGATCACACAGGCGACCCGTGCCGGGTCTGCGGAAGAGGTCGTGTGTATTGCTGACCCTTTTGCCTATGTCTCACACTTGTCAGCGATGCAGAGATACAGCCTGACAGAACGTAGTCCCAAGGCTCTGCATGTGACCACGCCGCGCCGCGATCTTTGGAACAAGCTCCGAAATAATCGCGTGCGTGACGATCTGTCTGAGGTTGAAGACATTGATAAGCCGGTGCTCTATCGGCCAGGCTTTAAGGATACTATTCGGCGACGGCCGGTCATTATGCATATCTCAAGCCATCCTTGGACACCTGTGCCTCTCAGCGGCGAGGAAACCCGGATCACGTCTATCGGCCAGACCTTTGCCGATATGATCTCAGAGCCTGGGTTGTGTGGAGGGATGCGCCATGTCCTCGACGTCTGGGAACGTGATGCGGATCAATGGCTGCCGGAGATCGTCGGGGCCGTGGACCAGTTGGACAGCAAGATTGCCAAGGTTCGAGCCGGATATATCCTCTCGGAAGTGCTGGGGCTTGATGATCCCGCTATTGCGCAGTGGGAGGCCTTTGCGCAAAGAGGGGGGTCACGAAAACTGGACCCTGAAGCGGACTATCTCCCCGAATTTTCAGAACGATGGATGATTTCACTGAATGTCTGATGCAGAACACATGGCTGATGAGGCCGAATACGACATTGTTGATGTCGATGTCCGTTCCTGGGTGGAATCCGCGCGCTCAAACCCGGCTCAATATCGCGACAGGCAGGTCACAGAGATTGTTCTTGCGGCCATCGGGCTGGCTCCCAGCCTGAACACAAGCCTGGTCCTCAAGGGTGGGGCAGTGATGGCCCTTGCCTTCAAAAGCAACCGGGTCACGGCCGATGTGGATTTCACATCAATCGTAGAACCTGCCGGGTTTGCCGATCAGATCGCAGATGATCTGAATGCCATTCTGCCCCAGACCGCGATCCGCCTTGGATACTTGGACCTTCTCTGTCGCGTGCAGACTGTCAAGAAAATGCCCAAACCGCTTAATTTCGAAGAGTTCGATTTTCCGGCTTTGCTCATCCGGATCGGATCGGCTGAGCGCGGCACTGGAGAAGAGAAACGCCTGGAAGCCGGGCGTGCCATACGGGTGCTGGATATCGAGATCAGCTTCCGGGATCAGGTGTATGCGTTCCAGGAGCTGAACCTGACAGGGCCGGGCGTAGCGGTGCGGGCATTCACACTGCATGAGATCATCGCTGAAAAGCTGCGCGCTCTGTTGCAACAGCCGATCCGTAACAGAAACCGCCGCCAGGACGTCTATGACATCACCTACCTGATCGAAACCAACGAGTTGGCCGATGAAGATCGCCGCAGCATCCTGGAAACGCTGGTCGAAAAGTGCCAGGCGCGCGGTATAGAGGCGACGCCGGAATCTATGGATGATCCTGAAGTGCGTCGGCGGGCTGAGGTTGATTGGAACACACTTGCCCTGGAACTGGATGACTTGCCGCCATTCGATGAGCGGTTCGCCATGATGCGCGAGTTGTATGTGTCCTTACCCTGGCCGTAAGAAAACAGCTCTGCGTTACATGCGTACACCCAAGGCGCGCAAGATGCGGCTGCCTTCAGCAAACAGGATCAATTGATCGGTTCGAACCAATGGTCGATTGTGACCAATAGTGTTTCTGACCGGTGCAAGACGTTGCATCGACACCTGGAAATCCTGTTTCGAAACGAAAAAACTCTGGAATGCCTCATTCCAGTTTTTCCCCTCGATGATGATATGCATAAGCTCCATGAAATCAGCATAGTAGAGGAGGGGGAAAGAATCCCCACGCAGCTCGTGATCCGCCGCCTTTCTCTCCCGCCACTTCTTCCGCAGGTCGCCGTGAACCCTCCGCCGTAGCCAGGCTGTCCCTTCGATCCGCTGTAGTTCTGTCTCGATTACAGCGCGAAGCCGATTTTCGATCTGACCAAGCAAACTAGCGTGCTGAGGATCATATTGTCCAACTTCGCCACCGTCCGTCCTGANGGGTGCAACTGCCTCGAAGCGCAGTTCGAAGCCCGCTGAAATCAGGACATGCGGGTACGCGTCTTGCGGAAAAGCAACCACTTCCGCGTTCAGCCCCGCGTCAATCTGTGCGGTTTCCCGGTCTTCTGGGGACTGGTCCTCGTCAAAGATTACCGGTTCCCCCAGCTCCTCTGCGAACACTTCCTGGCCCGCCGGATTGAAAGGCTCCGCTCCATTGGCAATATCACGCAGACGGGCAACGCGGGCAAAGCCGACCATCGAGACACCAAGGTGATCCTCGATGGCCCAGGGATTCTGGAGCTGCGCCATCCTCTGCGCAAGCGAGGCTTGCCACGCCTCCATTTGCTGGAAGTGTTCCTGAAGAGGCTGGACTGCCGCCGCAGCCGCGACGGAAAAACTCTGGAGCTGATCAGCCAACGGAATAACGGCGTGGTGTACGTTCGTAATCAGGTACTTCAGATTTGCGTCAATGCGTTGCAGCGCGTCGAAGGTTTCAGGTCTCGACAGAGCGTTGTGTGCAGTTGCTATCGCAGCTGACACCTCTGCCCATTTCTGTGTTTTGGTGTACGCCTCAAACGAAGCTTGGGCGGTCGTGACAGCCTCTACCAGCCTCTGGATGTCGCTCTGTTCAAGCATCCGCGCTGTTTGCAGTGCATGTGAGTTCTCAAACGCGCGAAGCGCTTTTGTCGCCGGATCATTTTCCATCTGGCGCATTAACTTCATCGCCGGGCTTTCACTCAATTCCAGCGCTCTACGCAACGCATCATTATCGAAGGGAGTTCTACTCATGTGTCTTCACCGACCCGCCGCACCGTTCTCTCGCTCACCTTGAACAACCGCGCGATCTCCGCAACGGCGCGTTGTTCATCATCACGCATCCGCCGCACTTCGTTTTTCTGCGCTGTTGTCAGGGCAGGGGGCCTGCCCCCGATCCGGCCACGTTTACGAGCTGATGCGAGCCCCTCTCTTGTCCGTTCGGAAATCCGCTCCCGCTCAAACTGGGCGATGGACGCGAAGACATGGAAAACGAGTCTGCCGGCCGGCGTTGTCGTGTCGATGTCTTCGGCCAGGGACCGGAACCCGGCACCACGTTCCCGGATCGCCTCTACGATCTCCAAGAGGTCCTTCAGAGACCTCGCCAGGCGGTCATACTTCGTGACCGTCACAACGTCGCCGTCGCGGAGCTGGTCCAGCATCTTGTCCAGTTCGGGCCGCGCGCGCCTCGATCCACTGATCCGGTCTGCGAAAACCTTCTCAGCCCCGGCTACCGACAGGGCATCCATCTGAGAATCCAGGCTCTGGTCGTCTGTGCTGACGCGGGCATATCCGATGATCATGCTTCACAGTGCCAAAAACCTGCCAAAACCGCAAAGGTTTTGCCGGGGGTTTTTGTCCCAGCTAAGCGGTTGATCTTGGGTAGAGCGAGACATCCGGACAAAAACGACCGTTTTTGGCGCACACCTTCTGGCAGGAGGTTTATGTCCGGTGTGCGGACATAGCGACCGTATGCCTGCTGGAGGTTAATGTCGGCTTATTCAGTTAGTTTGTACACCAGAGGTCACCGACATGGCCTCAAATTTCCTTACAAAGGTAAAAATCTATATCTGAAGTGCAGTGCGAGACTGCTACAAGACCATGTTGAAATCTTCTTGACACTTTTTCTAAATCGTGCATTTTAGAATGAATGATTTAGAAAGGGTGTACCCGATGGCACGACAAATTGAGTTTGATGAAGACGAAGCCCTGAACAGGGCTATGCATGCTTTTCGGAAATTTGGGTATGCGGGCGTTTCCATCAAGACACTTGAGGCCGAGACTGGGCTCTCTTCGGGAAGTCTGTACAATAGTTTTGGTGGCAAAGATGCTATGTTTGAGCGCTCATTGACCCACTATAACGAAACCGTCGTCAAGAAACGGATCTCACGGCACCTTGATGCGCAACGACCAATCGATGGGTTGGTGTCCCTGTTTACCTCTCTTCTGGAAGAGCCGGGCGGAACAGCGTTTGGTTGCCTTTTGACCAATAGCGCCATCGAATTTCCTGGGGTCAAAGACGACAGCGTAGAAATCAGGCGCGGCTTTGATCTGTTTATCGCGGCCTTTACAGCAACTTTGGTTAGGACCGGCGTGACGTCGGAAGAAGAAACCGAGACCAAGTCTCTTAGGCTACTAACTTTCTACCAGGGGTTGCTGGTTTTGATCCGGCACGGGTACGACAAAGAGTCCCTGAGAACCACAATTCACGATGAAATCTCAGCAATCATAGGAGAAGACAATGCTCACTGAAATGTGGACCGCTTACAGTAAAACATGGTCTCAAACAGACGCGGATCGCAATGCCGCCTTGGTCAAACTGGTATCGGACGACGTGACCTACACCGATCCACAATCCAACGTGGTTGGGCGAGAAGCGTTCTCTGACCACCTTGCGCAATTCCAACAAAGCATGGATGGCGCTTACTTTGAAATCCTCGACGTCAAAGGCCACAATCAAAAGACGCTCGCGCAATGGCGGCTTTGTAACAAGGATGGTGGTGAAATGATGCTTGGCACGAGCTTTGCCACCTTGACCGAAGACAACCGGTTCTCGTCTTTTGTCGGGTTCATGTAAAATCCGATGGCAACCCCTCAACCGGATTTCCTGACCTTTTTGACGGAAGAACTCGCATCCATCGGCGACATTACTTCGCACCGCTTTTTTGGTGGATGGCAACTTCGGTCTGAGGACGTCCAATTTGCGATCGTAATGAAAGGAACCTTGTTCTTCAAGGTCGAGGGCGCATTGCAAGAGGAACTCGAAGCGACCGGCAGTCGGCCGTTTTCCTATACCAAGTCGGGTGAACAGGTTTCTGTCAAAAAATACATGACTGCTCCCGAAGACGCGCTTGATGACTTGGATCTACTTCGAAACTGGACGCGGCGTGTGATAGCGGCGCTCTAAAGCTCAACTACACAACACTTCAATGTCAAAGGAACCGACATGACTCAAAGTTCTTTGGGAACAATATTGCTTGTCTGCACGTCGCATGCAGACCTTGGCGAAACTGGAAACAAGACAGGCTTGTGGATGGAGGAGCTGACCGCCCCTTACTTTGCGTTTCTGGACGCTGGATATCAGATAGAGATCGCTTCGCTCGCGGGTGGAACGCCACCCATCGATCCAGGCAGCATGAAAAAAGAGATGCAAGGTCCATCAGTTGCGCGGTTCGACGCAGACGCAGAAGCCAATGCAAAGTTTGAGGCAACCACGCCGCTTGAAGACATTGCCGATATGAGCCGTTTTGCAGCTATATTCCTCGCAGGCGGTCACGGCACCATGTGGGATTTTCCTGAAAACAACCAGTTAGGCAGTCTGGTTGCAGAAGCTACAAAGGCGAGCAAGGCAGTTGGCGCGGTATGTCACGGAGTTGCTGGATTACTTGCAGGCGACGCACCAGTTGCCTTGAAGGGCAAATCCGTCGCGGGTTTCTCGAACGAAGAAGAAGCTGCTGTTGGCCTAACTGCCGTTGTACCTTTCCTTCTTGCCACAAGGCTAGAGGAAAGGGGATTCACATACAGCAAAGGGGATGTGTTCACGCCCTATATTGTGACAGATGGCCTGTTGGTTACAGGGCAAAACCCGATGTCCTCACTTGCAACGGCTGAGGCTATGATCACCGTGATGGCACAGGCGTAACCATCAATGCCACCTAGATCAGTCTTGTTTTTTGCAACCGCCGTTATCGGATTCGGCTCCGCCTTTTCGATGACAAACGTCGCAGTCGCGACAATGTCTCCGCTGTGGGTTGCCGCAGGACGATCAGTCATAGCGATGCTGGCATTGTGGGCCTTTTTATTCGCAACAAGGCGCCCGGTTACTTTCGACCGGGCGCACTTGAAATTGTATATTTCCATCGGGACTTTCACGGGCGTGCTTCCCTACCTCTTAATTTCCTGGGGGCAGCAACATATCGATAGCGGGCTTGGTGGTGTCTTGTTCGCCAGCGCTCCCCTTTTGACGTTGGTCATAGGTTACCTTGCGTTCAACGCCCCTCGCCCCGGTAAATCAACAATTCTGGGCGCAATTTTGGGTCTGTGTGGAGTGGCCTTGGCGTTCGTCAGCCCTCTAAGCATTACGACGTCGGCTTTGTTGGGTTCTGCCGCAACAGTTTCAGCTGCGGCCAGCTATGCTGTTGGCGGACTACTCATCCAGAACTCTAAAACCAAAGACATTATTGGTCTGACCGCCTTACAGCTGGTGCCATCAAGTCTCATATTGGTTCTATGTGCGACCCTTTTGGGCGGTAACTCTGTGCAAACCGTTTCCGTACAATCGTATTCAGCCTTGATCGGACTTGGCATCATCGGCACCTGCGTGCCACTCTTAAGTCTGTTCGCACTCGTTGCTAGAGAGCAGGCAAAAGTGGCCTCTTTGACAACGTTTTTCATTCCCTTTGTCGCGTTGGTAAACGGAACGGTTTTTCTAAATGAGCCGCTTGCGCCTTTGTCTATTGTCGGCCTATTGGCTGCGCTCTTTGGCACCTTCTTGATTTCTCCTAACCGACAGAAATGAAAAGCGGGCCGCCTCGACATGTCGATATCTGCTGGGGGGGGTAATCTTGCAAAGCTGTATTGCAGTGTCAGATCAGGTTACGAAATCTGTTCGTGGTACCTCGATCAATGAGTCTCAAGCCTCTGAAACCTAAATGCGGACATTGGCCGCAATGCGGAAAATCGTTAAACTGGGCTCGTTCCGGACCTTCTCTGCAACGCAGGACTCTCTGTCTCCGGGCATTTCATGCCTGTCTGCGCGAAGCGCCGGGCCTGTCGGCGGGTGGCCTTCAGGTTGCCCGCCGACAGGTCATCCTGGAACCGCCACAACCCAAATCACGCCAAAACGCAAAGAGACCCCCGCCTGCTGACGGGAGCCTCGATCATTGCGGCGGTGCGGGCTGTTATTCGGCGGCCATCCGGTCGGCCTGCGCGGTGCGCTCTATAATGTAATCCACGGCCTTCTGTGCCTCGGATGCGGCCCGAAAAATCGCGCGGCTGTCTTCCTTCATCGCTTCCAGCCATCCTTCGACATAGGCCGCGCTCTGATCGAATTCCGGCTCCACCCCGATCTGCGCACAGAGCATGCAGTTTCCGATCTCGGCGACCAGCTCCTCGAAGGCGTAGGCCTTGCGGTCGTTGAACCGGCCCAAGCGGTCCAGCCGCTTTGTCGCCCCTGTCCAATGGGTCAGCTCATGCGCCAAAGTGCCGTAGTATCCAGCCGCACGATGGAACGTGCCAATCGGCGGCATGTGGATACGGTCGGTCTTGATGTTGTAATAGGCGCGCGGCTCCTCGGTCACGTCGATCTGCGCGCCGGTCGCTGCAAAGAACGCCTCCAGCTCGGGGTCGGCCACAGTGCCAAGATCGCGCGGCGGATCGGGCAGGATGTAGAATTCAGCGGGCAAGCCGTCGATCTGATCGGCGTTGAACACGCGGTAGGCCTTGGCATAAGGAATCTGGCGTTCCTCGCCGTTCTCGTCCTCGCGCTCGACGGTGCCGTATTTCACGACCGTGGCGGATTTCTCGCCCTTGCGGACATGGCCCCCAAGCTGCTTGGCCTGATTGAACGTCATCCAGCGGGCTGAGCTGTAATCCTTGGCCATCGCTGTGGCCCAAAGCATCAGGATGTTGATGCCCCGATAGGCCTCGCCGTTGAACCGTTCCGGCAAGCTGACCGATACCCCGCCGCCGGTCCACGGCTTGCGCCAGGGCGGTGTTCCCGCCTCGATCTGCGCGATGATCTGGTTGGTGACATGGGAATAAACGTCAAACTTCTCTGCGGTCATTTGTGACCCTCCTTCGAGTGACGCGGTCCGGGTCTCTTCCCCTTTCCGCCAATGGGCGGGCCTTCCTGTTCTGATCTTTGGAATGCCCATGCATTCCGAAAGGCAGAGCAGGTAAGGGCAAAGCCCGTCCTGCGGCCTGACAGGGCCGTGACAACCGGGTGGAGGGCGTGAATTTGGGAGGGAACCGCGCGCCTGCGCGTGGGAGGAACCGGAATTCTCGACCGGAACCGACGCCATGGGCGGCGCTTGCCGGTTTTCTCGGACCTGACAGGATGGCAGGCGGATCAACAGGATGTGGAAACTGTCAGGGTTGGGGTGAGCGGGCGTCAGCCCGTCGATGCCCTGCCCTGTCTATCGCTCAAAGCGATACCGGCGCACTGCCGGGATCACTGAACTCTATCGAGCCATATCTAACTCGATAATATACGATTGATGCCTTCGTTAGATTCAGGCACAAGATGACCATCATTGTCTCTGTTGGTATGCGCGATGAACCAGTCGATTGACCTCGAACTAAACGTCACCACCGAACAAGGCCTTCGGGCACTTGCTGAGGAGGGACACACGGTCGAAGTGCTGTGCAAAGCCGATCCTGAACGCAAGGGACCAAGCTGGTACGGCCTGTGGATCATGCGGACGGTTGGGAGTGATGGGCAGGAGAAAATCCTTGTCACTGCCAGAACGCGCGTGACGCAGAATGCGATCAGGGTGCGCGAATTCAAGACGGCAACCGGCGTGATTTCATTCCTTGTTGGTGTCGGGTTCTCTCAGGCGAGCATTCCCATGAAGAATGGGGAAACGACCTCTCATCGCCTCGTCAGTGACTGAGACCTGGATCACGGTCGATGTCCCTATCTTTCTCGACCTCCCTATCCTTCTCCTGGTCGCGCTCGTCCTCAATTTCTAGCCGCTCGCGCGGTTTGTTCAGCACATCCTTCAGCCGCTCGTTGACGGACGGCTTGCGCGCCTCGCGGCTTGTGTCCTCGCCTAGATCATACTCGCTGTGACCGTCCAGCTTGTGAACCGCCGCCTGGCCGTCGCGCCCGGCGTCCTTCTCCATGATCTCCTTCAGCCGCTCTCGCGCGTAATTGCGGCCTTCCGGCTTTGGCGTGTCGTCTTGGTCCCGTGACCGGCCCACGACCTGCGACAACCGCTCCCGGAAATCCCCCGGATTGCGTTCACCGCGTTCTTTCGAGGTCGCGGCCCTGAGTGCGGCCAGACCGGCAGAGACACGCCCCTGCCCTGCCTCGCGCTCGGCCCCATAAGTCTCCCGCGCGATATCCAGCCGTTCGCGCATTTCGCGGAACGCGGCGCGGGCCTGACGGGCGGCATGGACCACGGCCCCGCGCTCGGTGACCGGGACGTATTCCCGGCCCTGACGCTCGGCCATCGCCTTCGCCCGCCGCTCCATGGAATTGGCCGCTGGCCCCAGCTTCAGCTCGGGGTCGCGGTCCAGTTCCTCGGCGGACAGCTTGTCCCCACGATCCAGCGCCGTCTCGCGCTGCTTCTCAAGCGACCGGTGATCGACGCGCTCGACCTCCCCTACACGCTCCAGCGCACGGTTCTGCAACTCGGCCCAAAGGCCGCGCATCTGCTCGATCTCGACACCGCCGGTCTTTGCGGAATCCAGCACCCGCGTTTTGGCTGTGAAGCCCTCGGCCTCCAGCTTGCGGGTGCTGGTCAGGACATGGGCGTGGTGGTTGCGCTGGTCGCCTTCACGGAGCGGCGAATGGATCGCCACATCGACCGCCACGCCGTAGCGGCTGACCAGCTCCTCGGCGAATTTCCGGGTGATCTGCGACCGGTCCTCGGCGCTGATCTCGGACGGCAGG
>PAPN01000004.1 GCA_002708925.1 Paracoccaceae bacterium
GTAGATCTCGGCCAGGCGCTCGGCAAAGGGCTCGATAATCTCAAGAATTGCCTCGGCATGATGCGGGAATTCGTCCTTAACAAACGCCAGCAGCTTGCCCATGACATCCTGTGCGACACCCAGTTCAGACACCTTTGGTGCGAAGCGCTTGGCGCTCGCTGCCATCTTGGTCATCGCGTCCGACAGCGAGACCAGCATGTCCACCTTTTCTTTGACGGTGTGATCACCATTCTTGATCTCGTCCAGGATCGACTGCGCCTGGATCATGAAGTCTTCGACCACCGTGGACACCACAGCCTCGACACCTTCACCGGCAATCACATGCGCGGTACGCGCTTTGTCCCAATCATCGCCCTCGGCCGCTGCCGCTTTTTTCCAGCGCCCGACGCTCGCGGCGCTGACACCATAGGCGGCCGCAATGGTTGCCATTGTAAACCGGCGATAAACATAGTCTGAGCGGGCCTTGCGGCGCGTTTCTTCGTTACGGCCCGACATTCAGTCCCCCGGCAACAATGAAAGTGAGAGCAGCCGTAACCAGGCCGCCAATAATCAAACGGGTCACCCACTTGAGCGTGCCCTCGATGCCGTCCAGCTTCTTGGTCGTATCCCGACGCCACTGCGTAGCACCGGCATCACTCAGCTCGAGTTCGCGGATGCGACGATCGTGGTCGTCCAGGCGTTTGTGCGCCCTGGAAAGGCTTGGATGTGCGGTATCGGTCACATTGAGCTCCGTTTAGGTTAGACCACCCAGCCGCTTGACCCAGCGCGACCAGCCAAAGGTTCCCCCGGAAACGGCTGCCCAGATAACGCCACCAATGGCCACGGAGACTGCAGACAGATCGACCGTCATGACGCCCGAGGCATCATCAAAGCCCACAGAGGGCAGCGCGGCCAGCAGACCGGCCAGGGGGTAAAGTACGACAATGCGCAAAAACAGCGCGAATTTGTTCTTCAGCATCAGGAAGTTCCTTGTTTGAACAGCTTGGAAAGCGTGGCCCAGAGCGCGCTCCAGAAACCGCGCCCTTGGGAAATCGGAGGCATGTTAAATAGTGCCTCGTGCAGCGCCTGAAGCGTGAGCGGGCCGCAGACGCCATCAGCGACCAAACCAGCCTGCCCCTTCTGGAACCTCAGGACATCGTCAGGCTCGAACCCCAGCAACACCAGGGCCGCGCGGCGATAGTAGCGCAGCCGGTCATCATAACCGTTCAGCCCACCATTGATCGCGCGCGTCACACCTTTGAAGGCCACCTTGAAGCGCAGCTTGCTCGCAAATGCGTTGAGGTTGCGGGTGCTCCAGTACCAAATCGGTGCCAGCCCCTCCCAGGGATCTGTCAGGACCGCGTCAGGATGGGCGACGAAATCGGGCGCACTAGCATCCAAACCCTGCGCCCAAAGCGTGAACGCGGCATAGTTGGCGCGCCCCGTCAGCTGCAGCCCGGTCCGGCCACGATAGGTGTAGCCATCACCGTCAACTTCGGGCGAATTGCCCAAATCCGTGCGCACGTCATAGCGTCCTTGCGCAGCAGTCGGCCCCCAGACTTCCTGATCATAGCGAAACCCTTGGGATTCATGGCACATCTGGGCCACGTATTGGGCCAGACGGTGCGGCAAGTTCAAACCGCACTCACCACCAAAGCGATTGAACGCGTTTTAAACCAGGCATAGACAGCGCTGCGCTTGATGGTTGCGACCACTCTACGATCATTTGCTACCTTCAGGCGCTCAGGATCTAGCTGAAAGCCGTCTGACGCTGTTAGGACCAAAGGATATGCGAGGCTTTCGACCTCACGCTCTGTCAGGAATTCTCCATTTTCGCGTCTCGCCTCAATGTCCTGACGAGCCAGATACTCGTCTTGTGCATCCAAGAACTGCGAAATCCCCCAGGCGCGCTTTTGTCCATTGGCAATCGCAAAACCATCAATTGAGGTCAGGATTTCAGCCCGTGCCTCCATGACTGCGCGGGCGCGTGGTGGCAAAGCATGGCTACGCACAGCGTCCAGCTTGGCTTGATCAGCGACGGCCTGTGCCTCGTGTCGCTGCACTGCTGAAGCCCGGACGAAATTGGCGTCCAACGACGCGCGCAGCCCTTCAGGCAGAAGAGAAAAATGGTACTCGAGCCCACCACCGCGCCCAGGCCGCTTTCGGCACAAGGTCTCGGGCAGATCGTTCCAACCTTCGCGAACGGCATAGTCTCTCACTCGGCGCTCTGTGTGCGGGAAGTTGGTGATGCCACGCGATTTTGCGAGTTCCGCCATTTCCCGAGCGCTGAAATAGACCTGCGTTTGCGAGGAGTCTGCCACTAGATCCGCCCCTGCCGCTTCAGAGCCGCGATAACGCGCTCTTCGTTTTCCAGGATCAGACGGTCAAACACCGGTTCCGGCAGTTTGCTAACGGTTTTGCGCAACGCGGTAAGCTGCTTTTCGATTGGATCAGGCACAACGCCACCCTCAAGCGCCTGGAGGGCACCTGAGACGTTGGTTACGTCATCGTCCCCCAGCACAAGGTCCAAAACCTGTGCCTGCAGCTTGTGAGATAGCTCTGAAAGCGCCTTCAGCTCGGTCTGTTTGCAGGCCAGCGCGGTGCCAACCAGCCGGTCGCGCGATGCTTGCGACAAATCGGTCCAAATTTTGACCGCAAGCTCGATCGAGCGCTTCGAAAGACCGATTTTTTCGGCGTTGGCACGGGCAAATCCGAAGATTTCCTGAGATTCCGAGGAGGAACGCAAACTTTGCGTTCCTCCTTCTTCTTGCTTCTTTGGAGAATTATGACCGTTCTTGGTATGCGGGTATTTCCGCTCCCAAACCTGTTTCAGCTCATATAGCGAATGGCAGCGGTCCAGTGCAATCAGTTCCTGACGGCCGAGGTTCTCCATTACTTCTTCCAGGCGCGCATCATCCGCCGTTTCAGCGGTCGATAGCGTGTAAGGAATGGACGCCCAGCCCAGCAATTCAGCCGCACGATAGCGGCGCAACCCTGACACCAGCTCAAACCGCTGACCGACAGGGCGCACCCGGATCGGATGCATCAGGCCTTGCGAGGCGATCAGGACTGCCAAACCCTCGACCCAAGCAGCATCCAGGCTGCGAGCGCGGTCTTTGGGCACGTCGATCAGGGTCATCGGCAAGGTCAGGGTCGTATCAGCCGTCATCTTTGCTCCAACCAGGTTTGGACGCGCGCAGATGGGTAGCGTGAGCGGCGGCGGTAGCTGCGCGCGTCCCGGCTTTGGCCCTCCTCAAAAGGGCCAACGGAATTCTAAAAAAATGACCGGGGGCGGAGAGGAGGAGGCCCCCGGTCAGTGCCCCGAAACCAGCAAGAATGCGCGGCGAGCAGGCAACGCAGCGCGGTTTCAGGGGGGTGCGAGCGACCATCAGGCGACCTCCTCGCAGTTATACTCGGCAAGAATGCGACGGGCGGCGATACGCCAGTTGACCACCAACTGGTCTTGCTGTTCGGCTATCACTTTGGCGGCGGAAGTAACACTCATGGCTGCGTCCCCGCCTCTTCCAAAAGACGATGCGCCAGCAACTCGCCGCAGATGTCAGAAAAATACATGCAGGCAATGGCCGCTTCGATCCTGGTGAGAGCGCCCGACGAGCGGGCGAATTCGAACAGGATATGATTGGGCACCAAACCATCAGAAGCAGATCCTGACTCCGACAAGCGATACGAAATCAAGTCCAGGCAGACCCCACGAAACCGCACCTGCTCTTCCGGGGCCAGCTGACCCACCGCATGATGCGGCTGCGGAGACGCAAAGGCACGCAATACATCGAGCGAAATCGGCGATGCTGCAATCTCTTCTGCGGATAAATGCGCCACTTTGTTCATACCCGAAGCCCTCTAAGTCCGTGGTACCGTATGTCCGATTTATCGGATAGTCAACACATTGCATCCGATTTTTCGGTCACTTTGAAGGCAGAAACTCCGTGCGCCAAGTGACGTTTTCTGCAACTCATCTAACGCCGAAACGAATCCAAACCCGGCACCCCTCAGAGAGAAAGAGACAAAATGGAAACACTAAAAATCGCCACGAAGCTCGGAAAACTCCTCACGTACATGGGCGCAAATGGCTTCGAAATCGAAGAGGTCACCGAACCAGACAAGATTTCCCAACTGGTAGCCCAGCTGGACAAACCCTACCTGACCCCAATGTCGTCACCCGACCACAACGACTTCACCGAAAACAACGTAATCTGCCTGGTCGCCAAAAAAAACGGCAAGCCCGCGATGATGGGCTGCGCACGCCTGGAAGACATTGGAGAAGAACCCGTCGGGCGCTATTGGTCTCGCGTTTTTGCTCGCGCATACGCGACGAAAGCCAACGAACAAATCATTGGCGAAACTCATCCTAAGATTGAAATTAGCCTACAGCGAAAACTCGTGTACTTTGGTGACCTCTTTGTCGCGCAGAAAACGCGAGGCAACAGGCTCCCACTACGAGCGTTCGTTGCCATCGGCCACCTTGCGGCCGCCCTGAAGTGGGACCCAGATTGGATTTACTGCTTTATTCGGGAACGTGACATCCTGCTCGGAGCAAGTGCAATGTACGGGTTCAATCGGGATTTTGGCCCCGCATTTAAGTGGCTCGGAGATCCGCCTCACCCCAGAGACCACTCAGAGCAACTTGTCGCAGTGGATAGGCTTGACATCCAGATGATGACCGAACGCACCGCCTTGGCAGTAGAACAATCGACCTCCCCCTACACAATCAACAGCGAAAAATTCAAGATAGCCTGATCATCGTCAGCACCCGAGACACGCAGCAGGCAACGAACAAAATCCATTTTGACGCGGACCGGATGGTTCGGCATCTGCACATCAAGGCTCTCTACAGTGGTCAATGACCCACGCTGGCAGGCCTCACTATAGTCTGCCAGCCAACTTTGTCGGAGCCCAGTATCGTCAACAGCATCTAGCGCGCTTTGCAGCAGCGCCTTATCGGGCGCCCCCATAGTAATAGCTGCCAAACTGGTCTCGCCGACTTCCTTTACACGAATTCCAGCATCCCCCTCTGCGGGCAGAAAATACTGATCGCAACGATCCATCCACTGAGCAAAGGCCTCAATCCGCTGACCAGATTTAGAGTGCATTCGCAGAAGCGCATCTGCGGAGAGCGACCCTACCACTTCCTGCCCACTAAGCGCCTCCACCACATGCCGAGAAAGAGGCATGACGTCTCCACTCACGGAGCGTGATCCTGACTGGAGGATAGCGCGCCCCACCAGGCCATCCAGGGAAACCCCGAGCAGCTCAGCAACTCGAGACATACCAAAAATCCCTGGCCCCGTTTTGCTAACATCAAGCCGCTCATCCCGCAGAATGTTGTATAGCGTCTTTCGACCAAGCCCCGCGTCTACAGACAAACTCCAGACGTCATCCCGATACTTCTCCGATGAATTTATCGCCAATTTCAGGTTCTTCCTAAACACACCAACGGCCTCGCATTCCTAAATTTAGGAATAATTCCTGCAGCACTTGACCGCACCAGTCAAGAAGTTGTTGAACTAAAGGTTGTAGAGATCGCTTGACAGGAAGTCATTTTGAGAGTTGGTGAGTTTGTGTCCGCCCTGACCAAAAGATCAGAAGAGCAGATCAGAACCCTTACGCGTCGACTGGAGGCAGGGGCTCGCCCAAAAGGATCAGCAGGCTATTCAACTTCTCTGGATTCTTCTGGATCAAATCCAAAAGACGCCTCGTCTGCGGCGACACCTCTAGCCCCAGCAAAACATACGAAAAGCTAATGCCGTTTTTCTCACACACGACAGCCAGCTTTGTAATGACAGGCTCCGTGTCGCTGCTGAGCAGATTCTGGACATACCCCTGCCCAAAGCCGGAGTTAATCGACGCAGCTCGCATAGAGATGCCCGCCTCATCCAACTTCTCAGCCAGTCGCCCTTTGATCGCCGCAATGTCAACCGTATCACTCATGGATAGATTATCCGATAAATCGGATAAAAATACACGTCCTTCATTTCGGACATTGACCATCCGTTTTATCGGATATAGCCATTGCATATGAGTTTCCCTGAGGCAGACAAACCGTCGGACAAAGAAACCGACACTCAAAAGCACATCAAGAGGCTGATAAAGCGGATTGAGTGCTTTTGCTCGGAGAAGTCCTGGAGCGAGGGCTACTTCAGCAAAGTTTCAGCCGGGGATGTAGGCGTTGTGGAGCGCCTAAGAACAACTGGCAAGGTAACCGGTGCCAAAATGGTTCAGATAGAGAAATACCTCGACTGCGCTACAGCTCAGTCGCTCTCTTCCCCTGACAACTAGACCTTTCTGATGAACTAGCGAAAGTTAGGAGATTGGCTTGCAAACTTTTGCCCCAACAAACAAAGCCTATTCTCCATTGTTTTCATACACTTAATGCGTAATCGCAAGAAACCCCGTGTAGCGGCAATCGCTACACAAGGCAGGATCGGCCACAATGGCGGTCCCGACATGGACGCACAGAAGCTATTTGAACTGATCGGCCCTCGCCAAGATGAGCCAGTAGAGCCTTTCGAGCGAGGCGCGCCATGGACAGCTCATGCCGATGATGACGAACTCAAGCGCCTGGGCGTCCTCCAGGGACGTATCACCCGGCGGGAACGTGCGCTAAAAGAGCTGAAGGCCGAACGCACCCGCATCATGAACCGCTGCATCCGCCGCATGAGGCGCAAGGATGGCAAGAACTGAGAAAGGGCCGCCGCATGGCATCACCAGCTGAAATCGCAAATGACATGGAGGCCCGCGCCCGCCTGCTGAGCCGCACCCATGTAGATGACAATGCCCAAGCCATGAAACGCGCAGCGGCGTGTATCCGCGACCTGATCCGCGAAAACGAGGTATTGGCGCACAATACCACTGTTACTGCCATCGTGACGCTGCCTGGTGGCCAAGCCAGCACCGACTAGCTTTAGCCAAGTCCCCGGCAATGTCCGAGGTCACGGCGCTTTTGTTCAGATCGGCCAGTTGAGCGCCCACGCCGCCGGGGCCCTGACCGCTCCCAGCCCAAAACAGACATCGCCGGTCGGCGTCCAGGGGCGGGGAGCGGACATTCGCGGCGTCCTGAACGTACGGCAGCGATGTGCAGAAACGGTTCCTTGGGCGATATGCGGCGATGGCGCGATTTGGGCTTACCGATGACTTTACTGTCAATAGGTGATATCGGGTACAGCAACTCGCCCTATTCATGGGATGAGTTATTTCAAATAGACAAGTTTTGTACTGAGGTGTCGGCATGGGCGAGGCAAAACGCCGTAAAGCGGTAGATCCTTATTTTGGAATGAAGCCAAAGCATGGGCGGGGAATCTTGCTCAGCGCGCCCATTTCCTACGACGGCAAGGCAATAGTGGCCAAGTCCAGTAGCGTTGATCCTGCAGAACTCCGGCGCGCAGCGCTTTTCTGGGACAGGCTTGTTTGGCCCGATAGCCAGATAATCAGCCTAGTTTCCAATGACGACGAAAAGCTCCTTGAGAGGGAAGGATTGCTTATCCGTCCGAGACCAACTCGGTACAACGATGCTGCGGGCGTAGGCTATATGTCAGCAATGATGCTGATCACTGGATCTACAAACATCACAATTGGAATTGAGCAAGCCAAACACTTTGCCCAACAGCACATCGATGAATTTCTCGATCTAGAACGCGGTGAGCCCGGACAATGGACCTTGTCTCAAGGAGAGGGGTCATTTGTGATGAAGAACAAGAACTTCGTAGAAGGGCGAGGGCAACTCGTGACTCTTTCACGGGCGATCCCCCTACCAGACCCCAATTACCCGCTACATGACCTCCTGGAGTTCAAGCAGAAACGGCGCGATGAAATCGTTGCGCTGACGCATGAGTTAGACAAGTTTTTCTCACAAATCGCCAATGCAAAGGACGCCGACTTTGAAATGTCCCGACTGGTGCGGGTAGTGGACAAGCAATGCAGTGACATGCTTAAGGCGGCCAAGGAAAGTAAACGGAAGTTCTATTTGGGCGATTTAAGCTTCTCATTGTCGCTCGATAGCATTGAGAGCGCGGCAAATAGGATTATAGCTTGGGAGGCGGGCGGCATAGTCGCTACAGGTTTGCCAATTGTAGGCGGCGTTCTGGGTGGAGCTGCATCACTCGTTTCTTTCTCACGCGGCATTGGTGCAAGAAATCTTGTGACCCGCGAGAGTCCTTTCAGGGTGGTAAGCTCGATACATAAAGAGCTAGTCTGAGTGGCGCAGATGTCATTGGTGAGCTTTGACCGATCGCCCGTGGCGACTCGGCGGGTATTGTTCAACCACTGACATTGGCTTCGCTCGGTCCGCCGCCGCGCACAGCAGGAACGGCCGCTTCGGGCTGGTATTGGTCATCCGCTGCACCTGGCACGAAGGCCCGGTAAGGGCCGATAGCGACAGCATCCGCGAACAGACTGTAAGACCGAGTTGCGGACGAAGTGTGAGTTCGCTGCAAGTGCGCCGATGTCCGCTTTGATTAGGTCAACAAATGGTGACTTTTGCACTGGTCGGGCCAATCGGAAGGTTAATTCAATCCTTCTGGGGCGGTTCCGTTCGCTGCGCTTGCATGGGACGCCACGACACATAAATGGTCTCGCGGCACCCTTCACAGTCGAAGTGAATGTGTTGATCGGTCCTGAGTTTCTCAACCATCCGCTTGGGAATGTCGCGGGATGCTTCACAAGCGCGACAGACAATCTCAAAGGTTCTGCGCCCGAAGGACATGTCAGACTGGACGTATACATAGCTTTCATCACAATCGGGATTTATACAGTTAATAGTCTGCCCGTCCTTTAGCAGTTCAAGCCGCCGCTTGTTCCTTGAACCGCAGACACATTCAAAAGAAACTTCCTCGCCCATGCCGGTAAACATCAACGTGCTTTCGGATATTTGCTTAATTTCAGCAAGAGCCTGTTTGACCTTAGATGCTATCGCTTGCATGTCGCCGTATTGTTTGACGGTCGTATCTTTCGAAGTCGGGATTTCGATATGCAGGGCGAGTTTTGCAAGCCCGTTCCATAGTTTCCCGAGCTTGTTGGGTGCGAAGCCGACTTGAGTGCCGACGGGAAGCCACTCCATCGCCTCGTAATCCTCACGAGTGGGCGGAGGAGACCCTTCTGGCATCGGTTCCCGCGCTATGGACAGCGTAAAGGTTTCGGCAGCTTTGGCATCAACCTCTTGAATGAGCGTCTTCACAATGTCGCTCGGCTGCCATTTCCTCAGATCATCGTGGGAAATATAATCATGTGCTAGCCGGAGACGTTCATAGCAAATTCTCTCGATAGCCAGACGGCACTCAAGAGCGGCGTAGGTCACACTCGCTTCAGTATTTTCTTCGAGAAGTTTCTCAATCTGTGAAATCGTTGGTTCTAAGTTGATCAAGACCGCCTCCGCGTAGGCTTTCAATACTAAAATCTTATGCCGCTCGATATCTACCTTCAATCGAATGCGTGTTACAGGACATCCTGCGAATAGCTGTCATTCATCCACAGCGCAGCATTCCGTACTTTGGGCTCGGAGCCGACCTTCGCTGCATCGAGCATGAACGTCAGCTTTTGATATTGCGCCCAGTCTTAGATAGACTGAGCGACAGCCTTATCGGGATGAGGGCGGCAATCAACTGAGAATTTGCACCGACTAGCTTTTCAGACGTCCGAGTTTGGAGCGGATACATTCTGCAGGTTCAGGACCATCTAACTGTTAGAAATAAGGCCTTTTCGTTTCGTACTGACACCCTGAGCCAAACTCGGACGTCGCGTCCGAGTTTTTTTGTGACAACTTCTGGATTTTAGTCCGAAACCTCCGGCAATGGCGGTTGATTTTTTTATTGTTATCAAACCGTTCCTAAATGCGCGCTTTGTGTCCGAGTTTTGCAAGTGTTTGTTCAATGAATGTCAGCAAAGCCGCCCTTTTTACCCCCTCACTTGCATTCACCGTTCGGCGCATCAAGCGCGCACAACACGCATTCCTATATTGATTACAATGGCTTGCATGAACTCGGACGATCTAGAGGTTCTATCCAGAAGTTAGTACCCCCCTACAGCCCGTGCGTTTTGTAGTAGCTCGCCTTCTCGTGCTTCATCTTCTTTTTGATGGCACGCATTTCCTCGGCAACGATACGGTAACTCACTGGTCGACCTTTCGCGTCGGTCACAACGGCTTTGTTGCATAAATCGGTTGAAGGGCAGACTTCCGCTTTCCCCGGACGGACTTATCCTACGGGCTCTGTGACGGGTATGCCAAGAGCTGTGTAGCGATTGAGCACCGCGATCCGGACTTGGAGCTCAGCGACCTGCCGGTCGAAGTCCCTCGCCATGAGGCCTTGGCCAAGCAGTTTGACGCAGTTCATCTTTGTCTCTGCGCGGCTCCGGCGGTGATATCCGGTCAGCTTTCGCCAGAGTGCCCGTCCGAGATATTTGCAGGCTCTTACGGCTTCGTTTCGCGCGCTAGCGCCCGCCGTGGTTGGTTTCCAAAGCTGGGCATTTTTGCGCGGCGGGATGATGGCAGCGGCTCCCCGAGCGGCAATCACATTGTGACATCTTCGCGTGTCGTAAGCCCCGTCAGCGGTGATGGTGGCGATCTCTTGATCCGGTGGGATTTGTTCCAGCAGGTCAGGGAGCATTGGAGCATCGCCCACGTTGCTTGTCGTGACGCCAACCGCGCGGATCTCCAGTGTTTCCTCGTCCATTCCGAGGTGGAGCTTGCGCCAAAGGCGCTTCTTTGGCCCGCCATGTTTGCGCGCATTCCACTCTCCTTCGCCCTCGGCTTTGATCCCTGTCGCATCGACCAACAAATGGAGCGGACCCGATCCCCCACGGTAAGGGATGGCGACGTTCAGTGTCTTCTGACGGCGGCACAGGGTGCTGAAGTCTGGGACTTTCCAGTCCAGCCCGGCCAGTCGAAGCAAGCTTTCGACGAACCCGGTCGTTTGCCGGAGGGGCATGCCGAACAGTACCTTCATCGTCAGGCAAACCTGGATCGCCGCATCGCTGAAGGCAGGCTGACGCCCCCGTTTGCCCGTCGGAGCCGCATACCAAGACACCTCGGGATCAAACCAGATCGATAGGGAACCGCGCTGCTTCAGCGCCGTGTTGTACGAAGGCCAGTTCCTGGTCTTGTACTTCGTAGGGGACCAACTGCTCATGCCGATCAGCTAGCACTCTGGATTCAAACAGGGAATCCCTCACCGCATTTGTGCAACAAGGCCCCCGCAAGCACAAAGAGCGAGCTACTCTGTAAAATTCGGGGACAGGTTGACGCTGAGTGGCAAGAAGTGCTGATGCTGCCTGTCGGTAGCAACGTCATCGGTGAAATCGACACCGCAGTAGAGTTATCGGAAAATAATGACGCTTCCAGCTACTTGCTTTCCATGATCTATGAAAAATTTGAGAGTGTGTAGCCACCGCCCCCAACTGTCGCCCTGAGAAGAAGGATGATTACCTTCAATCATTTTTCAAAGCCTCCAGAACGCGCGCGTAGTCTTCGCTGGCCGCGCGCGCTTGCTCGAAGACCTCTCGGCGCTGCTGATCAAGGCAACGGAAATATTGCTCAACATCAGCGAAATACGTCTCCGCATCGCGCCTCAGCAGGTCCGCATCGGCCCGCACGTCGTCGGCATTGGTCGGCATCCAGGGCGGCACAGGCGGCTGGCAACTGCTCGCGAACGCGACAGAACCCCAGCTAAGAACGACCATAACCGCCCATGTTTGTTTCAAAATCGCCATATTATCTTGGCTCAGCCACTCCGTTGCAGTAAATTCATTTCAACGCATGAATGGCGCAACAACTCAAACTGCACCTATTGATTGCAAAGTTATAATATTGTATCGGTTCGGTAGTCCATGAGGGACTGCCGGGCTCATGCACAATTCTGCAAGGCTCGATCCTATGAATTTGATGCAAGACGCCCCCAATGTTGTTAGTGAAGACGGGCTGCGCACGCTGCTTGCCGAGGGTCATTCGGCGGATGTTGTGTGCCGGGTTACGCCCAAACGTACAGGTGCTCAGTGGTCCGGAGTTTGGACCGTACATTGCGTCTCGCCAGATGGTGAGACGCGTCGCCTGCTCGTTACAGCACGCAACAACATGGCTGCCCGAGAGTTCAAGACAATCAACGGTTTATCCAGCTTCCTTGCTGGCCTTGGCGTTTCGATCGTCTCGATCCCGATGCTCGAAGGCAAGGTTGCCTCACACAAGCTGGACGACGCGGGCTAAGCCACTTGCTGTCCTTGCGGCAATCGTCGCTGCACCCGCCTATTCTGAAGGCTTCGTGCTCTCCATGCGCGCCGATGGCCAGCTGGAGACCAAAGCGCCCCAATCAGGTTTTGCACAAAACTATGTCGACGGGATTGGTGCGAGTTCGCCAGAGCTGATCGTTTTTGCAGCGCCTGAGACTGTAGACCCGCCTCCTGCATCCGCCCGCGCTGTTCCCCGCCCCGAAATTCTCGCCGCACTTGAAAGCACCGCGCATCGTTATGGCGGGCACCCAGCGTTGCGTCGCGCGGGTCTGTCGGTGACGGAGTGGCAGGCGCTCTTTCAAGCCAATATCGAGATCGAAAGCGCCTATCGACCAACTGCGCGCAGCTCGGCGGGCGCGATCGGCCTCGGTCAATTGATGCCCGCAACGGCCGCACAGCTCGGCGTCGATCCGCATGATTGGCAGGCCAACCTCGACGGGTCCGCGCGTTACCTTCTGATGATGTTGGCGCAGTTTGGCACACCCGAACTGGCGCTCGCTGCCTACAACGCGGGGCCAGACGCGGTCGCGCGCTATGGCGGCATGCCTCCTTACCAAGAAACCCAAAATCACGTGCGCCGCGTCATGGCCGTGCGTGACCGACTTACTGGAGCCTCCTGATGCACACACACTTCCGCACGATCCTGTCGCTGGCTCTGGCCAGTTTGATGATTGCCAATCCCGCGCTCGCGCAAAGTATCGACCTCTCACCGGTGCAGAACCTTCTCCAAGGCATCGTCGACACGATCACCGGTCCCTTAGGTATTGTCATCGGCACCCTGGCCCTGATCGGTGTGTTCCTCTCCTGGCTGTTTGGCATTCTGGATTTCCGCCAAGCCCTTTGGGTGCTGGTTGCCATTGCAGGCATCGCAGCTGCGCCGACCATCGTAACCGCCATCTGGGGCGCGTAAATTCAGCATGGCAACGCAAACCCGCCTTTTCCTGGGCCTGATCCGGCCGCCAAAGCTCATCGGCTTGCCGATCATGTATGCCATGGTTTGGCTCTTCGGGTTTGTGTTGCTGATTCTTTGGGTTCAAAGCTGGCCGGTGATCATCATCGCCGCTCTGGCCTATCCCGCGCTTTGGAAAGCGGCAGATTGGGATCCGGCCTTTCTTGAGGTGATGGTCACTGCTCTGCAGGAAACGCCCCCGACGTCAAATCGAAAGATCCATTCGGGGGACAGCTATGCTACATAACCCCTCGGATGATCTTGCGATCCTGCCGGACTGGGCGCGCAAAGAGCGCCCGATGGCCAGCATGCTGCCCTATGTCAGCCTCGTGAATGACGTGACGATCCGCACTCGCGGCAATGCGCTGTTCCAGTGCATGCGCCTCGATGGCGTCAACAGCATGACCAGCGATGACGCGCATCTGGAAAAGATCCGCGCGCTCTTCGCCGCGATCATTGTGCAGATCGGGCCAGAGTACAGTTTCTACGTGCACAAGGTTTCAAAAGCGATCGAGACCGCCTTGCCACCGGTTCGCGAGGAAGGGTTTGCGCAAGCTCTGGACAGCCGTTGGCAAATGGCAATGGCGCGGGCGGGTCTGCGGGACAAAACGCTGACACTCACGGTGCTGAAACGCCCTCCCTTCGGCGGGCGGCTGCGCCTGAAACGTGCAGACTCTCTCTCTCAGTTGAAAGACCAAACGGCCAAGCAGTTGCGCAAGCTCGAGGAAGTCGTCGGTTGTCTGCTGTCGTCTTTTGCTGAGCTGAATCCCCGCTTGCTTGGGGCCGAAAATGGCGAGCTGCTGGGTTTCCTCGGCGCGCTCAACATCGGCCAGGAACGGCCGCTCTTCGCCAAATCCCGCTTTGGCATCATTGCCGAAGATGTGGCCAACACGCGCGTCACGTTTCACGGGCGAGGCTTCACGCTCGACGATGGGACGGCGGGCAAGCGGTTTGGCACCAGCTTTGCCATAAAGACCTACCCGGCCAAGACCAACTGCACCATGTTCGATGAGCTGAACCTGCCTGTCGACATGGTGGTCACACATTCCTTCACGCCGATCAACAGCAACATCATGGCCAGCCGGATCAAGCGCCAACAGCGCCTGATGAAGGCAAGCGATGATGGCGCGATTTCCCTCGCCGAAGAACTGGTCGACGCGCTTGACGAACTGGAATCCAAGCGGCTTAGCTTCGGCGATCATCACATGACGGTCACGGCTTTCGCCGAGACCGAGGAAAAGCTGGAAGCCATCGCGGCCGAGGTACGCAATATCGCGGCCAGTGAAGGCGTTAATCTGGTGAACGAGAGCTTTGCAGCGCGGACGCATTATTTCGCGCAGCATCCGGGTAATGGGCAGATGCGCAGCCGTAAGGCCGCCATCACAAACACGAACTTTGCTGACCTCGCAGCGCTGCATCGCGGTCAACTTGGCAAATCCGCGATAAAACCGCGCGTTCTGCGCCACCTCAGCCAAGGCACGATCAAGCTCTGGCCCCACGCGCTCACGCTCTGTCAGCTTCTGCCCCGTGGCTTCTGCACGACGTTGGTCTACATCGCTCGGCTTCTTCGTCGTGATCCCACGCTCGAGTTTTCGGGTCGCCTCAAGGCGCAGCCCATAGCGGTCAGATACCTCCACCATTGCCTCGCGAAAACTGTCGTAGTTGAAGTGGTGACCTTCCTTCAGAAAGAAGAACTCGCCATCCTTGCTGCGCCGGTTCAAAACGATATGCGCGTGCGGGTGATCCCGGTCCTCATGCACGGCCGCAATGTAGTCAAAGTGGCTACCTTCGCCCTGAAAGTACCGCTCGCAAATCTCGCGCGTGATCTCGGCGACATCCTCGCCACGCGTGCCAACCGGGAAAGCCATCAACAGATGAGAAGTGTGCCCGAGCTTTGGGTGGAAACCCTCATTCCACTGCGCTGAAAACCGGCACGTGACCTGCTCGATCTCTTTGGCTGACAGCACACTTTGGCCGTCATAGGTGCCACGGCTGTCGATGATGAAACTCGACTTGGTGGTCAGGTACTCCAGCTGGCTGCGCAGCTGCGTTTTGTTGTGCGTGCCGCCGTCGCGAATGGCTTTGAAGATCGCGGGGGAATGCCCCATGGCGGCGCGCGCCATTTGCTTGGCACGGGCGCGCGGGACGCTGCCGCGAATGCGGCTCCAATCGCGATCGAAGAAGGCCTCCTGCGCGGCAGCGACGGCGCTATTCCGGGCCATCGGCGAAGCCTCCCAGAACGCGGGCAACCTCGCCGGACAGCGCGCTTCGGCGGCGCTGCGCCATGTCCTGAACCTGGTCTGCAATGTCGAAGATCAATCCGGCCAAGGCGCGCACTTGGGAGTGGGCAGAATTGCCGTATGGCGGTGTCTTGCCCAGGCGCTTCGCCTCGTTCAGGCGCTGCGCAATTTGGTTGATGTTGTTGCCGGTGCGATTGAGCGAAGCCGAGAGCCCCTGCATCTGGTTGGCCAGTTCGTCGTCGGGAACAAAGAGATCGCTTGAGGCATGGATCAACCTCCGCAGCCCCTCTGCCCGGGTGGTAATATCATGCCGCGTCAGCACTGCATCGAAGCCCGCAAGCTCCTTCGGCGTGAGCCGGACATTCACCAGTTCTGAACGTACGCGTGCGTCGAGTTTGCGGCTTTGATCGGCCTTCAACGTGTAGAAGATGCTGCGGGTCGTGACGCCGAATTCGCGGGCCAGATCCTCGATTGGCACCCCTTCGGCACGCTTGCGCACGATCGCAAAACGCTGGTTCTGCGTCAGTCGCTTGTGCCGTGGTGCGCGCGGTCGGACCATGTGAAGTAATCACCCCTATTTCTTGCCAGCATCATACAGGCAGCCCTGTTATGGCACTTGGCCATAATTGATTCAATATTATAATATTGCATCAACTACCTGTATTCCGTTTGGAGCAGCCATAGGCTGCGATCGCCGGGCAAAGCCCGGCCCCATGCGCAAGGCATGGCACCACTAATCGTGGTTCCACGCCTCAGCATCGCCAAGCAATTGCAAAGCTATTGCGCGGGCCGCGCCTTCGGCGCTGGAATAGGTTTGATGGTCGGGCAGCTCGTGCAGATCAAAAGGCTGTTGCGGGTCGTCCGAGGTCTCGACGCGAACATAGATAGCCCAGCCATCGATCAGTGCTGGATCATCACAATACTCCTGCCCGCCATCGGGCAGATTACAGAACCCATGAAGATGCACGCTGGCGCGGCCCTCTCGGGCCGCCTGCCTGATGTCAGAATACTTCATGGCGAACCTCTGCACTTTCCCCGATGAAAAATTCGTCAGGCTCGCCGTTCAGGCGGGTGCCATCCCGACTGGTCAAACCAATAGCTGACCCGTTCCGCGAGAAGGTGATGAGGTACTGCCCAAGACCATCACACGTCACCACATACCCACTGTTGGCCCAGTGAACGCGGTTGCCCGCGTCCACTGCTGCTTTGATCTCTTCCAACTTCATCGCAAAGCCTCCTCAAGGATTGCGAGAGCCCCAAGACAATCGTCGATATAGGGCTGCTCCTCGCCGTCCAGATCGTTCAGCTCCAGTCGGTTCAACACCGCGTAAAGCGTGGCGCGCGCCTCACGGGCGGCGCTTCGCAGGCTGACCGTATCTTCCAGCCGCGCGGTTGCGAAATCATCGCTGTGATAGTCAGGGATCATGCTGCCACCTCCTTGCTTGGACCTGCTGCTTGCAAAGCAAAGTCGGCAGCTTTTTGCGCTTCAGATGCAGCACGAAAAATCGCCCGTTTGTCCTCTTTGAGCGCTTTCAACCAACCTTCAACGTAGGCGGCGCTTTGGTCGAATTCCGGCGCGACGCCGATCTGAGCACCCAGAAAACAAGCACCGATTTCCGCCACCAGCTCTTCAAAGGCATAGGCTTCGCGGTTCGCAAACTTCTTGATCCGCTCTAGCCGCTTTTCGCTGCCGGTCCAATGGATCACCTCATGGGCCAACGTCCCATAATAGCCTGCCGCATCGTGAAACGTGGCAATCGGCGGCATGTGGATGTGATCTTTGGCGGGGCTGTAATAGGCACGCGGGTCGTCGCTGGTAAGAATCTCCGCCCCTGTCCGGCTGAAAAACGCCTCAAGCTCTGGATCTTCCGCCGTGCCAAGATCGCGCGGGGCCTCGGGCCGGATGTAGTAATCCTCTGGCAATCCCTCGATCTGATCCGCATTGAACACACGATAGGCGCGCGCATAGGGCAGCTCTTCCTCGATGCCCAACTCGTTCTCTCGAGTGAAGGTCCCGTATTTGACCACGGTCGACGACGTTTCGCCTTTGCGGACCTGACCGCCAAGCTCTTGCGCCTGCTTGTAGGTCATCCAGCGGCTGGACACATAGCCATGCTTGGCCGCCATGATCCAGAGCATCAGGATGTTAATCCCGCGATACTCCTCGCCGTTGTGCCGTGTCGGCAGGGCAATGCCGGACGCACTCCCGGTCCACGGCTTGCGCCATGGCGGCGTACCTGCCTCGATCTCTGCAATAATGGTTTCGGTGACATGGGCATAAACATCAAACTTCGGTGCCATTTGTGGCCTCCTCGATCAAAGTAACGCGGGTGAGGCTTCGCGCCCCCTTTCCGCCGTTGGGCTGCGCCTCGGCCACCTGATCTGACCGAATACGCATGTATTCGGCGGAACAGAGTGGGAGAGGGCAAAGCCCGACCCACGGCCCTGAACGGGGCTGTCAATCGGCCACATTTGCGAAGAAAATGTCTGCGCCAAAATCAGACGCCAATTTGCCCCGCGAGGAATGGCTCGCCCGCGAGACAGGGGAAATTGGTGGCTGATTTTGGGGATGGACTAAGGTTGACCGCCACGGTCAGGGATGTTGGGCGGACCAAACAAAAAGAATGGTGTCTGGATCGGGGTGAACGGGCCAACGGCCCGTTGAACCCCGGTGCAGTCGATTGGAATTTGTCGCCCGCGCACCAATGCGCGGGCTCGTATCCATATTTGGGAAGATATGTTTTTCGGACCGTCAAAAAGAATGAAACTCGGTAGGTAGGAGCCTTTCATGCTGAACCACCTGCAGCCGACATTGAAACTTCTTCGAAATCGAATAATTCGTTGCGCTGCCGCATGTCCGCTTGGAGCCCAGAGTCCCCGATGCTGCACGCCGCACAAATGACCTGAATCCGCATGAAGCTATCGTTCGACCTTTTTCAGCCCCGATTTAAGGGGAAGCTCACGCCACCGCCGGGTTTTCCCGAAAGCGGCCATTTTTTGCTGCTATCTATCGCATGACCACTTGTCGTTGGTATGCAAAACACAAATTTGTGTGAAGCGAAGATTTTCTTTGAACCTCTAGTTGGTGTAGGTTGTAAGTGTCTTTCGGAATACGCGGCACTTGGTCCGCAAATTGACGATCAAGACGGAGAAGAAATCAGAATGTTGACAAGACGCCATTTCATCGCGACCACGACGGCCCTATTCTCGGCACCACTTTCGTCGCCCGCTTTCGCCAACACATGGCCGACGGGGTCACAAAAAGCGGCTTGGGACGCACAAGTTACTCCAGAAAACTTCGTTCTTGAGACATCCAACCCATGGGGTCTTGCACCGCGATTCCTGCCGCAACGGGTCGAGGCGCGGGATGGGTTGGTGCCTGGTGATATCCATGTCGATGCTGTCGCAAGATATCTCTACCACATCGAAGAAGGTGGCACGGCGATGCGGTACGGGGTCGCGATTGCGCGCGGCAATCTTTACGAACCGGGCACCTATACGGTGCGCCGTCTGGTCGAGTGGCCGCATTGGACACCGACCCAATCAATGATTGAGCGTGACCCTGTGAACGCCCAGTGGGCTGACGGCATGGAGCCTGGTCCGACAAATGCCCTCGGCTCTCGTGCGATTTACCTCTACGTCGGACAGCGTGATACCTATCTGCGTATTCATGGCACGCCTCACCCCAGATCGATTGGAGGCCGCGCGAGTTCAGGCTGTGTTCGGATGGTGATGGCGCATATCAATGCGCTTTATCCAAATGTCGAAATGGGTTCGACTGTATATCTTTACTCCGCTTCGGATAGCGTGCTCACCACTAGCTGACAGCCAAAGCATCATCGATCACTGCAAAAGAATGAAAACGGCTCTGATGAATTCAGGGCCGTTTTCATTGTTACGTTTCAGCGGGCTGTTGAATGCAGATGGGACGGTTGTCAGCAGTCCGAAGCGGCAGAGGTGTCCTTTCAACCGGGCCATTGTGCATGTACCAATAGCAACTGTCCTCAGGACGCAAGAAAGCTGACATGAGATCTTGGTTGGGTCCCGCAATAGCAATCACCTCTTCAGGAATGGAAGGTGTCGGGCTTGCGTCGTCGGGCTCGCCCATAGTGACCGCGCAAGCGCTCACGAGCGGTATAAGTGTGAATACGGCTGCATTTCGCTTGATCATCTTTTGGCTCCCTTTACTCAAACAGTGTTGCTTCGCTGATATGATGAAAGCCAGACGATATTCAATCGTTCCCGCCTTCGGCCTCAAAACTTGCTCCGGCGCGTTGTTGGAAGGTGACTAATTGAGGCAGGTTTTCGTAGTTCAAACGATTATCGGACGCGCTGTCGTTTTTCTTCTTGAAGCTCTAGTTGCTGTAGCTCGTATCCTTATCAAAATAGTCGCGAATCTAAGGATAATTCATGCCACACGTTGCTGCTCATCATGATCACGATCATGCCGCTGCTTCTTCTGCAGAAACAGGCACAAGTTGCTGCGGCGGTGACGCTGTCGCGCCAACGCAAGTCAGCGCCTCCGATGGACGGAGTTTCCACGTCAACGGTTTGGATTGTGCCGAAGAGGTTTCTATCCTTAACCGGGTCGTCGGGCCGGAGGTCGGTGGGACGGAATTTCTGGCCTTTGATGTCATCAATGCCCGAATGACCGTTCTTGAAGGTGGCACGTCAGTGTCCTCGGACAACATCATCAAGGCGGTCGCATCAACTGGCATGACGGCCAAACCGTGGGATGTCGAGGACGCCAGCGCTGATCAGGCTGCACATCTGAAGAAACAAAAGCTGTTCACGATGCTGAGCGGAGGCTTTTGGGCGGCGGGGTTCATTTACCACCTTGTTGAAACTGGCATCGGCGGGGCCATCGGCATTTTTTCCGGCCATGGTGAAGCCGCGATGCCAATTGCGGAAATCGCCTTGTTCGCTGGCGCTATTCTATTGGGTGTGTGGCTGGTCGCACCTAAAGCATGGTCGTCTGCGCGTCGGATCTCTCCTGATATGAACCTGTTGATGGTGGTTGCCGTTGCCGGTGCAATCGCACTTGGAGAGTTCTTTGAGGCCGCGACTGTTGCGTTTTTCTTCTCACTTTCACTGTATCTTGAAAGCTGGAGCGTCGGGCGCGCACGGAATGCTGTCTCGGCACTTCTCGACCTCGCGCCTCCGACGGCGCGGATTATTAACGATGATGGGTCTGAGGCTGATATGCCTGCAGCGGCCGTTGCTATTGGAACCAAGTTCATCGTGCGCGGTGGTGACCGCATTCCTCTCGACGGAGAAGTTGTCGACGGGGCGGGAGCCGTCGACCAGGCCCCTATTACGGGTGAAAGCGCCTTGGTGCCAAAGGAGGCAGGCGACGATGTCTACGCGGGCACCATAAATGGTGAGGGCACGTTGACTGTACGGGCATCGAAGGCCGCGTCTGACACGGTTCTGTCCAAGATCATTCGCATGGTTGGCGATGTGCATTCGCGTCGCGCGGAGGTCGAACAATGGGTGACAAAGTTCGCCCGCATTTACACGCCAGTTGTGATGGTGCTTGCCATTCTCATTGCTGTAATCCCCCCACTTGTCGCGGGCGGCGATTGGGGCTTTTGGTTCTACAACGCTTTGGTTCTTTTGGTCATCGCCTGCCCTTGTGCTTTGGTGATCTCGACTCCAGTTTCTATTGTCGCGGCCCTCGCCGCCTCGGCGCGCAACGGTGTGCTGATCAAGGGCGGAGCCTATGTCGAAGCCCCGGGTCGCACGACAGCACTGGCCATGGACAAGACCGGTACGATCACCATGGGTGAGCCCGAGGTTGCGGCCATTTATCCGCTTGGCGGCACAAGCGAAGCCGAATTGATGGCACGGGCCGTTGCCCTCGAAGCGCGCTCGTCACATCCTCTGGCACGGGCGATCCTTGGCCGTGCAGAGCGAGACGGAATAAAAATTTTCGCCGCCGAGGATACCCGAACCGTTCCAGGACGCGGCCTTGAGGGTCAAATGGATGGTCATTCCATATGGCTCGGCTCCGATCGGTTTGCCGAGGAAAAGGGCCTTGGCGGGGATATCCCGGCTGATCTACGCAATCAGATCGAAGGCGCTGGAAGCACGCTTGTGGCGATCGGTGACGCGAAAGGCGTCAGCGGCGTTCTCGAACTGCGTGACCGGATCCGGCCAGATGCCAAGGGCATTGTCGCGCGCTTGCACGCTCAAGGCGTTAAAAAGATCATCATGCTAACGGGTGACAACGCGGCCACCGCAAGTGCAGTGGCTGCCGAGGTCGGCATCGACGAGGTGCGTGCAGAACTCTTGCCCGAGGACAAGGTCACAGCGATCGAGGAGCTGGTCGCACAATATAGCACCGTCGCAATGATCGGGGACGGAGTGAATGACGCACCGGCAATGGCGCGTGCGCATTACGGCATCGCAATGGGCGCAGTTGGGTCGGACGCTGCGATTGAAACGGCGGACATCGCGCTCATGACCGATGATATCGGCAAAGTTCCATGGCTGATCGGGCATTCGCGCCGGACTATGTCGATCATCAAACAGAACATCGGCCTGTCTTTAGCAACCAAGGCAGTCTTCGTAGTCGCGACCGCCTTTGGCATGGCGTCCATGTGGGGCGCGATCGCGGCAGACGTCGGGGTTTCGCTCCTCGTTGTCGCGAATGCCTTGCGGTTGTTACGAGCGCGCGACAACGATCAAGGACCGCGCGGCGGAGAGCAAGTTGGCGAGGAATTGGCAAAGGGCGCGCTGGCTCACGGCCATTGATTGGCGGAAGGCAACGCTGTATCAGATAGGCAAAACGAACCTCCAAAGAAGAGGCATTGGGCAGTAATGATAACAAAATTACCGAGACGGCTGTTCCTATCTGGTGCGGTCGCGACATTCTTGGCCGGATGCGCCAACAAATTCAGGTCGTACACTGGCCCTGGCGTGACACGCCTGCGCCTCTACAAATCTCAACGACTGCTCGTTCTCGATGGAGCGCAGGGCGTGCTGCGCTCTTACCCGGTCGGGCTTGGTTTTGCCCCGGAAGGGCACAAGCAATTCGAGGGCGACGGACGCACGCCCGAAGGAACCTATACCATCGACCGCCGAAATCCCGAGAGCCTGTTTCATCTCTCAATTGGCATTTCGTACCCGAATGCGGCCGACCGCGCTTTTGCGGCAGCTCAGGGCCAGTCTCCAGGGGGTGATATCTTTATCCACGGTGGCCCGAGGCGGGGGATCGATCCAACGAATAAGCAGGACTGGACCGCCGGATGTATTGCGGTCAGTGATCGGCAAATTGAAGAGATTTATGCCATGGTGCGCGATGGCACGCCCATCGACATTTATGCCTGACGACGTGCGTCCCACACCGGATACAACAAAAGTACGCCAACGCCACATACGACAAAAACATCGGCCAAGTTGAAGGCTGGCCAAGACAGGCCAGCGATGTGGAAGCTCAGAAAGTCGGTAACAGCTTGAAAACGAGCGCGATCTACGACGTTACCGAGAGCGCCGCCAATGATCGCACCAAGCGCGACAGCTTCAATGTGATTGTCGCTGCGAAAAAGCAGCACACCGAGAACGGCACATATCAAAAGCGCCAATGCCGACAGTCCCCACCAAGGCATGCCCCCGAACATCCCGAAGCTAACCCCATCATTTTGAACATACACAAGGTCGAATATGGGTAAGATTTGAATGCCGGTGGCAAACGAGGATGCGTTGTCCATGACAAAGAACTTCGTGACTTGATCCACGAAAAGAGCGATCAACACGGTAGTCAGGCCGGGAAGGATGAATATCTTCATCGTTTTTTATCCGAGCCAGACGTCCAAAAACAGCATGATGACCAAGCCGATCGCAAGGCCAAGTGTTGCCTTGTTCTGATGACCGCTTCGGTGGGTTTCAGGAATGATCTCGTGACTGATAACGTAGAGCATCGCACCTGCGGCAAACGCCAAACCCCAAGGAAGAAGCGGTTCGGAGATCGTGATGATCCCCGCACCCAAAAGTCCCCCAATGGGTTCAACCATGCCAGTTAATGCGGCGATCCCCCAAGCCCGGACTTTCGAATACCCTTCGCCGAGCAGTGACACCGCGACGGCCAGACCTTCGGGCGCGTTCTGCAGTCCGATCCCGATCGCAAGCGGCATACCACCTGATACACCGTCCGCGCCAAAGCCGACGCCAACAGCGAGCCCTTCGGGAAAATTGTGGATCGTGATGGCGATAATGAACAACCACACCCGTCGAAGGGATGCTGCCTCCGGCCCTTCGCGACCTGTGCTGAAATGCTCATGCGGGAGTTTCTCGTTCATGAGTGCCACGGCGCCCATCCCGAGGAGGATCGCAATACACACAATAGCTGCCGGTGCGGCCTCGTTCACATACCGTAGTTCAGCAGCATCAAGTGCCGGTATAATCAAGGAAAAGAACGATGCCGCCAGCATCACGCCTGCTGCGAAACCAAGTGAGAGGTCTCGGGTAGCGCGAGACGGCACGCGACCAAAAAGCACGGGTATTGCGCCAATGGCGGTCATTGAACCTGCGGCAAGACTACCCAGAAATCCGAGCATGATAGGGGAGAGAGTGTCCAATTTTATATCTTTCGTTGTAAATCTCTTCAGTCGCCAGAATAGCTTGAGAAGACTTCTGTCGACCCGTCGTTGTTGATGAGAAACACGTCGTAGGCCTCACGCCAGCGGCTCTGATCCATACCAGGCGAGCCAAGCGGCATCCCTGGCACCGCGAGGCCGACAGCGTCCGGTCTTTCGCTGAGCAACCTGCGAATATCACCCGCTGGGACATGGCCTTCGATCACATATCCGTCGATGAGCCCCGTGTGACAGGACACCATACGTTGCGGAACGCCATTGTCGAGTTTGAAGCGGACAAAAAGGCCTGCAAACATATCCTCACCTGTGGGTTCAAAGCCGTTTTCTTCGAGGTGTTTCATCCAGGCTAGGCAGCAACCGCAACCATTCGTCTTAATAACTTCAATTGGGGTCGTTTGGGCGATCGCTTGCCCAGCCAAGGAGAGCGTGAGCAAGGCGGAGAGTAAGTGTTTTTTCATTATCTAAAGACTTTCTGACATCGTTTGAGCGACATCCTGATCAAGTAAACCAGTAAACTGTGCCCGGCTCTCATGAAGACGTGCTACAATGTCTGGATTGGTTCCTTCTGCTCTTGCCGCTTCGGCAAGCCGTTCTTCCGACATTGGATCTGTGGGTCGACCATCCACCCGCACTTCATAATGCAGATTTGGACCTGTTGCAGTTCCTGTCGCACCAACGCGACCGATCGTCTCGCCCGCTGTAACCCTTTCTCCGACCGAAAGACCGTCGGGCACAGAACTCAGGTGCGCATAGCGGGTCATAGTATCCGAGCCATGCGCGATCTCGACCACGCGTCCATAGCCGCCGCGTCGACCAACAAAGGAAATAGTTCCAGGTGCGGTGGCATAAACGGGCGTCCCATGCGGAGCTGCAAAATCGACCCCTGTATGCATGCGCACATCTCCATAAATCGGATGTCTGCGGTTGCCATACACGGAACTCAACCGCGCTCCCTTCACAGGCTGCGCGAACACGCGCAACACTTCTCCATCGACAAAAATTGTCGCGTTGCCAGAGTTGTCGTCCGGCCACACGATCTCATAGCGGGTTTCGTCGATGGTCAGCGCTGCGAAGGACAGGTGAGGTTGTCCGATAATCTGGTCGCCGAGCCTGGCTTCACGCCACATCAATTGCAACGGTTCGTCGCCTTTCAAATCACGCCGGAAGTCAACGGTCCCTCCCAACATCTCAGCCAAGTCTACGGCAAACCGAGCGGGAACATCTGCCGATGCAAGAGTTGCCGAAATCGAGTTTTGCACCGTCGTATCTGCCGCCCGCAGCACCAGATCAGGCTCAGGCAATATTCTCCGAGTGGCAGTCTCATCTGTGAAAACCGCTTCGATTTGGACGCCTTCGTCAACAGACAATACGGCTCGATTAAGCGATCCGGAAACGGAAGTTTCAATTTCGATGCCATATCCGGGTCTAAGCTTGCGCAGGTCATATTCTGCCGCCATGGCCAAAGCTACTTCGGCGCGATCGCCAGCAGAAAGGCCCGCCGCAGACAGCAATGCATCTAAGGTTTCACCTGAGGACAAGGTGCCCGACCAGGTTACCACTGGCGAGGACATTTCCCAAAACGCTCCGTCGTAAGCTAGAGGCTCCGGCGGCTCTGAGGACCAAATGACTTTGTCAGCTGCCGCAATCGTGCTCCAAGAGGGTGACTCTGTTTGAAGCGACATAGATGGTTGTTGCAAGGGAACGGGCTGCCAATTCGACGCCGCAGCAAGTGCGTCGGGTGCCCGGGACATTCCCCAGTTGGCCTGTGATGCCAAGACTAGCGTTAGGACTAAAGAAGCGCCTAAGACACCAAATGCAGGATACCTCAACTTCATGATGTTTCTTCTTCTATTGTCAGGACGCGGCGGATTTTTGGCACCGCAAATTCCCGTTGTTCATGGTAGTCTATTGTGCCGGAAAACTGCCCCTCAGCATCAAAGAGAAAGACGCTTGCCGTATGGTTCATCGTATAGTCGCCGTCCGTAGCGACCTTCTCATAGCGCGCACGGAAGCCAGCGGCAGCGCGCGCTGTCTCTTCAAGCGTCCCGTTCCAGCCTTGGATAGCAGGGTGAAAATAATTGACATATTCCGCCATGGCGTCCACGGTATCGCGCTCCGGATCGACCGTGATGAACACGACGTTCATGTCCGCAACATCATCTCCAAGGTCGTCAAGCCAGCCAGAAATATCCGACAATGTGGTTGGGCAAACATCGGGGCAGTATGTGAAGCCAAAAAACACCATGGATGGATTGCCCAGAAGCGACGCGGGTCCGACGGTTGCACCGCCTTGATCGGTCATCTGAAAGTCCATCTGGGTGAGCGGCAAGGGTCGCTGAACTACAGGTTCAGACGCGCCAGGACCGTCCACCCGCCACCAGCCGATAAATAGCGTGAGCGCAAGCGCCCCGCTTATTGCGGCACCATAAGTGAAAAAGGTTCTTCGGTTCATCAGCCCTCAGGCCCACGCGCGGCAATGCCAAGAATGGGAACGTCAACAGTCAGTGTCCCGCCATCTGCAAAGTTCAGTGTCAGCGGAAAGGTCTCTCCTTCGACCATCTTGGTTTGCAACCGCATCAACATGGCATGCATGCCGCCCGGTTCCAGCGAAACACTCTCGCCCGGAGAAATGATGATTTCACCGACAGGGCCCATGGAACTGACACCATTTGAATCAGTCGTGGTTTCGTGGATGTCCGGCATCATGGCCAATGGGGTTTCCAGCCCGACCAATGTCACCGGGTCAGTGCCCGTGTTGCGCAGGGTCATGTAGGCTACGCCCGGACGGTTGGTACCGATAGACGCGCGGGCCCATGCGTTTTCGACCACCATGTCTTCCGAACCGGCTAATGACGTTGCGGGTAGCCCGATCAAGATACTGAATGCGATGGCAGTGAAGGTTGATGATTTCATGAGGTTTTTCCTAAGAGTCTTCTGTTCAAGATCCACTTGCCGAGACTTCCGCTGCAACGAGTGCGCGGAGTTCATCAGCGCCGAAGGGATCAAGGGGTTTACCATTTACGAAGAAGGTGGGGGTGCCTCGCACGCCAACCGCCTCCACATCAGCGCGATCTTGATTGAGAACGCCAACTGTTTGAGGAGCCATCATCTGCGTTTGCGCGCTTTCCGCGTCAAGACCAGCCTGTTCAGCAATCGCAAGGATTAATCCGGGCGCGGGGGCACCATGGGAGGCCCAACGGGGTTGGTACTCAAGGAGTGCTTCGAGAACCGGCTCAAAAACGCCCTGCATGCGTGCCGCTTCGAGCACACGAATGGCCTGTTCTGAAGCTTCTCCGTGGAAGGGAGTATATCTCAGCACAACGCGTACTTCGCCGTCATGCTCGGCCAGTATGTCCTTCACAATCGGATGGAAGGCGCGGCAGGCTTCGCAAGCCGGATCGAAGAACTCGACTATAGTCACAGGGGCTTCTTCCGGACCAATGATTGGAGAGTAGGACCGGATTAGTGTTTCCGCGATTTCCGGCTGGACTAGCTCAACCTGAACCACCGAGGCCGAGCGCGACTGAAACCAAACGGCGGCCGCAAAGACTGCAAGACCGACGAGAAGGACCGATAGAACGATCGATTTGTTTTTCATGTGCGTGGTTCCTTCAGGGAGAAAATGGACAGGACCGCGATCAACCCGAAGGCGATCAGCGACAAGAGCGGGATTGGGACGCCGAGGAAGACCTGATTGTCATCGGTGCAAGACGGGCCGGTCGCAGTGCAGGGCTGAATGCGCTCCGGCAGAATTCCAGCGTAGAGGCCCAGATGCCAAAGTGCGATGGCGGCCCCACCAAGGGCGAGTGCAATACCGTAGCGGCCGACCCGATGATCTTCCCACCAGAGACCAAGGCCAAGAACGATGGCTAGCGGAAACATGAAAGCGCGCTGAAGCCAGCACAGATTGCAAGGAGCCTGCCCCAGAACCTCACCGATATAGAGCACGGCCAGGGAACTCCCCAAAGCGACGATCCACGCGGCGGTCAAAGCCGTCTCTTTTGACATCAATCGGCTCATATCGACATCCGCGCCTTAAGGTCAGAAAGAATTTCTTCAGCTGATGTGCCATATGTCCAAGCCCCGACATATCCGCCTTGGGGATCAAAGAGGAACAGCTGAGAGGAATGCCCCATCGTGTACCCATTGGGCGAAGCCGCCTCTTCGATCTTCTCGTAATATACACGGAAGGTTTCGGACGTTCGCTTGATCTGATCCGCTGTACCGGTGAGACCGATGATATTGGCATCAAAGGCCGGGACAAACCCTGCCAGTTGTTCGGGCGTATCACGTTCCGGATCAATCGAAATGAAAAGAGGCTGGACTTGGGCCGCGTTAGAGCCGAGCCCATCCATGACGGCGGCAACCTCGGCCAAGGTCGTGGGGCAGACATCAGGGCAATTCGCAAAGCCGAAGAACACGAGCATCCAGCGCCCTGCGAAGTCTTCGTCCGTCTGCACCTTGCCTTGGTGATCGGTCAGTTCGAAATCCGCCCGGAACGCAGGATCATCAGCCCGCGGTTCGCTTCTGGTAGAAACCTGCAGCCAAATGAACCCAACAATCGCGATTGTGACGAGTCCCCAAAGCATTTTTTGTAACGTAGAAAATCTCATTGGTCGTATTACGCCCGATTCCGCCCATTTTTACAGCGGTCTAAATGTTCTAGCTGCTAGAGGTTCAAGCTATTTCTTGGCTAAGAAGCAGCCCTTCACGGACCTGTGATTACAGTGCTGGCTTGCGCATGCCAATAGCTATAGCTACCAACACTATAGATATGGAGGTTGCATGCTGACAATTGGAAGCTTGGGAAAGAAGACCGGAACAAAAGTCCAAACCATTCGATACTATGAACAGATCGGCCTGATGCCCGAACCGGGTCGCACTGAAGGCGGGCAGCGGCGTTACGGTTACGCCGAAGTCGATCGCTTGTCCTTTATTCGACACGCGCGCCAGTTGGGATTTCCGCTGGAGGCGATCCGCGAGCTACTTGATCTTAGCGACAATCCGGATCGATCTTGCCATGAGGCCGACTCCATCGCTCGTCGACAACTCAAACAGGTCGAATTGCGGATGGATCGCTTGAAAGCGCTGCGCACAGAGCTGAAACGGATGATCCACGAATGCAGCGGAGGCAATACGGCCGACTGTAAGGTTCTCGAAGTTCTACGCGATCATTCTGAGTGCCTGACCAACCACGATGAGATTGGAGCCTAGTAATGCCAGCACTGGCCGCTTACCCACTCGCCGCATTGGCCGAAATTGCCGGTTGCTTCGCGATCTGGACCTGGTGGCGGCTCGGGGCAACCCCATTTTGGATACTCCCGGGAGGATGCGCCTTGTTAGCGTTTGGTTGGTTGCTGGCGCAGGTCGATACCACCGTCGCGGGGCGAGCATTTGCGGCTTATGGCGGGGTGTATATCGCAGCATCAGTTACGTGGATGTGGCTGGTTGAGGGCCAGCGGCCTGACCGGTGGGATGCAATGGGGGCGGCTGTCTGCCTCTTTGGCGCTGCCGTCATTCTCCTAGGTCCACGCAGCGCTTAAAGTTAAGCCTTGAACCTATAGTCACTGTAGCAATTATACCTTACTCAAAGACGATTCGAGGAGATGTATGATGAGCGCAGAAGACCGGCTGTTAGCAGCCACCCCAATCCTGAATTTCGGCCATCCGTCGATTGAGCAGTTGGTTGCGGAAAGAGGGTGGAAAGCTCTTGCGACCCATGACCGTATTGGCGCGGTCTACGATTTCGTACGCAATGAAATTGCCTTTGGGTATAACCGCGCAGACGATATCCCGGCCGCCGATGTCCTCACGGACGGTTTTGGCCAGTGCAATACCAAGGGCACGTTACTTATGGCCTTGTTGCGCGCGGTAGGTGTGCGGTGCCGCCTGCATGGATTCACGATCCACAAAGAGCTGCAACGGGGTGTTGTGCCAGAGCTCGTCTATCCTCTTGCCCCCAATGAGATCGTCCACTCTTGGGTTGAGGTAGAGACGGAGACGGGTTGGGCGAACCTAGAAGGGTTCATTCTGGACTCAGAGTTTCTTTCGGCGCTCCAATCCACATTTACCGATTCACCGAGCCTCTGCGGTTACGGGGCAGGAACCGACTGCCTGCAGGCTCCACCTGTGGAGNGGACGGGCGGCGATACCTACATCCAAGAGACCGGCATCGCTCAGGACTTTGGTGTTTTCGACGCACCAGACGAATTCTACGCCACTCATCAGCAGGCGTTCAGCTTCGTAAAGGGCATATTNTATCGCCATATCATCCGCCATTGGATGAACGCCCGCGTGCGCCGGATCAGATCGGGCAATGTTCCGCAAATTCCCGGCTTGTCTTTACCAAATCATAAGCACAAGGAATCCCGTCATGCCTCATGATCACGGTCACGCGCATATTGATCCGGCTTCCGGGGATCGCCGTGTTTCCATCGCAATCTGGGCCAACGCTCTTCTAACTGTTGCGCAGATCGTCGGTGGGATCTTATCCGGCAGTCTGGCGCTCATCGCGGATGCTCTGCACAATTTCTCCGACATGGCATCCTTGGTGATTGCCTTTGCGGCGCGAAAGATCGCCAGACGCCCGGCAGATGCTCGCATGACATTCGGCTATGGTCGTATCGAAGTTGTGGCTGCCTTGATCAACTACACCACCCTCATCCTCGTTGGTGTCTATCTCATCTACGAAGGCGGAATGCGTATGATCGAACCAACCGAAGTGGCCGGTTGGACCGTGGTGATCTTGGGCTCGGTGGCGCTGGTCGTCGACACTTTGACGGCGCTGCTGACGTATTCGATGCAAAAGGGCAGCGTGAACATCCGGGCGCTTTTCCTGCACAACCTGTCGGACGCGTTGGCCTCTGTTGCCGTAATTATCGGCGGCTCGCTCATCCTGCTCTATAACATGTGGTGGGTCGATCCGGCGATCACGATCGGTATCGCGGTCTATATCCTTTACCTGGCCACCACCGAGATCGGCAAACCCATCCGCATCCTGATGCTTGGTAGCCCGCCCGACGTCGACAATGATGCTGTTGTTGCTGCAATCAGGGACGTCGATGGTGTGCATGATGTCCACCACGTTCATCTGTGGCAGATGCAAGAGAATGAGGCGGCGCTAGATTGCCATGTCGTGACCGCTGATGGCGCATTCGGCGAAGGGATCAAAGAGGCAGTGAAAGCGCGCCTCGCCGAAGAGTTCGGCATCCGGCACTCTACTCTCGAATTGGAGGATCTGGGGAATGCACACGATGGAGCGCTGCTCTATGGGCATGCGGAGACCAGATATTGATAGAAGTCATCTTGATTTACTTAGGTCTGGGAATTGCTGCGG
>PAPN01000005.1 GCA_002708925.1 Paracoccaceae bacterium
AAAAGACCACGGCGGGTATGATCCCGCCGTGATGTCGCTTTACCCTGCTCCATCAAGGACGAGGAAATACATGCAACAGTTCATGAACAAACTCGCGCGGTTCATGGCAATCCTGGGGGGGATCATCCTGACCCTTCTGGTGCTGCTGACCTGTGTGTCGGTTCTGGGCCGGTCTTTGAATACCCTGTTCCACTCGGGCTTTGCTCAGGCCGTTCTGGGGGATTTCGCACAGACCGTTCTGGATACCGGAATCGGCCCGGTCTTGGGGGATTTCGAAATCGTGGAGGCCGGGATTGCCTTCGCCATTTTCGCCTTCATCCCGCTTTGTCAAATCACTGGGGGCCATGCCTCGGTGGATATCTTTACCTCGGCCCTTCCGGTGAAGGCGAACCGCTTCATTCAGATGATCGTCGAGATCCTGTTTGCCGCCGTGCTGATCCTGATCGCCTGGCGTCTTTATGAGGGGATGCAATCGAAGATGCGGTACAATGAGACCACCTTCTTGCTGCAATTCCCGATCTGGTGGGCCTATGCCGCCAGCCTGTTTGCGGCCTGCGTGTCCGCGCTTGTTGCGGTGTACATGGCTTTCGTGCGGATCGCCGAGTTCTTTACCGACCGCACAATCATTCATGTCGGAGGGGCAGACCATTGATGGACCTGAGCAATCTTGAAATCGGGCTTCTGTCCTTTCCGATCCTGCTGGTGATGATCTTTCTGCGGGTGCCGATCGGGCTGTCGATGTTCCTGACCGGCCTGGTGGGGCTGTATCTGATCAACAACGGCTGGAACGTGGCGCTGGCCAAGCTGAAAACCGAGACATACTCGACCTTCTCCAGCTATTCGCTGTCGATCGTGCCGATGTTCATTCTGATGGGCCATTTCGCCACGCTGGGCGGGATGAGCCAGGCGCTGTTCAAAGCCGCCGAGGCCTTCCTGGGCCATCGTCGTGGCGGCGTTGCCATGGCCGCGGTTGGGGCCTGTGCGGGTTTTGGCTCGATCTGCGGATCGTCGCTGGCCACGGCCGCCACCATGAGCCAGGTCGCCCTGCCCGAGCTGCGCCGCTATGGCTATTCGGGCGGTTTTTCCACCGCCACGCTGGCTGCGGGCGGTACGCTGGGCATTCTGATCCCGCCGTCGGTGATTTTGGTGATCTACGCCATCCTGACCGAGCAAAACATCGCCAAACTGTTCCTGGCGGCGTTCATTCCGGGCATTCTTGCGGCTGTCGGCTATATGATCACGATCTCTTTGTATGTGCGGATGCATCCTGGCTCGGCTGGTGTGCGTCAGCCTCAGCCCATGGCCGAACGGTTCCGCGCGCTGGCCGATGTCTGGCCTGTGCTGCTGGTGTTTCTGGCCGTGGTTGGCGGGATCTACATGGGGATTTTCACCCCGACCGAGGGCGCCGCAGTGGGGGCGTTCGGCACCGGGCTGATTGCTTTTCTGAATGGCGGGCTGACCAAGATCACCCTGACCGAAAGCTTCATCGCCACCGCACGCGGCACGGCCATGATCTTCTTCATCGTGCTGGGCGCGGGGTTCTACAATGGGTTTCTGGCGCAAAGCCAGGTGCCGCAGGCGCTGTCTGAATGGGTGGTTGGCCTGGGCCTGAGCCCCTGGGTGATCCTGACGCTGATTCTGGCGCTGTATCTGGTGTTCGGCTGCGTGATGGACAGCCTGTCGATGATCCTGCTGACGATTCCGATTTTCTTCCCGATTATCTCGAATCTGGATTTCGGCATGACCGCCGAAGAGGTGGCCATCTGGTTCGGCATCATCGTTCTGATCGTCGTCGAGGNGGGGCTGATCACGCCGCCCGTGGGGATGAACCTGTTCGTCATCAACTCGATGGATCGTCTGACCCCGATGGTTGAGACCTATAAAGCGGTGATGTACTTTGTTGCCTCGGATATCGTGCGGGTGATCCTGCTGGTAATCTTCCCCGGTATCACATTGTTCCTGGTGCGCTTGCTTCACTGATCAAGTCACAGAAATAAAAGAGTAAATCAAAACGCCCCGGTTTTATTGGCCGGGGCGTTTTGCGTTTTCTCCCTTTGCAGGTGCAGCATAGGAAATTCTGGACTCGTCGCACCAATATAGCTATAGATCATAACTAATAGTGGAGATAGCAATGACAGACACCGACATCATCAAGGTCGAACTGCAAGACAATATCGCAGTCGTGACCATGAACCGCCCCGGTAAGCGGAACGCCATGAACGACGATTTGCTGGCGGCTTTGGACGGGTTTTTCTCGAACCNGCCGAAAGAGGCCAAAGTGGTCGTGCTGACCGGCACCGATGGCCATTATTGTTCGGGTCTGGATCTGAGCGAACACGTCGCCCGCAACGCCGAAGGCACCATGCGCCATTCGCGTGGCTGGCACGGTGTCATGGACAAAATCCAGTATGGCGGCCTGCCTGTCGTGTCGGCCATGTTCGGCGCGGTGATTGGCGGCGGGCTGGAGCTGGCCACCTCGACCCACGTTCGGATTGCCGAACCCTCGACCATTTTCCAGCTGCCNGAAGGGCGCCGCGGGATTTACGTGGGCGGCGGGGCCTCGGTTCGGGTGGGGCGTATCCTGGGCGCTGACCGGATGACGGAAATGATGCTGACCGGACGGAAGTACAACTCGGATGAGGGGCTGGCCCTGGGGCTGGCGCATTACGCGGTTGCGGAAGGCGAGGCGATGGATCTGGCGATGGATCTGGCCCGTAAGATCGCGAAAAACGCTGGTCTGTCGAACTATGTGATGATCCACGCCCTGGCCCGGATCGAGGACATGTCGAAGCAAGACGGCCTGTTCACCGAAAGCCTGTGCGCCGCGTTGACGCAGACCAGCCCGGACGCCGAAGAAGGCCTGCGCGCCTTCTTGGAAAAACGCGCCCCGACGTTCCGGTAACGCGCCATGGTCCGCAAACCCGCCAAAAAGCCCGCCAAACAGGCAGAGCCGCAGGCCGGTCCGTTGGATCGGCACCTGCGCAGCTATGCCGGATATAACGTCAAGCGTGCCTCGAACATCATGCAGCAGAATGCGGCCCGGACGCTAGAGCCCTACGGCCTGCGGATCACCACGTTTTCCGCCCTGTGCGTGATCGTGGACAACCCGGATGTGACGCAATCGCAACTGGCCGCCGCGCTGAACATGGAACGGTCCAACACCGTGCTGATCATCGACGCCCTGGAAGAGGCCAACCTGATCGGGCGTTTCCGTGTGCCGACGGATCGGCGCTCTTATGCGTTGCGCGCGACATTGGCCGGAATGAAGCGGCGGGACGCAGCCGCGCGGGCTTTGACAAAGGCCGAGGAGGAGCGGCTGGCCCACCTGAGCCCCGAAGAACGCGTGCACCTGATGGACCTGCTGGGCCGTATCGACCCCCTGGATTGAGGAGATCCACCCATATGACCGACCAGATTACCGCACCCCATGACGTGCTGACCGAACAGCGCGAGGACGGCACGCTGATCCTGCGCTCGTCGCATCCGATGGGCTATGTTGCTGAAACGACAGGCGAATGGCTGCACACCTGGGCCCGTAAAACCCCGGATGCGGTGTTCATCGCCGAACGGGATGGCCCCGGCTGGCGCGAGGTCACCTATGCCCAGGCGTTGGCCGCCGTGCGCAAGATCGGCGCCTGGCTGGTGGATAAGGGCTATGACAAAAAAGGCCCGGTGCTGGTGATGTCCGGCAACTCGGTCGATCATGCTTTGCTGGTGCTGGCCACGCAATATGTGGGGATGGCCAGCGTTCCGGTGGCCGAGCAGTACTCGCTGATCCCCGGCGCGCATGATCGCCTGCTCTATATCGTTGAGAAAACCCGCCCCGGCCTGCTGTTCGTGGACGATGCCGCGCGCTACAAAGAGGCCATCGGCATGGAGGCGCTGGCCGGCTATGACGTGCTGGCCTCGAACACCGAAGGCGCGCCGCGCGATGTGATCCCCTTTGCACAGGCCCTGGCCGGCGGCGAGGCGGATGTCGATGCCGCTCATGCCGCGGTAACCCCCGACACGCTGGCGAAAATCCTGTTTACCTCGGGGTCCACGTCGCACCCCAAGGGGGTGATCACCACGCATAAAATGATGTGCGTGAACCAGACCCAGATCGCCGATGCCTTTCCGGTTCTGCGGGCGCGGGCTCCGAAAATTCTGGACTGGCTGCCCTGGAACCATGTGTTTGGCGGCTCGCATAATTTCAACATGATGCTGGCCAATGGCGGCGCAATCTACATCGACGACGGTAAGCCGACGGACAAGCTGTTCCCGCGCACGCTGGAGAACATGAAGATGCACACCGGCTCGCTGGCGTTTAACGTGCCCGTGGGGTTCGCTCGCCAGGTCGAGGCGCTGAAGGCCGATCCCGAACTGCGCAAAAGCTTCTTCACCGGGCTGGATTTCACTTTCTATGCGGGGGCCTCGCTGCCGCAGGAAATCTGGCAGGCCCTGGGCGAAATGGCCACCGAGGTGACGGGCAAAGTGCCCTTGATGGTCTCCAGCTGGGGGATGACCGAAACCGCTCCCGCCACGCTGATCGTGCATGAAAGGGTCGCGCGTTCGGGCATCATCGGCGTGCCGGTGCCGGGCGCCGAAATCAAGCTGATCCCCGACGACGACGGCCGGTATGAGCTGCGCTGCAAGGGCCCAAACATCATGCCGGGCTATTTCGAGGACGCAGAAAAGACCGGGGAAAGCTTCGATTCCGAAGGCTTCCTGATCACTGGGGACGCGGTAAAATTCGTCGATCCCGACGATGTGGATCGCGGGCTCAGCTTCGATGGCCGCATTTCCGAGGATTTCAAACTGACCTCGGGCACTTGGGTGCGCTGCGCCGCGCTGCGCGGGCAGGTCATGACCGCATTGGAAGGGATCATCGGCGACATGGTGATCACCGGGCAGGACCGCTCGGAAATCGGGGTGATGCTGTTTCCCGCCGAGCCGCGCAACGCGGCCCCCGGCGAGATCGTCACCGACGCCGAAATGGTGCAGGCCGTGACCGAGAAGCTGGCCGAACTGGCCGCCAACGCCACCGGCAGCTCCACCCGCATCGGCCGGGCGCTGATCGTGGCCGAGCCGCCCTCGCTTGCCGATCACGAAATCACCGCCAAGGGCAATCTGAACATGCGTAAGGTGCTGGCCCGCCGCGCCGATCTGGTGGCCCGGATTTATGACGATCAGGATCCTGACGTGATCCGCGTCTAAGGGCTTCTTTCTGATGACAAATNCTCCCGCCGGAGGCGTCCCGCAGATGCCCCCGGCACCACGTTGAAAGGAAATGACCATGGTGGATATCACCAAAGTCCGTGCACTCGACTTCCACACCCATGCCGAGGAACCCTGCGGCTGCCACACTGACGATGGCTATGACGATCTACAGACCACGATGGCCAAATATTTCGGCGCGCCGTGGACTCATCCGCCGACCATCGAACAGACTGCCGCCCATTACCGCGAACAGAATATCGCGGCTGTGATCTTCCCCGTCGATGCCGAGCGCGAAACCGGCTATCGCCGTTATAAGAACGAAGAGGTGGCCGAGCTGGCCGCCGAAAACGATGACGTTCTCATCCCCTTTGCCTCGATCGACCCGTGGAAGGGCAAGATGGCCGCCCGCGAAGCGCGCCGCTTGATCAATGATTTCGGCATCAAAGGGTTCAAGTTTCACCCGACGATGCAGGGCTTCTATCCCAATGACCGCATGGCCTATGAGCTGTACGAAGTCATCGCCGAAAACGGTGGCATTGCCCTGTTCCACACCGGCCAGACGGGCGTTGGCTCGGGGATGCGGGGCGGGAACGGTATGCGCCTGAAATACTCGAACCCGATGTACATGGATGACGTGGCCGTGGATTTCCCCGACATGAAAATCATCCTGGCGCACCCCTCGTTTCCTTGGCAGGAAGAGGCGCTTTCGGTCGCGACGCACAAGCCCAACGTCTATATCGACCTGTCCGGCTGGTCGCCCAAGTATTTCCCTGAAATCCTGGTGCGCTACTGTAACGGCCTGCTGAAGAAAAAGGTTCTGTTCGGTTCGGACTGGCCGATGATCACCCCTGAACGCTGGCTGGCGGATTTTGACAAGATCGCGATCAAGGACCACCTGCGCGAAGACATCATCAAGAACAACGGCGCCCGCCTGCTGGGCTTGATGGACTGATCTGGCCGACTGTTCAAAACCTGTGCCTTGCCCCGGATTTCGGGGCAGGGACGTCCCCTTCATGCCCTTTTGCAGCTACGGAAAGGTTGCCCTATGAAACCCTTTGCCGCCCCCGTCGATGATATTCTCTTTACGCTTGAACAGGTTGGCGGGGCCCCCGCGCTGCCCGATTGGGACGGCGATCTGATCCGAGAGATCACGCAGGCCTTTGCCGCCTTTGCCGAAGGTGAGATCGCGCCGCTGGACGAGGTGGGCGACACCCAGGGCTGCCGGCTGGAAAATGGCCGCGTTCTGATGCCCGAGGGATACAAGGAACTGTATGCCAGCTATGCCGAACAGGGCTGGCCCTCGCTGACGGTGCCCGAGGCATATGACGGGCAGGGGCTGGGCGGTGTCGCGCTGGCCTGTGTCTCTGAGATTTTCACCGGCGCGAACCATTCGCTGCAAATGGTGACGGGGCTGGTGCCGGGCGCTGTGCGCACGTTGCTGGATTATGGCTCGGAGCAGCAGAAATCGGATTATATCCCGCGGCTGGCCTCGGGCGAGTGGCTGTCCACCATGTGCCTGACCGAGCCGGGGGCGGGCTCGGACTTGGGGCGCATTCGTGCCCGCGCCGTGCAGGACAATGAGGCCTGGAAAATCACCGGCGAGAAGATTTTCATCTCGGGTGGCGATCAGGACATGACCGATGAGATTTTCCACCTGGTTCTGGCCCGTACCGGCGATGCGCAGAGCGGGGTCAAGGGGCTGTCGCTGTTCGCCTGCCTGTCGCATCTGCCCGATGGCAGCCGCAACCCGATCACCATCACCCGGATCGAGGAGAAGATGGGCCTACATGCCTCGCCGACCTGCCAGATGGCCTTTGACGGGGCCCATGCCGAGCTGATCGGCCAAGAGGGCGAGGGCCTGAAGGCGATGTTCACCATGATGAACCACGCGCGGATTGACGTGTCCTTGCAGGGGGTGGCCCATGCCACGCGGGCTCATGACATTGCCGCCGCCTATTGCGCCGAGCGTGTCCAGGGGCGCGGCGCTGACGGCCAGCCCGTGACATTGGATCAGCACGCGGATGTGAAAAACATGCTGACCGAGATGCGCAGCCTGTCCCTGCTGGGCCGCGCGATCTGCCATCTGGCGATTGTCGAGCTGGAGAAAGAAGAGAACCCGATGCTGGTCGAGTTCCTGACCCCCATCGCCAAACATTTCTGCACCGAGGCGGGCACGCGCGCGGCGGATCTGGGGATTCAATGTCTGGGCGGCTATGGTTATTTGCAGGAATACCGGGTTGAACAGGTCTGGCGGGATGCTCGGATCTGCCGGATTTACGAGGGGGCGAATGCCGTTCATGCGCTTGCGCTGGCCACGCGCCTGATTCNGGGGCGTGCGGCCGCAGCGGCGGATCAGTTTCAGGCCTTTGTTCAGGCCGAAGCCCCGGCCGAGGCCGTCGCCCATTGGGTAAAGGCGCGCGCGGCGATGGCCCGTGCAGCCGATCCGGCCGAGAAGGCCGCAGATTTCATGGCATTGTCCGAATGGCTGCTGCTGCGAGCCCTGGCTCCACGGTTTGCCTCGCACCAGGCCGCCCCGCAGATCGAATCCTATCTGGATCGTTCTGGGCATATGGGGGCGGTTCTGTCGGATCGTATCTGCGGCTAAGTCTAGCGCGCTTGTTTGGGCAATGGGGCCACCCTTCGGGGTGGTCTTTTTTGTGCTGGGCGGGGGGCGATAAAAGATATGTGATCAATCCATCTTTTGACATAGGTCAAAGTTTGCGCCGTTTTCGCATGCAAGATGCGGCATGTAATACTATTGCGCGTTTAGGGAAGGACACGCAGATGACAGACACATCTAACACCGAGGCGTCGAACCGGCTGGAGCATTTTCCAGTCACTTTTTTCGCCACGATTATGGGCATGTCCGGGCTGGCCCTGGCGCTGAATGCCGCCGATCACAGCTGGGCATTCGGAGCCACGCCCGCGACGGTCATCTATTATGTGGCGATGGCGATGTTTGCGCTGGTCTTGCTGGGGTATCTGGCGAAGGCAGCCAAGTATCCGCAGGCGGTTTCGCATGAATGGCACCATCCGGTGCGGATGGCCTTTTTCCCGGCGATCTCTATTTCTTTGCTGCTGCTGGCGACTGCCAGCCTGTCCCGCGCACCCGTGATTGCTCAGCCGATGTGGATTGCCGGCATGTTGCTGCAAGGCGCGCTGACGATCGCGGTGGTGTCGGGCTGGATTGGCGCGCNCTCGTTTCAGACGGGGCAGCTAAGCCCCGCATGGTTCATCCCGGCGGTGGGGAATGTGATTGTGCCGATTGCGGGGGTTCCGCTGGGCCATCCTGAAATCAGCTGGTATTTCATGTCCGTCGGGCTGATTTTCTGGGTGGTGCTGATGACGCTGGTGATGAACCGGCTGATCTTCCACGACCCGCTGCCCGGCCGGTTGCAGCCGACGCTGGTGATCCTGATCGCGCCGCCCGCCGTGGGGATGGTCGCCTGGGTGCGTCTGGTGGGCGATGTCGATAGCTTTGCCCGTATCCTGCTGAATGGCGCTTATCTGTTTACTTTGATCGTGGCGGTGCAATTGCCGCGTATCATCAAATTGCCCTTCGCCATGAGCTTCTGGGCGCTCAGCTTTCCGTTTGCTGCCGTGACGATTGCCAGCTTTGCCTTCGCCGAGAAAACCGGCAGCGTCATGCACCAGTATTTGGGCACGGGGTTGCTGGCTGTTCTGGTGGTGATCATTGCGGCTTTGGTGGTGCGCACGCTGCGGGCCATGGCTGCGGGCGAGGTTTGCGTTCCCGAATAACTCCATCCAACCAAGAGGTTTTCCATGAAACAGATCCTGACTGCTGCCTGTCTGGCCGCAACGACCCTGGCCAGCCCGGCCCTGGCTGATGAACAGCCCAAACTGCTGACGATGCTGACCGCGCCGGATGCGCAGACGCAGCTGATGGCGATGGTGCTGACGATGAATGCAGCCCAGGCCGGGGCGCAGACACAAGTGCTGCTGTGTGGCCCCGCCGCGGATATGGCGCTGAAGGACGCGCCTGCCTCGGCCACCGCGCCACAGGCCCCCAAGGGCATGAGCCCCCAGGGTCTGATGCAGATGATCATGGCGAAAACCAATACGCAGGTGCAGGTCTGCGCGATCTATCTGCCGAACAAAGGCGTAGGGCCCGATGCCCTGCTGGACGGGATCACCCCGGCCAAACCGCCCGCCATCGCTGGTGCCATGCTGGATGAAAACACAAAGATCATGAGCTTCTGAGGTCTCCTTCCCTGACGAGGATGCTCATGTCTGGGGCCGCGCTCTGTCTGTCTGGCGCGGCCCCTTTATTTGTTCTGCCGGGCCAGCAGGAAACCGCCCAGCCCCGAGGCCAGGATGACGGTCAGGCCGATCAGGCTAAGCACGTCTGGCCAGTCCGCGAAAACCAGAACCCCCAGCACCGCCGCCGCGATCAGCTGGAAATAGATCAGCGGGGCTGAGATGGTCGCCGGCGTGGTTCGGTTCACCACGACCAACAGGAAATTCCCAAAGGCCGAGGCCAGCGCGCTGAGCAGGATCAGCGTCCACATCGCCGGCGCTCCGCCCGAGGGCAGATGCGTCAGCCCCAGCGGAGACAGCACGATGGCCCCGATTAGCAGCTGCGCCGCCAGCAGGAACCGAGGCCGATAGAAGGCGGCCAGCCAGCGGGTGGCGGTCAGGTAACAGCCATAGAATGTCCCGGCCAGCAGCGCGAACACCATGCCCGTTCCCATGTTCAGCCCCGGCTGCACGACCAGCAAAACCCCGGCAAAGCCGATCAGCAACAGCACGCTACGCGCAGCGGCGACGCGCTCGCCCAGTAGCAGAACCGACAGCACATAAGACACGATGGGACCGATGAAAAAGGCTCCGAACACATTGGCGATGGGCTCGGTGCGTAGGGCTGTCAGGATGCATGTGATCCCGCCCGCAATCAGCGCAGCCCGCAAAATGACGCGCCAGTTCAGCAGCTCAGGCAGCTCGGTCCGGGTCAGTCCCGCGAAGGGCAGCAGCAGCGCCGCCGCCAGCGCAAAGCGTGTCCAGGCCACAAAGAACGGGCTGATCCCGGCCGAGGTCAGCACTTTCCCTGCCGTATCGCCCACCACGATCGAACTGGTGGCGAGGCAGATCAGCAAAATCACCTTGGCAGAGATCAAAGGGGGCATTTCCGGGCCTGAGCGCATTCATCGGCCTATAGGCCTACCTGCCTGGCCCGGAGTTGCCAAGGGCGGTGGTGTCCCGCCCCGGCATTTGGATCAGGTGGGGCGCAGCCCCAGAATTTTGCGTGCTTGGGCGGCGGTGGCGACGGGGCGCTCGTATTTATCGCACAGATCCACAACGCGCTGGATCAGGGCCGCGTTCGACGGCGCCAGAGTGTTGCGATCCAGGCGGATATTATCCTCTAGCCCGGCGCGCGCATGACCGCCCGCGCTGACGGCCCAGTCGTTGAGCGTGATCTGATCCTTGCCAATCCCTGCGGCGCACCATTCGCTGTCGGGCAGCAGGCGCTGCATGGTTTTGATATAATAATCAAAGACATCGCGATCCACAGGCATGGCATTTTTCACGCCCATCACGAATTGCACATAGGGGCTGTCTGCCAGGCGGCCATCGGCATACATGCGCGCGGCCTGATGGATATGGGACAGGTCAAATGCCTCGATTTCCGGGCGGATGCCGTAGGTTTTCATTTCCGAGGCCAGCCAGTCCACCAGATCCGGCGGGTTCTCATAGACGCGGGTGGGGAAATTGTTCGAGCCCACCGAAAGCGACGCCATATCCGGTGCCAGAGGCAGCATCCTCCCGCGAGTCTGGCCCGCGCCCGAACGCCCCCCGGTTGAGAACTGGATGATCATGCCGGGGCAGTGTTTTTCCAGCCCCTCTTTGAGCCGAGCGAATTTCTCGGGGTCGCTGCTGGGGGTTTCATCATCGCTGCGCACATGGGCGTGGCAGATGGTGGCCCCGGCCTCAAAGGCCTCTTGCGTGCTTTCGATCTGTTCGGTGACAGTGATCGGAACGGCGGGGTTATCGGATTTCGTCGGCAGGCTGCCCGTGATGGCACAGCAGATAATGCAAGGTTTGGTCATGGTTTTCGCGCTAGAGTCGTTGGTAGTTGACATTGACACACAAATGTTGGCACGGGCAAGTCCAGGCCTTGAAAATAACGGCACAAAAGAAAAGAGCGGCCCCGAAGGGCCGCTCTGATCATTGTTCTGAACGCCAGGGTCAGCCCAGCAGACGGCGGGCGATCACCTGAGCCTGAATTTCGGCGGCACCCTCGAAAATGTTCAGGATGCGGGCGTCACACAGAATGCGGCTGATCTTGTATTCCAGGGCAAAGCCGTTGCCGCCGTGGATCTGCAACCCGTTGTCGGCGCAGGCCCAGGCCACGCGGGCGCCCAGCAGCTTGGCCATACCGGCCTCAAGGTCGCAACGCTTGTCATGGTCTTTCTGCCAGGCCGAGTAATAGGTCAGCTGACGGGTGATCATGATTTCAACGGCCATCATCGCCAGCTTATCTGCAACGCGAGGGAAGTTGATCAGCGACTTGCCGAATTGCTTGCGGTCTTCGGCATATTGGATGGCCACGTCCAGCGCGGACTGCGCTACACCGATCGCGCGGGCGGCGGTTTGAATCCGGGCGGCCTCGAAGGTTTTCATCAGCTGTTTGAAGCCCTGACCCTCTTTGCCACCCAGCAGGTTTTCGCCTTTGACGTGGAAGTTGTCAAAGCCCAGCTCGTATTCCTTCATGCCGCGATAGCCCAGAACCTCGATTTCGCCGCCGGTCATGCCTTCGGTGGGGAAGGGGGCCTCGTCGGTGCCGGGNGTCTTNTCGGCNAGGAACATGGANAGNCCNNNGTNATCGNTGGTNTCCGGATCGGTCCGGGCCAGCAGAGTCATCACGTGGGTCCGTGCGGCGTGGGTGATCCAGGTTTTGTTGCCGGTCACTTTGTAGTCGCCGTTTTCATCCTTGACGGCGCGGGTGCGCAGGCTGCCCAGATCCGAGCCGGTGTTCGGTTCGGTGAAAACAGCCGTGGGCAGGATTTCCGCGCTGGCCAGTTTCGGCAGCCAGTATTCTTTCTGTTCGTCGGTGCCGCCGGCCTCGACCAGTTCGGCTGCGATCTCGGAGCGCGTCCCCAGCGAGCCAACGCCGATATAGCCGCGCGACAGTTCTTCGGACACCACCACCATCGAGGCCTTGGACAGGCCGAACCCGCCGTATTCTTCGGGGATGGTCAGGCCGAAGACGCCCATTTCGGCCAGCTCTTCGATGACTTCCATCGGGATCAGCTCGTCGTTCAGGTGCCATTCATGGGCGAAGGGCTCGACTTTTTCCACGGCATAGCGGCGGAACTGCTCGCGGATCATCTCCAGCTCTTCTTCCAGGCCGGTGGCGCCGACGGTGATGTTGGCGGCTTGCTCTTGCATCAGTTCCACCAGACGCGCGCGGGCGGGGCCGGTGTTGCCCTTGGCCATCAGGGTTTGCACTTCGGCGCATTGGAACGGTGCCAGCGCGTCCCAGCCCAGCCCCAGATCGGCCATGCGGAACATTTCGTTCTGGCTCATGGGGATGCCGCCGGCGATGTGGTGCAGGTATTCGCCAAAGCCGATTTGCAGCAGCAGCTGTTCGATTTCGCCGAATTTGCCTTCGCCCTGAATACGCTCGGCCCAGGCCTGCATCTGGCGCAGAGCCTCGACATAGGTGGCCAGCCATGACAGGCCGTGCGCGCCGCTTTGGTTTTCCTCAAGCAGTGCGGCCGAGACGCGGTCCTCTTTGATCACGAGTTCGCGCAGCTTGGCGGTTACGGTGTCCAGCACTTGCTGGGCGGGGGCAATCGACGCTGCGGTCAGCGTCATAAGATCGGGAAGAATGATCGGGTTGGTCATCGCATTTTCCTGTCCGTTGGAGACATGATTCATATCTTAACTTTCGTCCGCACCGTCCTAGCCATTTCGCACATGCAGCGCAACAAAAATACGTTTTATCATTGACTAATGTACAATTGTTGCGGCGAAAAATTTTGCAGTGCAGCACGTCTCAAAGCTGCTAATCAGGCAACATGGAGATGTTTTTCGCGGATATGACGGTGCCGGTTTTGGCGCTGTGCATGATGGTAGGTCTGGTGGCAGGGGTGATCAAGGGCATGGTCGGATTTGCCATGCCGATGGTCATGGTGTCGGGTCTGTCCAGCATTGTCGGGGCCGAGTGGGCCCTGGCCGGGCTGATCCTGCCGACGGTGATGACGAACCTGTGGCAGGCGCTGCGGCAGGGGCGCGCTGCGGCCTGGGCCTCGGTCAAGCGGTTCCGGGTGTTTCTGCTGTGCGGGCTGGTGACCCTTCTGGCCAGCGCGCAACTGGTGCGTGTTTTGCCGGAACATGTCTTGCTGTTGATGATTGGCGGGCCTGTGGTGGTGTTTGCCCTGATGCAACTGTTCGGGCTGAAACCGCCTCTGCCGCCGGACGGGCATCATATGGTCGAGGCAGGCGTGGGCGGTTTTGCCGGTTTCGTGGGGGGCTTGTCCGGTATCTGGGGGCCGCCGACGGTGATGTACCTGACCGCGATTAACACGCCCAAACAGGATCAGATCCGTATCCAGGGCGTGATCTATGGCCTGGGTGCGGTGGCGCTGTTGGGGGCGCATATCGGTTCGGGGGTAATGCGCCCGGAGACACTGCCGTTCTCCGTGGCGCTTCTGGTGCCGGCATTGCTGGGAACATGGCTGGGGTTCCAGGTGCAGGACCGGATTGATCAGGCCGCCTTTAAGAAAGCGACGCTGGTTGTTTTGCTGGTGGCCGGTGCAAATCTGATACGGCGCGGGCTGATTGGGTGATTTCAGCCCTACGCGTTCAGGCTGCGGGCTTGTAGTTTGCGACCGCGTCGATGAACGAGCGGATCTGGGTCTTCAGGCGCTCATCGGTGATCTTCGAGATAACGCTCGCAATGCGTGCAGTTTCTTCGTCCAGCACCGGGCCGCCGGTTTCTTCGACTTCGTTCAGACCGTCAAAGAAATACGAGGGCGGCACGTCCAGAATGCGCGAAATTTCGAACAGTTTGCTGGCCGAAATACGGTTGCGGCCCAGTTCGTATTTCTGGACCTGCTGGAATGAGATGTCCAAACCCTTGGCAACGTCTGTTTGGGTCAGGCCACGCAGCACGCGCAGGTTCTTTAGCTTCTTACCGACATGTTCGTCTACAGGATGTGACATGAGTACTTTCCACTATCTATTATCGCATTCAGAGATAGCAAATCCCTTCTTGCGATCAATCTGTTATATGTTGCAACTTAAGGTATGCACATTTACCCTTGATGGGTGATTAATTTACCATAGGATGTTCAAATATGTCGAAACTGCTGTCCTATCCGTAGGGGCAGGCTTGATCAGGCGGTAAAAAGTAACTTAGCTATAACGCGTTATCGGGTGAGGGGGGTGCTTTGAATGGCAAAGAGCCAGAACGCTGGACTGCTGTTTGAGCTGCTCAAGTCTTTTGTGACTTTGGCACATACGCTCAATTTGTCTCGCGCTGTACGGGAATTGGATTCGACCCGGCAGACCGTTCGCCGCCATATTAACATCCTCGAAGAGATCAAAGGCGAATCTCTGTTCGAGCTGGAAGACCGCCAGTACAGGTTGAGCGAAGCCGGGCGCCGGGCGCTCCGCGAGGCGGAGGATATTCTCGCACGGGGCGAATCCTGGCTCAAGGGAGAGGCCGGCCATATCAACGGTCTGTTCCATGTCGCCCAGCAGATCAAAGAGGCGGACTGGGATTTCTATTTGCAGCAGCACCCGATCTCGGCGGTGTGGACGGGGCCGTCGGGGCTGTTGAAGCGCGGGCTTAAATGCTGGGCCGAGGCCGAGGGGCAACTGGAACACGAGGCTTTTCAGCTGGTCCGCCCCTATCTGATGGTGTTCCGCCGCTTCGAAGAGGATTGGGTCTGCACCGAGGTCGGCAGCAAATCCTCTTATGCCACATGGTACGGCTGGGCCTGGGAGCGCAGCGCCGTCGGGCGCAGCGTGCCGGGGTTGCCGGGGGGCTCGACCCATGCAAAGCTGCTCTCTCAGCCGTTCGAAGATGTCCGGGCCACGCATGGGCTGCGATACGATCACGTACACACCCAAATGAGCCGCGGCGACGGGAATATGATGCATCCGATCAGTTACAAACGTCTGCTGATGGGTTGTCGATACCCCGATAACAGCTTTGTCCTGGCCTCGCTGGTCGAGCGGACCTACGATCTACAGATTTTTGGCGTCGATGATGAAAAGATCCAAACCATGCCCGCCGACGAGGTCATGGATGCGGCCGATCCAGCCTTGGCCTCAAATTAACAAGGAAAAGACTCTTTCCTGAAGTTTGGTCATCCTGAGTGGACTTACAACACAAAGGAGTGACCAAATGACAGTGTATGATGTTTTTGACGGGTCTCGTTTGTTAACTGAAGCCGTCCAGACGTTGCAGGCTAATCAGATTTTTTTGACCGTCGGCGACGATTTTGAGCAATACGCGAAGATCGTAAAAGAGGGGCGGCCAGAGCAGCCACTGGGCCCGCCGTTTGACCCGGAAAAGCAATTTTTACCTGCTGCCAGAGGTATTTGGGTGGTCGGGCACAATGCGCAGGGCCAGCTGGTGCACACGCAGGGGATGCGTTTACTGGACCTGTGTGATCAAACCTTAGCGCGATATATGTCCTCTCGTTTTGGCGAGTTCCCGCCGGGCGGCGTTGACATAGATATGGAGCGGTCCTGGTTTCGTCCGGGCCCCGGTGCAAAGCGAATCACCGGCCGCGCCTGCTACCATGGGGAAATGTGGGTAAAGGACGATCCGATCTATCGCGGGCGCGGATTGATAGATTATTTGGCACGATTTGCCTTTCTGACCGCGATGCTGAACTGGCAGCCGGATTTTGTGTTTGGCTTCATGCTGCGCACGATCGCGCGCCGGGGGCTGGCCGAACGCGAGGGCTATATGCATTGCGACCCGTATTGCCTGAGTTGGCAGATCGACGGGCGTAATGAGCCGGTCGATTGCAATATGGTCTGGATGGATATCGAGGACATCCGCCACGTGATTCACGTTCCGCTAGAGCAAAAAACGCCAGTCGCCGCCTGATGTGGGAGTTGGGGGGATGAGTATCTGTAAAGCACGCACAAAGCAAAACGCCCCGGATGGGGTCCGGGGCGTTTGTTTCTTTCAGGATCCGAAGCCTTAGCCGATTGCGGCGGCTTTCACGTCCTCGTCGATATAGGGCAGGTATTGCTCGAAGTTGTCCGAGAACATCTGCACCAGCTTGGCCGCCTGGGCGTCATAGGCTGCGCCGTCGGCCCAGGTCTGACGCGGATCCAGCAGGGTGTCATCGACACCGGCCACGGAAACGGGCACTTCGAAGCCGAAGTTTTCGTCTTTGCGGAACTGAGCGTCGTTCAGCGAACCGTCAAGCGCGGCGGTCAGCAGCGCACGGGTAGCCTTGATCGGCATCCGCGAGCCAGTGCCGAAGGCGCCGCCGGTCCAGCCGGTGTTCACCAGCCAGCAGGTCGCACCGTAGGAGGCGATCTTCTCACGCAGCAGGTTGCCGTAGGCCTCGGGGCGGCGCGGCATGAAGGGCGCGCCAAAGCAGGTCGAGAAAGTCGGGGTGGGTTCAACCACGCCGCGCTCGGNGCCGGGGGTCTTCGAGGTGAAGCCCGACAGGAAGTGGTACATCGCCTGCGCCGGGGTCAGACGCGAGATCGGCGGCAGAACGCCATAGGCGTCACAGGTCAGCAGNATGANGTTTTTCGGATGNCCGCCCNGAGCACTCGNCNGAGGNGTTNGAGATGTATTCCAGCGGGTAGGCGCAGCGCATGTTCTCGGTCAGCGAGCTGTCCTCGAAATCCAGTTCGAAGGTTTCCTCGTCGTAGACCATGTTTTCGATCACGGTGCCGAATTTCGAGGTGGTCGCGTAGATTTCCGGCTCGGCCTCGGGCGACAGGTTGATCGTCTTCGCATAGCAGCCGCCTTCGAAGTTGAAGGTGCCGCGATCCGACCAGCCGTGTTCGTCATCACCGATCAGAGTGCGCGAGGGATCGGCCGACAGGGTGGTTTTGCCGGTGCCCGACAGGCCAAAGAAGATGGCGGTATCGACCGGGTTGCCAATCGCGTGGTTGGCCGAGCAGTGCATCGGCATCACGCCTTTTTCGGGCAGCAGATAGTTCAGCAGGGTAAAGACCGATTTCTTGTTTTCACCTGCGTATTCAGTGCCACCGATCAGGATCAGCTTCTTGTCGAAGTTCATCGCGATCACGGTTTCCGAGCGGCAGTTGTGGCGCTCGGGGTTTGCTTGGAAGCTGGGGCAGTTGATGACGGTGAAATCCGCCAGGAAACCGTCCAGGGCCGAACGATCAGGGCGGCGCAGCATGTGGCGGATGAACAGGTTGTGCCAGGCCAGCTCGGTCACCATACGCACGTTGATCGAGTAGGCCGGATCCGAGCCGCCCACCAGGTCCTGAACGTAATAGTCCTTGCCCTTCATGTGCTCCAGCATGTCGGCATAGAGGTTATCAAAGCCCTCGGGCGACATGGCGGCGTTGTTTTCCCACCAGATGGTATCTACAACGCTGTTGGTTTTCACGACGTGTTTGTCTTTGGGCGACCGGCCAGTAAATTTGCCGGTAGAGACCAGGAAGGCACCGCCGTTGCCCAGTTTCCCCTCGCCTTTCTTGAGCGCGGCTTCGATCAGCGCGGGCTCCATAAGATTGTAAAAGACATTGCCCAGCCCTTCGATCCCTTGATCTTCCAGGCGGAATTCCGGGTTTACCCGTCCAAATGTCATAATGCCAAGCTCCTGTAGCCGCGAAATCTGCGGCGTTTTCCTTTTATCGGTACGGGCACCTCCCGTAGCGGATCGGGAAGTCCCGATAGCGGGCCTCTTAACATGTCGTTTCCATGAAGGAACAGGACGGTTTAACGCAGTTAGCGCAACCAGTCGCAGGTTAGCGCAATCACGGCAGATTTTGACCGATTGCCACGCCCAGAAGCAGGGAAGACATGCAAAAATTATGAATCTGTTCAGAAAACACCCCCAGAATTGAGGCGAAATCATGGCTGATTCGCAGTTTTGGATTGATTGATCGCGGCAAAGGACGGCATAATGCAAAGAAAAATCACATAATAGAGCAGTACAAGGAATTCACAGATGTCTAAGATCGCCCTTGTGGACGATGACAGGAATATCCTGACATCGGTGGCCATGACCCTGGAGGCAGAGGGGTTTGAGGTCGAAACATATAATGATGGCCAGTCGGCCCTCGACGCATTCAACAAAAAACTGCCGGACATGGCCGTGCTGGACATTAAAATGCCCCGTATGGACGGCATGGACCTGTTGCAGCGCCTGCGTCAGAAAACCTCGATGCCGGTTATTTTCCTGACCTCGAAGGATGATGAGATCGACGAGGTTCTGGGCCTGCGTATGGGCGCGGACGACTATGTTAAGAAACCGTTTTCCCAGCGTCTTCTGGTTGAACGTATCCGCGCGCTGCTGCGCCGTCAGGATGCCGTTGCCGGTGATGTCGTCGGCGACACCGAAGAAACTAAGGTGATGGAGCGCGGAGATCTGCGCATGGATCCGCTGCGTCACGCGGTGGCCTGGAAGGGGCAGGATGTATCCCTGACCGTGACCG
>PAPN01000006.1 GCA_002708925.1 Paracoccaceae bacterium
GCGCTGGCATCACCGCCAATGCCGTCTGCCCCGGCTACATCGCCACCGAAATGGTCATGGCCGTGCCCGAGAAAGTCCGCGAATCGATCATCAGCCAGATCCCCGCAGGCCGCCTGGGCGAGCCCGAGGAAATCGCACGCTGCGTGGCCTTCCTGGCCTCGGACGATGCGGGCTTTATCAACGGGTCGACGATCTCGGCCAACGGCGCGCAGTTCTTCGTCTGATCCCCCGCAGCCAGAAACGCAAAGGGCCGGTCACAGGACCGGCCCTTTTTCGTGCCCCGTAAGACCCGTTCAGGTCAGCGGGACGATCCCGTAAGGGCACGCGCGCCCAGCGGAAATTCGGATTCAGGCGCTGCTCGGAACACCAGCCCGACCAGCCAACGAAAGGCGGCGGCACGCTCGGCGTGGGCTTTTTGCAGAGCATCCCGAGTACGGGCGGTGGCGGTTGCTTCGAACATCTGCGTCTCCTTTGGCTGCGATATTTCTTAACTGCATCCAATATGAACCCCACACAACGCCCTTACAAACGAGACTTTTCACAACCTCAGTTAAGCTGTATTTAAGTGATATGCCTGATCGCCTGCCTCCGCTGACTGCCCTGCGTGCCTTTGACGCTGCCGCGCGTCACATGTCCTTTGCCAAAGCTGCGGACGAGCTGAACGTGACCCCCGCCGCCCTGTCCTTTCAGATCAAATCCCTCGAAGAGCATCTGGGCGCCCCGCTGTTTCGCCGCCTCAACCGCGCGGTTGAGCTGACCGAGGCCGGCAAAACCCTGGCACCCGGCACATCAGAGGGGTTTCAGGCTCTGGCCGCGGCCTGGCACGCGACGCGGCGGTTGCAGGATGGCTCGGCGCTGACCATCACCGCGGGCCCGGCGCTGACCGCGAAATGGCTGGCCCCGCGCCTGTTTGAATTCGCCCGCGCCCACCCCGAGATCGAATTGCGTTTCTCAGCCACGCTGAAAATCATGGATCTTGAGAGAGACGATATCGACGTCGCCATCCGGTTTGGCTATGACGATTTTGACAATCTCTACTCGGTTCCGGCGCGCAAGGAATGGCTGACCCCCGTCATGACCCCGGAGCTGGCCGCGCAATTTCCGACCCCGGAAAGCCTGGAACACGCCCCGCTGCTGTATGACGATTCGATTGATTTTCTGAACCCGCGCTGCGATTGGCCCGCCTGGTTTCGTGCCGCAGGGCTGCGATTTCCGCCCAGTCGGGGCCTGCATTTTTCCAACGCAGATCATGTGATCGATGCGGCCGTCACCGGGGCAGGAGTCGCGCTGGGACGCCGCCCGATGATCATCAAGGACGTGATGGAGGGTCGGCTGGTCACCCCCTTCAGACTGGCGATTGAAACAGAGGCACGGTTTCGATTTCTTTGCGTCAAAGGGGCCGAGAAACGACCGCAGGTCGCGGCCTTCCGCGATTGGTTCCTTGCCGAGATCGAGAAAACCGCGCATATCTCGGATGGTTTTGAAATCACTCCGATCAAGGACATCCTCCAGAAATGAGCCCCTCTCGCGCCACCGCCATCGGCTTTGTTGCCGTCCTTTTGTGGGCGTTGCTGGCCCTGTTCACCGTGGGTTCGGCCCCGACGCCGCCCCTGCTGCTGAATGCGATCTGCTTTGCCATCGGGGGCACGATCGGGCTGATCTGGACTGCGGCCACCGGCGGGTTTGGCCGTCTGCGCGCGGTTCCGCTGAAGGTCTATGTCTTTGGCACGATCGGGCTGTTTGGGTATCACGCGCTGTATTTCAGCGCTCTGCGCCTGGCCCCCGCCGCCGAGGCCGGGCTGATCGCCTATCTGTGGCCGCTGCTGATCGTGCTGTTTTCGGGTCTTCTGCCCGGCGAATCCCTGAAGAAAGGGCATATCCTGGGCGGAGTAATCGGCTTTTTGGGCGCGGCGCTGATCATTGGCGGGGGGGGCACCGGGTTCGATCCGGCGGCCTTGCCCGGCTATCTTCTGGCCCTGGGATGCGCCCTGATGTGGAGCAGCTACTCTGTCCTGTCCCGCCGCTTGGGCGACGCGCCCACCGAAACCGTCGCGATTTTCTGCGTCGCCACCGCGATACTGTCAGCCCTGCTGCATCTGGCAACGGAACAGACGGTCTGGCCGCAAGGAGCCATCGGCTGGGGCGCCACCATCGCGCTGGGAATGGGGCCTGTCGGGCTGGCGTTTTATGTGTGGGATATCGGGGTAAAACGCGGGGATATTCAGCTACTTGGAGTAGCATCCTACGCAGCCCCGCTGCTATCGACCCTGGTTCTGGTGATGGCGGGGGTAGCCGAGCCCGGCTGGGTTCTGGCGCTGTCTGCCCTGTTAATCACTGGCGGCGCCGCCTTGGCCGCGCGCGCCAGCCTTAACCGTTAAATCAGGCGCTCAGGCGCGCGATCTCTTCTTTGATACGAAGCTTCTGCTTCTTCAGATCTGCGATCTCCACGTCGCTGGAACCGGGGGCGCGTTGGACTTCCTCGACACGCTGCGAGAGGGACAAGTGTTTCTTCTTCAGTTCCTCGACATGCGAACTCAAGCTCATGGGCATTCTCCTCTCAATTGTAAAAGCTGTGTAACGAGTGCATCACAAGAATCGCCCCCTGTCACGCGGCAGCGCAGCAAAAATTGCCGAAAATTCGAGAGGTGCGGCGAGATGTGGCCTAGAACGGCAAAGCCGCCCCAGACCGCAACACAGATTGGATCAGCGGCGTGTAATCCTCGCCCTCATTCTGGTGATCCTGGCCGGCATGGACCAGCACGCCGGGGTGCATCCGGAACTCAGCCCGCCCGCCGCGCCGCCCCCGCAGCAAAAACAACTGAGGCGCGCGGCCGGGGCGCGGCACAAAGGGCAGCATCTCCAGACTGCCCAGCACCTCGGACATGGCGCTCATCAGCTCGGGCAGGCGCTCGATCCGCTGGATGAACGTCACATAGCCGCGCGGCGCGCAGCGTTTGGCGGCCACCTGCACCCAATCTGCCAGCGGCGTATCCCCCCCCAAAGCCGTATCGCGCCCCGGATCGGTGGCCACGGTCCCCGCCGCGCGCCGAAAATACGGGGGATTGGCAATCACATGATCGAACTGACGCTGACGCAACGCCAGCGAAAGCGCCCGCACATCCCCCGTTTCCACCTGAAAATCAGCCGCATTCTGCACCGCGTTCCGGCGCGCCAGATCGGCATAATCGGGCTGCAATTCCACCCCGGCGACCCGCAGCCCCGGCACCCGCGCGCCCAAACATAACGAGGCAACCCCAACCCCGCAGCCCAATTCCAGAACGCTCTGCCCCGCCTGCGCGGGCACCGACGCAGCCAGCCACACCGGATCCACCCCCGCCCGATACCCGTGGCGCGGCTGCCAGATTCGCACCCGTCCGCCCAGAAAATCGTTGCAGGTCAGCTTATCCATTCAGCTCGATTCCGTTGTCTGTCAGCACCCTGCTCGCCACAAAGTGATCGCGATCCGCCACCATCAGCCGCCTGGGGAACAATCCGATGCCCCCTTCCAGCACGCTCATATTTACGTCCATTTCAAAGCAGTTTATACCCTCGCCCTGAAGCAGCGCCTTGGCGAATGATATGGTTGTTGGGTCCGTGGTACTGAGAAGCTGTTTCATATGATGGAATTAAGGGCATGGCGCCGCCTTTGTCGAGCCATGTGACATGACAGTGATGAGCCTGGATCAAGCCGCAACCAAACCGCACGAACAACTGGCCGCGCATCTGGCGCAGGGCATGGAAGACGTGAACACCCTGATCCGTGCGCGCATGGCCAGCAAACACGCCCCCCGTATCCCCGAGGTCACCGCCCATCTGGTCGAGGCGGGCGGCAAACGGCTGCGCCCCATGCTGACCCTGGCCGCAGCGCAATTGTGCGGCTACACCGGCCCCTATCACGTGCATCTGGCCGCCACGGTGGAATTCATCCACACCGCCACCCTGCTGCATGACGATGTGGTAGACGAAAGCGCACAGCGCCGGGGCCGCCCCACCGCGAACCTGCTGTGGGATAACAAATCCTCCGTTCTGGTGGGCGATTACCTCTTCGCCCGCGCCTTCCAACTGATGGTGGAACCGGGCAACCTGCGGGTGCTGGAAATCCTGTCGAACGCCGCCGCCACAATCGCCGAGGGCGAGGTGCTGCAACTGACCGCCGCGCAGGATCTGCGCACGGACGAATCCATTTACCTACAGGTCGTGCGCGGCAAAACCGCCGCCCTGTTCAGCGCCGCAACCGAGGCCGGAGCCGTGATCGCCGGTGCCGATGAAACCCATGTCCAGGCTCTCTTCGATTATGGCGATGCCTTGGGGATTGCCTTCCAGATCGTGGATGATCTTCTGGATTATCAAGGCGATACCAAGGCCACCGGCAAAAATGTCGGCGATGATTTCCGCGAACGCAAACTGACCCTGCCAGTGATCAAAGCCGTCGCCCGCGCCAATGACTCCGAGCGCGCCTTCTGGACCCGCACCATCGAAAAAGGCAAACAGGAAGAGGGCGACCTGGATCACGCCCTCTCTCTCCTGAATACCCATAACGCCCTGTCGGACACTCGCACCGACGCCCTGGCCTGGGCGCAAAAGGCAAAAACCGCCGCCGCCAGCCTGCCCGAACACCCCATCCGCCAGATGCTGATCGACCTGGCCGATTACGTGGTCGCCCGGATCAACTGACCCGCCCCCGCTTTCTTTGCTCTGAAAATACTCACGCCTGCGCGCAGCTCAGGCGCAGGCCTCAGTGCAAACTGACGGCCCGCACCCACCAGCCCGGCCGCGCCAATGCCGCCGCAGCAGCCTCGGCCGCGGCAGTATCGGCATACAGCCCAAAGCACGTCGCCCCCGATCCCGACATCCGTGCCAATTGGCACCCCGCCGTGGCCCCGATCGCCTCCAGAACTTGCGCAATAACGGGCCGAGCGGCACAGGCCGGCGGCTCCAAATCATTGCGCTGCGCACGCAGCCAGCCAATCAGATCCACCCCATCCCCCAAGGGCTGCATCGGCGGATTATCCTTGCGCGCCAACCCGTCAAAAACCGCCCCCGTGGGCACCTCGACCCCCGGATTCACCAAAACCGCGGCCAGTTTGGGCAGGCCCGCCACAGGCGCGATTTGCTCGCCAATCCCACGCATATAGCCCACGCTGGCCTGCACGCAGATCGGCAGATCCGCCCCCAAAGACAGGCCCTGATCGGGAATCTCCTGCCCCGTCTGATCGCGCAGCGCCCGCAACACCGCCGCCGCATCCGAGGATCCGCCTCCAATCCCCGCCGCAGCGGGCAGGTGTTTCTCTAGGGTGATCGCCGCAGGTACGCCCATCAGTTCCGCCGCTTTCCAGGCCAGGTTCCGCGCATCCGCAGGCACGCCAGCGGCCCTGGGCCCCGTCACGCGCAGCCCCATCGGCCCCGGCGCAACCGTCAGCCAGTCACCGACATCGGCGAACACCACCAGGCTGTCCAGCAGATGATAGCCATCCGCGCGCTGGCCGGTGACATGCAGTGTCAGGTTGACCTTTGCCGGAGCAAAGACCCGCATCTTAGTCATTGGCCACCTTCAACGGCGGGGCGCCTTCTTCGGCCAGAACCTGATCCAGGCCGACCTCCAGCTTACGGCGAATGCGGTCGGGATTCAGATCGCCCGAGGCATTGTCATATTTGGTAAAGGACAGGGCGCGGTGCCATTGGAATTCGGCCTCGCGCTTGCGGCCTACAGCCCACAGAACGTCGCCCAGATGGTCATTCACCACCGGATCCACGGGCATCAGCTCGGTCGCGCGTTCCATATGGCCGATGGATTCGTCATAGCGGCCCAGACGGTACAGCACCCACCCCAGAGAATCGACAATATAGCCACTGTCCGGTTCCGCCTGCACAGCCTGTTCGATCATCGAAAGGGCCTCATCCAGTTTGATCTGCTGCTCGACCAGCGAATAGCCCAGATAGTTCAGCACCTGAGGCTGGCCGGGGTTCAGCTCCAGCGCCTTGCGAAAATCGGCCTCGGCCCTGGGCCAGTCGCTTAGGCGTTCCTGGCTGATCGCGCGCGAATAATAGATGAACCAGTGGCCCGGCTGCGCCTCTCCGTACAGCTTTAGCGCGGCGTCATAGGCAGTGACGGCCTCATCGAACCGTTTAAGCTGCCGCTTCAGATCGCCCAGCGTGACCCAGACCATCGGAATATCGCCATGGCTACGGCTTAGCTGTTCCAGAACTTCGACGGCGGCGTCTTTTTTATCGGCCCGGCGCAGGCTTTCGGCCCGGCCCAGTTCGGCCGAGAAATAGGACGGGCTGTCTTGGGATACCGACCGATAAGCCACCGAGGCTAGATCGTATCTTTCGAGTGAATCCAAAAGGTTACCGATCAGCAAAATCGCGTCTGCATGATCGGGGCGCAGATATTCCACAACGCGGGCATAAAGCAGCGTATAGTCCGCGCTGGCCTCGTTGTTCAGCGCCATGGCAACCGAGTAGAACACCTCGGCCACGCCATCGCGCGCGTCACGGACCTGCGTAAATGGCAGGGTCTCGCCGGTCTCCAGCCGTGCGCGGATCGACTGAATCGCGGGGTCGAAACCGCGCCCGAACAGCTCGTCCAGCAGCATCAACGCCTCTTCGCCCTGCTCCAGCTGACTGAGAATTTCGATACGGGCCAGCGCCCCCCGGCGGGTCATCTGCAAAGGCGAACCCGCGCTTTCGGCAAAGATCGCCTCGGCCCCTTCGAAATCCCCAACCGAGGCCAGGGCCATCGCCTTGTGATACAGCGCAAACGCCGCAAGGCCGCGTTCCTCGGCCACCTCATCAAATGCCTTGAGCGCGGCCGACACTTTCCCGGCCCCCATGTCGCCCCAGGCCATCAGCAGCCCATCGACCAGCGGGCCGATGCCGCGGTCTTCTGCCAGGCGGGTCAGCAGCGTGCCATATTGGCCATTCATCGCCTCATCCGCGACCAGAACCATCCGGGCGATCTGGCTTTGCAGACCGTCGGATTCCATTTTCCGGGCCACGGGCACGGCGCGCGGGATCTGCCCCAGCGACAGCTGCGCCATGACAACATTATCCATCAACTTGGGGTTCGAGGGATCGCGAGCCAATGCGCGCGTAAAATATTCGGCTGCGGCTTTGTAATCGCTGGCAATGCCCGCACTGCGTGCCGCCAGATAGGCCCCGGCAATGCCTTGTGCCTGTGCCGTGCCACCTGTCAGGGCCCCGCCCGTCAGTGCCAGCGCCAGAGCCATTCCCCAAATCCGTGTGCGCATGAAGCTTCCTGTTTGCCAGTGTCTTTGCCAGTATCTCAGGACATTCAGACTAGCGTGCTGCGCGCTGAACGCAATGCACGCCGGGGAAACTTCGCGTTATTGGGCGGAAATACGAAAAGGGCGACCCGAAGGCCGCCCCTTGTTTTTACATATTCGGGTAGTTCGGCCCCTCGCCGCCCTGCGGCGTGACCCAGGTGATGTTCTGACTGGGGTCTTTGATGTCGCAGGTTTTGCAGTGAACACAGTTCTGGAAGTTCACGCGGAATTCCGGGCCTGCCTCGGTTTCCAGCACTTCATAGACCCCCGCCGGGCAGTACCGCTGCGCGGGCTCGTCGAATTTGGGCAGGTTGACGCTGATCGGCACGGTCGGATCGGCCAGATGCAGGTGGCAGGGCTGCTCTTCTTCGTGGTTGGTGAAGCTGAAGGACACGTTGGTCAGACGATCGAACGACAGTTTCCCATCGGGTTTAGGATAGTCGATCTTCTTGTGTTTGTCGGCGGGTTCCGTGGCCTCGGCATCGGTTTTACCGTGTTTCAGAGTGCCAAACAGCGAGAAGCCCAGCGTGTTCGTCCACATGTCCAGACCGCCCAGGGCCAGGCTGGGCAACATGCCCCATTTGGACCACATCGGTTTGACATTGCGGACTTTTTTCAAGTCTTTGCCGATGGCACCGCTGCGCACTTCGGTCTCATAATCGGTCAGTTCGTCGCCCGAACGCCCATCCTGAATCGCGGCATAGGCGGCCTCGGCCGCGGCCTTGCCCGACAGCATCGCGTTGTGGTTGCCCTTGATGCGCGGGACGTTGACCATCCCGACCGAGCAGCCCAGCAGAGCCGCGCCAGGAGCCACCATCTTGCACATCGACTGATAGCCGCCTTCGGAAATGGCGCGCGCACCATAAGCCACGCGTTTGCCGCCCTTCAGCAGTTCGGCCACCATCGGGTGATGCTTGAAGCGCTGGAATTCCATATAGGGGAACAGGTGCGGGTTTTTGTAGTTCAGGTGAACGACGAAACCCACGTAAACCTGATTGTTTTCAAGGTGATAGATGAAAGACCCCCCGCCGGCATTGCTGTTCAGCGGCCAGCCCATCGTGTGGGTCACGGTGCCTTCGCGGTGCTTGGCCGGGTCGATTTCCCAGATTTCCTTCATGCCGACGCCGAATTTCTGCGGCTCTTTACCGGCTTGCAGGTCGTATTTGGCGATCACTTCCTTGGCCAGCGAGCCGCGCACGCCCTCGGACAGGAAAACGTATTTGCCGTGCAGTTCCATGCCCGGCTCGGTGCCCTCGCCATAGGTGCCATCGGGCTCGACGCCGAACACGCCGGCCACGACGCCTTTGACCTCGCCATTGTCGCCGTAGACCAGTTCCGAGCAGGCCATGCCGGGGAAGATTTCCACGCCCATGCCCTCGGCCTGTTCGGCCATCCAGCGGCAGACGTTGCCCATCGAGACAATATAATTGCCGTGGTTGTTCATCAGCGGCGGCATGGGGAAGTTGGGAATGCGAATCTCGCCCGCTTCGCCCAGCATGTAGAAGTTGTCTTCTTTCACGGGGGTGTTCAGCGGCGCGCCTTTTTCCTTCCAGTCGGGGATCAGCGCATCCAGCCCGCACGGATCCAGAACCGCGCCGGACAGAATATGCGCGCCCACTTCCGAGCCCTTCTCCAGCACGACCACGTTCAGGTCGGCGTCCAGTTGCTTCAGACGGATCGCCGCAGACAGACCCGCAGGCCCGGCACCGACGATAACAACGTCATATTCCATCGCTTCCCGTTCGATTTCCGACATGGGTGGCACTCCTCTGAGATTCCGCGCGTAACTTTATTTCGCACGGGGATACCGCGCTGCAGCAATGTTCGTCAATGAATACTCAGCGTTAAACCGCACTCAAACGCAGCGAAACCTATCCAACTCTGGCCGGTTCCGGCCATCTATGACGTGTCTGCGGACCTATCTATGGGCGCATCCCCCATCAGATAGCGTGGCCCCGCGCCCTTTTGCCCCGCGCTGTCGCTTTGATTGTACAGCGCGCATTTGGGCAAGGACAGACAGCCGCAGCCAATGCACCCGTCCAGATTGTCGCGCAGCTTTTCCAGCGTTTCGATCCGTGCATCCAATGCGGCCCGAAACCCCTTTGAAATCCGCACCCAATCCTGCGGGGTGGGCGTGCGGCCATCGGGCAAACGATCCAGCTCGGCCCGGATTTCCGCAATCGAGAAGCCAAATTTCTGCGCGATCATCACAAAGGACAGCCGGCGGATGTCAGCGCGTTCAAACCGGCGCTGGCCGCCCGCGTTGCGCCAGGCACGCACCAACCCCTGGGATTCGTAATAGCGAATGGCCGAAACCGCCAGCCCCGTCCGCTTGGCCAGAGCCCCGATCGACAGGCCCGAGGCCCGTAGGCGTTTGTTTTCCATGCGTTTTAAAACCTTGACCTCAAGTTAGGTTTAGAAATTAGCATGAAGGGCACATAGGCTCAATACGAAAGGAATCTCTGATGATCGCAACGCTGGAACACACGAATATCACCGTCAAAGACCCCCACGCGACCGCCCGCTGGATGCACCAGGTCTTTGGCTGGCGCACCCGCTGGCAGGGGCCGGCCATTGATGGCGGCCAGTCCGTCCATGTCGGCACCGAGGGCCAGTATCTGGCGCTCTATGCGCCGGACACGCCCGAGCTGACCGAAACCGACAGCTACAAAACCCTGGGCGGGCTGAACCACGTGGGCGTCACCGTGCCGGACCTGCCCGCCGCCAGGGCCCGCGTGATCGCCGCCGGCTTTACCCCCGAAAAATTCGCCGATTACGAACCGGGGGCGCGATTCTACTTTCGTGACGAAAATGGCGTCGAATACGAGGTGGTCAGCTACGCGGCCTGACGCGGGCCCCTTGTTGAATTAGCTATCTCTTGCATTGTCTGCGGGCTTCGGGTCAGGTAATTCACGGGGAACACATACCAAAGCGGCGGGCGCCCCGGCATCCGCCGCCTTTTTCGCAGGAATTAGGCCAGATGGATAAACTACCGATGACTCGCGCCGGGCACACCGCGCTGGAGACCGAACTGAAAACGCTGAAAACCGTTGAACGCCCCACCATCATCCAGGCCATTGCCGAAGCACGCGAGCTGGGCGACCTGAAGGAAAACGCCGAATACCACTCGGCCCGCGAAAAGCAGGGTTTCATCGAGGGGCGCATCAAAGAGCTGGAGGGCATCCTGTCTCTGGCCGAGGTGATTGACCCGACCTCGTTGTCCGGCGCGATCAAATTCGGCGCGACCGTCACCCTGGTGGACGAGGACACCGACGAGGAAAAAACCTGGCAGATCGTGGGCGAGCACGAGGCCAATATCGAAAAAGGCCTGCTGAACATGAAATCGCCCATCGCCCGCGCCCTGATCGGCAAGGAAGAGGGCGACAGCGTCGAGGTCCGCACCCCCGGCGGCGAAAAATCCTACGAAGTGTTGACGATCCAGTATATCTGAAAACGGATGATCCCCAGCAATGGCTGACAAGGACGAAAGCCGCTCCACACCTTTGGGGCTATATGAGCGAAACACCGGCGGGCGCGTCACCGGAATCGAGGTGATCGCCGTCGTGCTTAGCCTGTTGTGGCTGCTGGGGGCGGGGGTGTTCTTTTTCCTGCTGGGCAGCGCAACCTCGGGCGATCAGGCGCTGCGGTTCATGACGACATTGCTGGTGATCTTCCTGCCCGTCGCCATGATCTGGGTCGGGGCCACGGCCGCCCGATCCTCGCGCGTGATGCGCGAGGAAAGCGCGCGTTTGCAGGCCGCCATTGACGGGATTCGCAAATCCTATGTCGCGCAATCGCAGCAGGGGCGCAGCGCGGGCGCGGGCGACACGACCATCGCCAAAAAACTGGACGAGATCGCCGAGGCCCAGAAAAAGACCGAAATCGCGCTGGCCACCTTTACCTCGACCCGTGATCGCGACCGGATTGACCTGATGCGCCCCGCGCCCAAACCCGTGGATCCGGCGGAACAGCCCGCCGATCAGGCCCCCCTGCCCCTGGGCACCCCGGCCGAGGATCTGGCCCCGCCGCTGGCCCGCTCCGATTTCATCCGTGCGCTCAATTTCCCCGAAACCGCCGAGGACGAGGAGGGCTTTGCCGCCCTGCGCAAGGCGCTAAAGGACCGCCAGGCCGCGCAGCTGATCCAGGCCGCGCAGGACATTCTGACGCTGCTTAGCCAGGATGGGATCTATATGGACGATCTGCGCCCCGATCGCGCCCGCCCTGAAATCTGGCGCCGCTTTGCGGACGGGGACCGGGGCCGCCAGATTGCCGCGCTTGGCGGTGTGCGGGATCGCTCGTCGCTGGCGCTGGCGGCGGGCCGCATGAAGCAAGACCCGATTTTCCGCGACACGGCCCACCATTTCCTGCGCCGGTTCGATAAGATGCTGACCGAATTCGCCGGCACGGCCTCGGATTCCGAGATCGCCGATATGTCCGACACCCGCACCGCCCGCGCCTTCATGCTGCTGGGCCGCGTGACGGGGATGTTCGATTAGACCGGACGCTCCATTTTCAGGGCCGAGCCAAAGCCGAACACCCATTTGAACGGGCCGGTGTGTTCGCGTTTCAATGGCTGAAATCCGACGCGGCGATACAGCTGTTCGGCCCTTGGGTTTGTGTCGATCACATCCAGGCGCACGGCCCGCGCGCCCTGCTGCCGCGCCCGCAGAGCCACCGCCTCCAGCAACGCCGCACCAACCCCCTGCCCGCGCGCCCCGGCGCTGACGAAAATCCCGTCCATCTGGAAAATCCCGGCTTCGACCCGACGTTCCAGCACGGACAACAGGGCCGCGCGCCACGCCGCCCCGAACAGCCCGTAAACCCTGGCCATTCCGGCAAATCCGCCGCCCACCAGCCCCCCTTGCGGGGTCTGGAACCCGGCCACCCCCAGCAGCGCGCCATCGCGCCGTGCAACCAGCGCGAATTCCGGCGTCAGCGCCTGTTCCAAAAAGGCCAGAGCGCGCCTATCGGGCCCCAGCACCTTACCCAGCTTCGCCCCGAAAGCCTGCCAATAGAGCCGCGCGACCTGCGGGCGCTCTGCCTCGGTGAACCCTGCGTCAATCGTGACAGCCATTGCATCCCCCCTGTTCAGCCGATACGGCTTGGTCATCTCTTGTATTTGGGAATGATTCATGTCCCGCACAACCCAATCGACATATTGGAACGGCTTTCGGGATGGGCTGCCGTTTCTTCTGGTGATCGTGCCCTTCGGGCTGCTGTTCGGCGTCGTCGCAACCGAGGCCGGCCTGAACGTGCTTGAGGCTCTGACCTTCTCGGTCGTGGTGATCGCCGGGGCGGCGCAGTTCACCGCGCTGCAACTGCTGTCTGAAAATGCGCCTGTGCTGATTATCCTGGCCTCGGCCCTGGCGGTGAACCTGCGGATGGCGATGTATTCGGCCTCGCTGACCCCGCATATCGGCGGCGCACCGATGTGGCAGCGGGCGCTGGCGGCCTATTTCACCGTGGATCAGGTCTATGCCTGTTCGATCATGGCCTTTGAAAAGCACCCCGACTGGACCACGGCGCAGAAAATGGCCTACCTGTTCGGAGTCGTCACCCCGATTTGCCCGCTGTGGTATGTCGCAACCCTGGGCGGAGCCCTGCTGGGCAATGCGATCCCGCAGGAAATGGCGCTGGATTTCGCTGTGCCGATCACCTTTCTGGCGCTGATCGCCCCGATGCTGACCACCCCCGCCCACCGGGTCGCGGCGCTGGTGTCGATCGTGCTGTCGCTGCTGCTTAGCTTCTTGCCCTATAATACTGGCGTGCTGGTCGCCGGGCTGGCCGGGATGATGGCCGGCGCCCAGGTCGAGCTGCGCACATCCTCTGGCACCAAATCCGCAGACCAATCGGAGAGCCCATGACCCAGATCGAGCCTGTTACGCTTTGGATTGTGATCATCGGCCTGGGGCTGGGCAGCTTTGGGTTGCGGTTCATGTTCACCGGGTTCGTCGGCAACCGGCCCATGCCCGAATGGGTGCTGCGCCATCTGCGCTATACGGCGGTGGCGATCCTGCCGGCTCTGGTCGCGCCGGCGGTTGTCTGGCCCGCCGCGACGGGCGGACAACTGGATGCCCCGCGAATGATCGCGGCGGTGGTAACGATTGGCGTGGGATATTTCAGCAAAAACGTGCTGGCCGCGATCTTCTGCGGGGCGGGCAGCCTGTATCTGGCGCTTTATCTGCTGGGCTGAACACGCCCGCACGGCCCCGGAAAAGGCAGATTATTCTGCCTGTGCCGCGCGTTTTGCTTGCTGACGTTTGAAGCTTTCCTGCGCTTTTTCAGGATCATAGGCCCGCAGCGCGGCGAACCGATCTTCATCGTCATATTCATACAAAGCCTGCGTGCTCATCAGGGGCTGCTGACCGAACTGCTCCATCAGGTTTTTGGGGAACATGGTCTGTTTGATGTTCAGCCCCGGCAGCTGCGCCAGGATTTCCGAGGTCGACGAGGCACAATAAGCATCGGGCACTTCGCCTTTGGCCATGGCCAGGCGCATGGCTTGCTCGGCCACCTCGGGGCTGACCTGCAACCGCTGGATCACAACGTGAAAGGTCTTGCGCGCATGGAAGCGGGTATAGACGTCCTCGACATAGGGGGTGACGCCATACACAATGTCATTGCGCGCGATGATCTGCGAATGCCGGAAAGAGCCAGCCGGATCAAAAATCACCCGCTGGCTGGCATTGATCATCATCGAAGTATGCGCCCCCGACCCCGAGCTGTTGTTGATCATCGTATAGAGAACCAGCTCGGACGGGCCGGAATGCCGGTACACCGCATTCTGGATCTGCTCATCCGTGACCGGCGGATCGTGTTTGACCGCACAGCCCGCCGTCAGGCTGACCGCGGCCAGCAGCAATACCCATTTACGCATAGCGGGGCCCCTGCCGAATGGCTTAGCTGTTGACCAGCGCCATGAAGATCAGAATGGCGATGATAACGTAGACCGAATAGGTGGTGAACTTGATGAAACCGTCGAAGGTTTTTTCCTGAACGGTGACATCCATTTCGCCGTGCTTGTGATCAGCCATTGTGCGTTTCCTTAGGTATAGTAATTCTGTTCCATCCGTGACTAACGGATTTTTTACGCCCTGTCATCCCGTCAAAAGGGCGCTGCGGGCCGGGACCGATGGCCGCGCCTAGCCTTTGGCCAGATCGGCGGCCAGACGGAAGCCGATGCGCTTGGGGGCCTCTTGCTGCGGTTCCTTGGGCAGAGCCCGCAGGATCACGCTCAGCTGGCTGACATGCTGAATCAGCTGGGTTTTCGCGCCGGTTTCGTCGCTACCGTAGAAAGTCACAATATCGGGATCGAAATAGCCCATGCCCTCGATCCGCAGCACACCTGCGTCGCCCCCGGCAAACCCCATGGCGACCTCGTGTTCGTTGTCCAGCTGCTGTTCGAAGTTCTGGATATAGAGAATCAGCCGCTCATAGGCCCATTCGGCGGGGCTTTTCTTTTCGACGGGGGTGGCGGTGATTTCGGCCGGGACATCAGAAACCTGCGCGTTCGGGTCCGCGTGGACCTCGTGGCGGCGCGGCAGGGCGTCCTTTTCCTGGGCCTCGGCCGCTGTGCTGATTTTACCGTCCATCGCGCGTCTCCTTCATCTGCCACAGCCATGCGCCATCGTCGCGCAGGGTGCGGGTCACGTCCCCCTCATGATACAGATGATTCAGATGCGCAACAGCCTCGACCAGCGCCAGACCGTAGGTGCCAAAGTCAATTTTGCGTTTGAACAGGGGGGGGAAACACTCGGCGGCTGTTTTGGGCTGGGTCAGATGCGCGCGCAGGCGGCGCAGCCCCCCGTGGTGGTTTTCGATCAGCTGGTGCATCCGCGTGGGCAGCCCGGTGAAAGGCAGCTTATGCCCGCCCAGCACCAGATGATCCGCCCGCGCCAGAGCTTGCAGCCGGGTGCAGCTTTCCATCCAGTCGGCCAGCGGGTCGGCCTCGGGTTCCGTGGCGTGAACACCGATATTGGGGCTGATCGAGGGCAGGATCTGATCGCCCGCCAGCACCAGATTGTCATCGCGGGACCACAGGGTCAGGTGTTCGGGCGCGTGGCCATTGCCGATATGCGCGTCCCAATCGCGCCCGGCGGCGTGGATCACATCGCCCTGCTGCACCCGCAGATACCCCACGGGCAACGGATGCGAGATGTCGGCGAAATTGAAGGGCCGCTCGGTGATCCGTTTCTGGAACACCTCTTCGGACATGCCGGCGCGGCGCCAGAATTGCTGCGCCTGCTCGGTGACCTTGTGTTCGACATCCAGAATCAGCATCCGCGCCATCAGATACGCCGTGCGCGTGGCCCACAGCTGCGCCCCGCGGGCGATGAACCAGCCGGCCATGCCGACGTGATCGGGGTGGTGGTGGGTCAGGATGATCCGGCCCACGGGCTTGCCGCCCAAAGGCCCCACCAGCAGCTTTTCCCAGATCGCGACGGTGCGTTTCGAATAGACACCGGCATCCACGATGGTCCAGCTGTCGCCCTCGTCCAGCGCGTAGATATTCACATGATCCAGAACCATGGGCAGAGGCAGCCGCAGCCACAAAACGCCCTCGGCGATCTGGATCGCCTCACCCTCGGCGGGCGGGGCGTCCCAGGGATAGCGGATGCCCGGCCCTGTCATCAGGCGCTCAGCTCTTCGTTGGTGATGTCATACAGATCCGAAGCCCCGGCCTGCGCGTGTTCCAGCATACCGGCGAATTGCGGCAACAGGCGGTTGATGTAGAACCGCGCGATTTTGGTGCGGGTGCCCGAGCCGCCTTCGGACATGGCGGCCTTCAGGTGGTAATGCCCGCCCAACACGCGGCCAAAGGCGCTCAGGAAGGGCACGCAGCCGGCAAAACGATCATTCATATCGGTCTGAGCCACCATCCATTCCACCGATTCACGCAGGGTTTCGGTGGCTTGCCAGACGGGCTCGGCCAGGTCGGGCAGCGCGGTGCGCGCCTCTTCGGCGTGGGCCTCGATCTCGTCCAGCAGGGCAAAGGCGGCCTCGCCCCCGTCCATCATCTTGCGGCCGACCAGATCCATCGCCTGAATGCCGTTGGTGCCCTCGTAGATCGAGGTGATCCGCACATCGCGGCTGAACTGCGCCGCGCCGGTTTCCTCGATAAAGCCCATGCCGCCGTGGATCTGCACGCCCAGCTCGGCCACGGCGATGCCCACATCGGTGGAGAAAGCCTTGGCGATGGGCGTCAACAGCGCGGCGCGGGCGGTCCAGGCGGTATCGCCAGTGGCATTCCCCATATCCAGAGCAACCGAGCAATCCAGCACCAGCGCGCGCGCGGCAAACGTATCGGCCTTCATCGTCAGCAGCATCCGGCGCACATCGGCGTGGTTGATGATCGGGCCCATCTGATCGCGTTCGCCCGCATAGGCCAGCGCGTGCTGATAGGCCCCCTCGGCGATGCCCACACCCTGCGTGCCGACCCCCAGACGGGCATTGTTCATCATCGTGAACATGGCCGCCATGCCCCCGTGTTCCTTGCCCACAAGCCAGCCTTTGGCACCATCGAACTGCATCACGCAGGTGGGGCTGCCATGAATGCCCAGTTTGTGTTCCAGGCTGACGACGCCCAGGCTGTTGCGTTCGCCCAGGCTACCGTCTGCGTTCGGGATGAACTTGGGCACCATGAACAGGCTGATGCCCTTGGTGCCGGGCACGCCATCGGGCAGGCGCGCCAGCACCAGATGGCACACGTTGCCGCCGAAATCGTGATCGCCCCAGGTGATGAAAATCTTCTGCCCGGTCACCGCATAAGAGCCATCGCCATTCGGTTCGGCCTTGGATTTCAGCGCCCCCACGTCGGAACCGGCCCCCGGTTCGGTCAGGTTCATCGTGCCGGTCCATTCGCCGCTGATCAGGCGCGGCAGGTACATGTCCTTCAGCGCGTCGCTGGCATGATGTTCCAGCGCCTCGATCTGGCCCTGCGTCAGCAGCGGGCACAGCCCCAGCGCCATGTTGGTCGAGGCCGCCATTTCATTGAACGCCGTGTTCATCACCAGCGGCAGGCCCATGCCGCCATGTTCCTCGGCCGCCGAGACCGCCACCCAGCCACCTTCGGCCATGGTGCGGAATGCCTCTTCGAAACCGGGCGAGGCGCGCACCACACCGTTTTCCAGAACCGCAGGGGTCAGATCGCCATTGCGCTGGATCGGGTACAGGACCTCTTCGGCCATTTTTCCCAGCTCGGTCAGGATCGCCGTGGTCATGTCCGGCGTCGCCTCGGAAAACCGTTCAGTCCCCGAGACAGCGGCCATATCCACCACGTTCTCAAAAATGAATCGGTAATCCTCGACGGGGGCGCGATAAGCCATCTGGGTCTCCTCCTTGCGGGACGGGTTGGAATTCGGGTCATCCGCAGTTATTCAAAAACAGGTCACGAGGAAAGTATCTTTCAGTCGTAATCCATCAACCAAAACGCGGCGTCATAGACTATGGCAAATCTGTCCACCACCGTTCTAAGCCCCGATGCCACGGGCATCTTTCGCGCAGCGGAAACGCTTTCCGCCGGGGGGCTGGTCGCCCTGCCCACCGAAACCGTCTATGGGCTGGGGGCGGATGCGCGCAATGACCGGGCCGTCGCTCGGATTTTTCAGGCCAAGGGCCGGCCGCATTTCAATCCGCTGATCGTGCATGTGGCCTCGGCCCAGGTGGCGCAGCGTTATGTGGAATGGTCGGCAAGCGCGCAAATACTGTCCGAGACCTTCTGGCCCGGAGCCTTGACACTGGTGCTGCCGCTGCGCGCGGATGCGGGCCTGTCGCCCCTGGTCACGGCCGAGCTGCCGACCTTGGCGATCCGCGTCCCCGCCCACGCGGTGGCGCAACAGCTGCTGGCCGCGTTTGACGGCCCTGTCGCCGCGCCCTCGGCCAATCCGTCGGGTAAAATCAGCCCCACCACGGCGCAGCATGTGATCGACGGGCTCTCGGGCCGGATCGAGGCCATTCTGGACGGCGGCCCCTGCCCTGTCGGCGTGGAATCCACGATCATTGGCCTGTCGGACGTTGGCCAGTCAGATGTTGGCCAGTCCGCCCCCCCCACCCTGCTGCGTCCCGGCGGGGTGGCAGCCGAAGACATCGAGGCCGCTCTGGGTGTCCGGCTGGCGCAACGGGATCAGGCCGATCCGCTGACGGCGCCCGGTCAGATGCTGTCGCATTATGCGCCCGGCGCCCGTGTGCGGCTGAACGCCCATGACACCAGCGACCAAGAGCTGCTGCTGGGCTTCGGCCCTGTAGACTGCGCCCTGAACCTGTCCGAAACCGGCGATCTGGTCGAGGCCGCGGCGAATCTGTTCCATCATCTTCATGCTTTGGATGCGATGAACCCCGCGGGGATTGCCGTCAGCCCGATTCCGATGCGCGGGCTGGGCCTTGCCATCAATGACCGTCTGGCCCGCGCCGCAGCGCCGCGCCCCTAGGCGTGCCCCGCCTCCGAGGACAGCAGCAACGGGCTGACCCCCATGGATTTCAGCGCCCCGTCCCATTTGGCATCGTCGGGCAGATCGAACACCAGCCGCATATCCGCGTCACAGGTCAGCCAGGCATTCTGTGACAGTTCGGATTCCAACTGCCCCTCGCCCCAGCCCGCATAGCCGATCGCAACCAGCGCGCGCTCGGGCCCTTTGCCCTGCGCCAGGGCCTCTAGAATATCCAGCGTTGCGGTCATTCCGAATCCGCCATCGACCTTCAAAGTATTGACAAAGCTGACATAATCCAACGAATGCAGCACGAACCCGCGCCCCGTTTCCACCGGCCCACCAAAGGACACGCCCATGTTCCGGCTGTCGGGCCCATGGCTGATCGAGAGCTGTTCCAGCATGTCAGACAGGGCCACCTCTTCGGTGGGTTTGTTGATGATCAACCCCATCGCGCCCTCTTCGGAATGGGCGCAGATCAGCACCACCGATTGTTCGAACCGCGGATCGCCCATGCCCGGCATCGCAATCAGCAGCTTTCCTGTCAGGTTCAGTTTGGTTTCGGCTGTGTCCATATAGCTAAGATATGATCGCCCCCGCCCCCGGTCCAGTTTCTGCGTCAGAAAAAGCACGATTGTGACCTCTGTCACATCTGCTCGCCGCAATGTGAGTTGGCACGGCCCGTTTTTTCGCCCATTTGCAAAGGATGATGACACGCATGTTTTTTCGCACTCTGGCCGCCATCTGCTGGGCGGCGGGCTCGGTTTCGGCCCAAAGCCTGAACCAGCAGGTGGTCGCGCTGGAGGTTCTGCCCGGCTGGCGCAGCGCCGATGGCACCCATGTGGCCGCGCTGAAGATTGACCTGGCACCGGGCTGGAAAACCTATTGGCGCGCGCCGGGGGATGCGGGCATTCCGCCGATGATCGACTGGTCGCGCTCGGACAATCTGAAGGGGATGATGCCGATCTGGCCCACCCCCGAGGTTTTCTCGCAAAATGGAATGAATTCCGTGGGTTACCAGACCGATTTGATCCTGCCCATCGTTCTGACGCCTCAGGATTCCGGCCAGCCGATCGACCTGAAGGGGGAAATGCAGATCGGCATCTGCAAGGACATCTGCGTGCCGGCCGAGCTGAACTTCGATCTGGCGCTGCCCGCCTCGCGCAGTCGTGACAATGCGATCACCGCCGCGCTGGCCAGCCAGCCAATACCCGCGCGCAAGGCCGGGGTTGGCCGGGTGTCATGCGCGGTTTCCCTGACCGAGGACGGCCTGGCCATCGAGGCCAGGATCGCCATGCCTTCGACCGGGGCGCAGGAATATGCGGTGATCGAAACCGCCGACCCCGAGGTCTGGGTCGCCGAAAGCGACACCCACCGCCAGGGCAATATCCTGACCGTCCGCACCCAGATGATCCACATGGAGGGCGGAGCCTTTGCGCTGGATCGTTCGGGGATACGTGTCACCGTTCTGGGCAGCGACCGCGCGGTGGATATTCAGGGCTGCCCGGCCGATTAGGCCTTGCTGGCGCGTTTGCGCAAGGCCTGAACCAACGCGGCCAGCACGAACAGCGCCATCGCAAACAGCCCCACGCCCAGCACGAACAGCAGCAGCCCGGCGGCCATCGGATCCCCCGTCCCCCAGGCGTTTAACCACGGATGGGCCGCGCCGGTCACCAGCGGCCAGCCCAGGCTCGGCACCAGCCATCCGGCGACGGCCAGCAGGCTCAGCCCCATCGGCAGCCGCAGCCCCTGCACCCGAACCGAGCGTTTCAGCGCCGTCACCTGCCGGCGAATATCGTGCTGGATCGCCACCAGCGCCGGCACCACCATCAGCACCAGCACCATCCCGAATCCCAGCCCGTAAACCAGCGTGATCACCGTCGGGCGCAGGAATTGCGCCTGCTGCGAGGTCTCATACAGCAGCGGCGCCAGCCCCATCACCGTGGTCAGCGTGGTCAGCATCACCGGGCGCAGCCTGTCCGCCGTGCCATCCATGATCGAGGGCACCAGCCCCCGGTCCTTGGCATAATCGTCAATCGTGGTCACCAGAACGATAGAATCGTTGATGATGATCCCCGTCATCCCCACCAGCCCCACAACGGTGAACATCGACAAAGGCACGTCCCATTGCACATGGCCATAGATCGTGCCGACCAGCCCGAAGGGAATGATCGCCATCACCACGATGGGCCGCGTCCAGCTGCTGAACACCCAGGCCAGCACCAGGTAGATCCCCAAAAGGCACAGCACCAGGCCGGTCATGGCCTCGTTCAGGAACTGGTCTTCTTGCTCGGACAGGCCCGACAGACGCCATTCCACCTGTTTTTCGCTGGCAATCGTCGGCAGGATCTCGGTCTCCAGCACGCGCAGGATTTCCTCGGCGCGGGCCGGGTCGTCCTCGGAAATATCCCCGGTGACGGAAATCAGCCGAATCCCGTTTTCCCGCCGCACCGTCGAAAACCCCGAACGCGTCTTCACGCTGACAATATCGGCCAGCGGCACATAGTGCCCGGCCCCCGTGCGCAGCTGCATCGTTTCCAGAAAATCGGCCGTCAGTTCGCTGCGTGGCAGTTCCACCCGGATTTCCGCGCTGCGCGGCCCGTCGGGGAAGGTGGCGGCCTCCAGCCCGTTCAGACGGTGCCGCAACACCCGCCCCAGCCCGTCGATTGTGAACCCCAAGGCCTGCCCTTGGGGGGGCAGCTCCAGAATGATTTCGTCCTTGTCATAGGACAGGTTGTCCTCAACCGCGGACACCTCGGGGTATTTGGCCAGGGCCTGTTTCAGCGCCTCGCTGGCCGATTTCAGCGTCTCGGCGCTGGCCCCGTAGAATTGCACGTCCAGCGCCTCGCCCCCCGGACCGGACCGCCAGCCACGGAAACTGACGGTTTCCACCATCGGATGGCGGCGCACAGCGTCCTGCAACTCGGCCACAAAGGCGAAACTGGAATAGGGGCGCAGATCGGCGTCGATCAGTTCGATCGAGATCCCGCCCAGCAAATCGCTGTCCTTGGTATCCGCACCGGGCAAGGGCCGGCCCGAGTTCCCGCCCACCTCGGCGATCACGTAATCCAGCGGGTTGGTGCCATAGCGTTCGGCATATTCGGCGCCCAGGGCCTCGGTTGCGCGCTGCATTTCGCGCATCATTTCCAGACTGTCAGCCCGGCTGGCCCCCGGCAGCATGGCGAAATTGCCGGTCACGCTGCCGCGCTCGGGCGCGTTGAAGAACCGCCATTGCACATCGCCGCGCACAAAGACCGCGATCTGCCCGGCCAGCAGCAGCACCGTCAGCGCAATCACCGGATAGCGCGCCCGGATCACCAGCCCGGTCAGCGGCCGGAACAGATGGCTGCGTACCCAGCGAAAGCCCTTGTTCACCGTGCGCGAGGGCCAATCGTACCAATGCTCTTTGGCCGAGTGTTTCAGCGCATGGGCCATGTGATGGGGCAGGATCAGGAAACATTCGATCAACGAGGCCAGCAGCACGACAATCACCGTAAAGGGAATATCGCGGATCAGGTCTCCGAACCGTCCGCCAATCGCTGTCAGCCCGAAAAAGGCGATGATCGTCGTCAGAGTGGCCGAAAACACCGGCAAAGCCATCCGCCGCGCCGCGTTTTCCGCCGCCTGAGTGGGCGAATAGCCGTGGCGCGACAGGTGGTCGGCATGTTCGCCCACCACAATCGCATCATCCACCACGATCCCCAGGGTGATGATCAGGCCAAACAGGCTGATCATGTTGATCGTCAGCCCCGCCGCATACATCAGCGCAATCGCCGTCAGCATCGACACCGGAATGCCCGCCGCCACCCAAAAGGCCGTGCGCGCGTTCAGGAACAAAAACAGCAAGATCAACACCAGAACCAGCCCGAACAGCCCGTTTTCCGTCAGGATGTTCAGACGCGCGGTGATTGCCTCGGCGCGGGTGCGGATCAGATCAATCGTGACACCCTGGGGTAAGGTCGCTTCCATCTGGTCGGCCACGTCCTGCACCTGAGCCTGGATCTTGATCGCATCCCCGGTGTCCGAGCGATCCACCCGCACAGAAACCGCCGGGTGCTGACCGACGAAATAAACCCGGTCGCGGTCACTGCCCAGCAGGCTGACCGTCGCCACATCGCCCACCGTCAAAGCCGAGCCATCATCGTTGCTGCGCAACACCACGCTGGCAATCTGATCGGCGCTGCGTTTTTCCACGCCGGTGCGCACACGGGCATTGGCGCCGGTCACATCGCCGGCCGGGTCTGCGTCTACCTCTTCGGCGATGGCGGCGGCGATCTGCGCAATCGTGACATCATGCGCCATCAGGTTCAGGCTGGGCACTTCGATCAGGATTTCCGGAGCGGCCACACCGCGGATGGTGGTCCGGGTGACGCCCTCTTCGAACAGGCGGGGGACGAATTCATCGGCAAAAAGGCCCAGCTGCTGCGGCTCGACCGGGCCGGTGATCACCACATCCGTGACCCGATCGCGCCAGACCCCGCGCCGAACCGTCGGGTCTTCGGCCTCTTCGGGCAGAGTGGTGACGGTATCGACGGCGGCCTGCACATCATCAGCGGCGCGGCTCATGTCCCAGCCGGGCTCGAATTCCAGCGTGATCGTGCCGCGCCCTTCGCGGCTGGTGCTGGCGCTGCTTTCCACGCCTTCCACAGCCAGCAGCGTCGGTTCCAGCACCTGGATGATCGCGGCATCCACGTCCTCGGCCCCGGCACCATCCCAGACGGTGACGATATCCACATCATCGACCACCACATCGGGGAAAAATTGCGCGCGCATCTGCGGCACGGCGGCCATGCCCAGCACCAACAGCACCACCAGCAGCAAGTTTGCCGCCGTCCGGTGACGCGTGAAATAAGACAGCAGCCCCCCCACCATCCGCTAGCCCCCCATCCGCGATTCCAGGCGCTCGACCATGGCGGCGGGCACCTTATCTTGCTGCAACCGGGTCAGCAGCCGCGTGCGCACATCCGAGGGCATCATCTTGTTCTGCTCGACAAAGGCCATCAGCCGGGCACGGCGCTCGGCGCTCAGTTCCAGCAGCTCGGGCTCTTCTGCGGCATCTTCTGAGGTGGCCCGCAACGGGCGCACCTTAATTCCCGCCCCCAGCAGAGGCGAGCGTTCGGTCACCACTTCGCGCCCCGTCAGATCGGGCGCGCGCACCAGCACGTCATCGCCCTGACGGCGGATCAGCCGGACCTCGATGGCCTCCAGCCGGTCGCCCTCGCCCAGAACCAGCACGCGGCTGGACGGGTCCAGCGCAGTCGCAGGCAGGCGCACCACGCGTTCTAGCGGGGGTTCCTGAACCGCAACGCTGACGAAATCCCCCGGCTTCAGCCCGCGCGCGCTGTCCAGACGGGCAAAGATCAAACGCCCGGTCTGCCCCTCGCCCACGGCGGCGCTGTCACGGTCAATCCGGCCGGTTGCCGACAGGTTTTCCCCATAGAGATTCAGCGTCACCCCTACCGGGGCTTTCTGCAATTGCCCATCGGCGTCCAGCAGCCGCGCATATTGCGGGGTAGAGACCCGAAAAGCGGCCTCCAGGGCCTGCCCGTCCACCAGTTCGGCCAGCACCTCGTTTTGCGAGACCAGCCCCCCCGCCACGATCTGCACATTGCTCAGCGTGCCGTTGAATTCGGCGCGGATCACCGTGTCGGCCAGGGTGCGTTCGGCCTCGGCCAGGGCGATGGCGGCGCGGTTCAGACTTGTGGTGGCCTGGTTCACGCGGGCCTCGGCCTGGGCCAGCGACTGACGGCGCGAAACCACCGCCTGACGCGCCGCCGAGGCCGCCAGTTCCGCGGTTTCCACCGTGGCCTCGGTTGCGACACCGCGCTGCGCCAGATCCTGCGTCCGTTTAAAGGCTTTCTCGCGCAGGGCGGCCTGTTCTTCGGTCGCGGCCAGCTCGTCCTGTGCCAGGATCAGCGCGCGGGCGGCATCGCGTTCCTCGAATTGGGCATCCAGATGATTGGCCTTGGCCCGATCCAGAGCCGCCTGCGGCTCGGTCGGGTCGATGCGCACCAGAATATCGCCCGCGCGGACCTGCCCGCCCTCCTCGAAACCGTCCGCCAATTCCACCACGGTGCCGCGCAGCGCGGCGCGGATTTCCAGCGTCCGGCGGCTTTGCACCTCGCCAAAGGCCAGCAGATCGGGGCGCACGGTTCCCGGCACGGCCGTCAGCACGTTCACCGCGAAAATCCGTTCGCGCCCCTGCGGCACCCGTGCCTCGCGCGACATACGATCCTCGATCGCGTCCCGCACCATGGCGCCGGCATAGATCAGCAGACCCAAAGTAAGCGACACCAGAAACAATCCGGTCAGGCTTTGGCGCAGGAAACGCATCTTCAGAACCCTCGTTTCAGGCCCGGAACGGGCTGACGTATATACTTAGCGGCATATGAATTTTTGCCAAGGCACAAGCCTGTTACGCAGCAAACGGCTATTTCCGTCGCTTGTGCTCGTCCAGGCGCGGAAAGATTTCGACAAAATTGCAAGGCATATGGCGGTAGTCCAGCTGGTATTGCAGGATCTCGTCCCAGGCGTCCTTGCACGCACCGCTGCTGCCGGGCAACGCGAACAGATACGTCCCGCCCGCAACGCCCCCCGTGGCGCGGCTTTGCACCGCCGAGGTGCCGATTTTCTGCATCGAGACCATGGTGAACACGGTGCCGAAGGCGTCGATTTCCTTTTCATAGACATCGCGATGCGCCTCGACGGTCACGTCCCGCCCGGTCAGTCCCGTCCCCCCGGTCGAGATAATCACGTCCACCTCAGGATCGGCGATCCAGGCGCGCAGCCGGTCGGCAATCTGGGCGCGTTCATCGCGGATGATCTGGCGATCGGCCAGGATATGCCCCGCGCCCTCCAGCCGGTCCACCAGAACCTGCCCGGATTTGTCCTGATCCAGCCCGCGCGTGTCTGAAACCGTCAGAACCGCGATCCGCACCGGGATGAACTCTTTGCTTTCGTCGATCCGCGCCATGGCTATCCCCCCTGCGCTATCCCTTTTGCATCAGCGCCAAACGGGCCGCCAACGCCACGAATATGCCCGCGCTAATCCGGCCCAGCCATGTGGCAAAACGGGCGTCTGCGGTCAGCTTGCGGCCAATTCCGCCCGCGAAAATCCCCACCAGCCCGTTGATGATGAACCCGCCCAGCGACAGAACGGCCCCGTAGATCAGGAATTGCGGCAGCACCGGACGCGCCGGATCCACGAATTGCGGCACAAAGGCCAGCACAAACAGAATGACCTTGGGGTTGGTCAGATTGACAACGAACCCCTGCCCAAAGGCGCGGCGGGCGGAAACGCCCTGCACGGCCTCGCGCGTGGGCCCCGCACGCACCGTATGCCAGGCCAGCCACAACAGATAGCCCACGCCGATCCAGCGAATGATGTCGAAGGCACCGGGCAAGGCCGAGACAAGCGTGCTCAGCCCCAATCCTGCCGCCAGAGCATGAACGAAACCGCCCATCGCAATGCCCCCGCTGGCGGCAATGGCCGGCCCCGGCCCACTGCGCAGCCCCTGCCCCAGACAGAACATCATATCCGCGCCCGGAGTCAGATTCAGCGCCAATCCCGCGGGGATGAAAGCCAAAAGAGCCAGCAAGTCCATCACCGTGCCTCCAGCCGGGCCTTCAGCGCCAGCAGATCGGCCCAGGCCTCGCGTTTGGCATGAGGTTGGCGCAGTAGATAGGCCGGGTGGAACATCGGCAGCGCGGGGGTGTCATAGGCCTGGGTCCAATGCCCCCGCAGACGGGTAATCCCGCGTTTGCCCAGCCCCGCCTGACAGGAGATATTGCCCATCAGCACCACCGCATCGGGTTTCACCAATTCAACATGTTTGCGCAGGAAAGGCAGCAGCATCTGGATTTCCTCGGGCTTGGGATCTCGGTTCTGCGGCGGACGCCAGGGCAGCACATTGGTGATGTAGACCGCCTGTTCCGCATTATCCGAGCGCCGATCCATCCCGATCGCGCCCAGCATCCGATCCAGCAACTGCCCGGCGCGGCCGACAAAGGGCCGCCCCTCGCGGTCCTCATCGCGGCCGGGGGCCTCGCCGATGATCATCACGCGGGCTGCGGGCCGGCCATCGCTGAACACCAGATTGCGGGCGCCGCGTTTCAGCTCGCAATGCTCGAATTGCTGCATGGCGGCGCGCAAATCGTCCAGCGAACGCACCCGCGCGGCCATGTCCTGCGCCACGGCAACCGGATCAATCTTGGGCTTGGGGGCGGGCGGCGTTGGCTGGCCTTTCTTGGGCTCCGGCGAGGCCTGAGCCTGAGCCCGCGCATCCTGGGCCGCTGCATAGCGATCAACAGGGGCATCGGCCAGCGCCTCGTCCGCGCCCAGCTCGATCTGCCACTCCAGAAGGGCAAGCGCCGTATGATAGTCCATCGCCGATTCCATGCGCCCAACCCTATCCCGGCCCGCGCCCCTGCGAAAGCCAGCAAATCCGCGATCCGCGACGCTGGCTTATCTTGCCCCGCGCCATGGCCGCCCATATAAGCAGGGCACGCAAATCTGGAGGCGGCGATGACGTTCACGCAAAAGCATCTTCTGGGGATCGAGCCCCTCCACCCCACGGAAATCACCGCCATTCTGGATCTGGCCGATCAATATGTCGATCTGAACCGGCGCGATCAGAAACATGCGGATGCTTTGGCCGGGCTGACGCAGATCAACATGTTCTTTGAAAACTCCACCCGCACGCAGGCCAGTTTCGAACTGGCAGGCAAGCGTCTGGGCGCGGATGTGATGAACATGGCGATGCAGGCCTCCAGCATCAAAAAGGGCGAAACCCTGATTGATACCGCCCTGACGCTGAACGCCATGCACCCCGATCTGCTGGTGGTGCGCCATCCGCATTCCGGCGCGGTGGACCTGCTGGCGCAGAAGGTGAACTGCGCCGTTCTGAACGCCGGCGACGGTAAACACGAGCACCCCACGCAGGCCCTACTGGACGCGCTGACCATCCGCCGCGCCAAGGGCCGTCTGCACCGCCTGAACATCGCCATTTGCGGCGACATTGCGCATAGCCGCGTGGCCCGGTCCAACCTGATCTTGCTGGGTAAGATGGAGAACCGCATCCGCCTGGTCGGCCCGCCCACCCTGATGCCCAGCCAGATTGATGCCTTCGGCTGCGAGGTCTACCACGACATGCGCGAGGGCCTGCAGGACGTGGATGTGGTGATGATGCTGCGCCTGCAACGTGAACGGATGGACGGCGGCTTTATCCCGTCCGAACGCGAATATTACCATCGCTACGGGCTGGACGCGGAAAAGCTGTCGGAGGCCAAGCCCGACGCCATCGTCATGCACCCCGGCCCGATGAATCGCGGCGTCGAAATCGATGGGGACATCGCCGATGACATCAACCGATCCGTGATTCAGGAACAGGTGGAAATGGGTGTCGCCGTGCGCATGGCCGCGATGGACCTGCTGGCCCGCAACCTGCGCGAGACCCGCCGCCAGACCGAGGTGATGGCGTGAGCGACCGGATCGAGGTTCCCGCCAGCGAAACAGGCGTCGTGCGTCTGTTTGCCGTGGATCTGCCCGCCGATGAAATCGAGGATTTCGCCGATTTCGAACGCGAGGGTGCGCTGATGATCTCGGCCTTGGGGGTCTATGATCTCAATCCGTCCTGTGTGGAAATTTTCCCGGTCGCCCAGCTGGATGACATGGGGCTGGCCAACTACCTGATCGAGGCCTACAGCATCGACCCGGCCGATCTGAAGGACGACCGCACCTTTCTGAACAACATCCGCGGGCATGTGGCGCTGGTCAGCTCGGGGGCGTTTCGCGGCAAGGCGCAGACATTGCGCCCCTATCACCCGCTGCGCTGGCTGGGCACCTGGTCTGAGCCGCGCCCCCAGCTGGATCTGTCCCCGATCCCCTCGGACGCCGCCAGGGACACATTGGGCACAACCGGCCCGGCCGAGCGCCCCAGATTTCCGCGCTGGCTGGGATGGGTGCTGCCGCTGGCCGGGATCGTGCTGGGCACGTTGATTTACCTGCTCTCACCGCATAATGGCTGACCCCGAGACTGACATGTACGGATCCCTGACCCCCACGTATGACCTTCTGCACGGCGAAGAGCTGCTGACCCAGATCCACCCGGACCGGGCCACCTATTGGCGCGATCACGCCTGGATGGCCGCGATTGCGATGGCCGCAGGCATGGCGATCTTGTTTTTCATGGGCAATCCGCATGTCTGGACCGGCGCCATTGGCGGGCTGGCGGCGATTGGTGTGCGGGCCTTCTATGTGGCCTCGGATGAATTAAAGGCCCGCTGGGATCTGACAAACCAGCGCCTGATGGGCCCGCAGGGGCGCGCGGTGCGCCTGTCCGAAATCAAGGAATTCCGCACGCTGGGATCGGCGCTTCAGATCATCACCCTGTCCGGCGACAAGCACCTGCTGAAATACCTGGCCGACAAAACCGCCACCCGCGCCGTCATCCAGCGCGCCCAGGCCGGAGGCCGCCCATGAGCACCGGCTGGCAGGACATCCTGAACGAGGGCGAGGAAATCCTGTGGCAAGGCCGCCCCAGCACCGCGCCGGTGATCAGTGCCCCGGCTTTGGGCAGGCTGGTCTTCGGGCTGTTCTTTGCCGGGTTTGCGCTGTTCTGGATGATCATGGCCTCGCTGGGGGGCGGGTTTATGTGGATGTTCGGGCTGCTCCATTTTTCGGTCGGGATCGGTGTGATGGGCAGCGGTATGTTCTGGCCGGGGATCAAGGCCCGCTACACCTGGTATTCCCTGTCCAATCAGCGCGCCTTTGTGGCCACCGATTTCCCCTGGGCCAGCCGCCGCCTGAACAGCTATCCCATCGGCGCGCAGACTGCCCTGACACTGGAGGACGGGCCCTTCAAATCGGTGCTGTTTGCCACCGAGGATTACCGCGTGAAGGGCCGCACCCGCACCCGCCAGATCGGATTTCACCGTATCGACGACGGGCGCGCCGTCTATGACATAATGCGCGACATGCAGCGCGCCGACCGGCAGGAGGAACGCACATGACGCTGTGGTCGCAATCCTTGGCGCAGGTCTATCGGCGCCACCCGCTGGCGCTGCTGACCTCGGGCCGGCTGGCGCATCTGGCCGGGCTGGCGGGGCTGATCTGGCTGGCGCTTCAGGACCGGCTGCATATGCCGGCGCTGATCGGGCTGGCCGGGCTGTGGCTGGGGCTGGTCGCGCTGACAGCCGCGTTCAAATGGGGCTTTAGCCGCCACCGCACGCGCTATGCGCTTACTCAGACCGGCATCCTGTCAACCCAGGGCCAGATCGAACAGAAGCTACCCTTCGGCGAAAACGCCGATTATCCCCTGACCCGAGGCCCCCTGCGCCGCCTGCTGAACCTGCCCGCCGTTCTGCACCTGAAAGGCCAGCAAAACGTGATGCGCAGCTGGACCGTCGTCTGGCCCATCGCCGACACGCATATTGACGAGCTGCGCCAGACTCTGGACAGCGTGCTCAAAGGAAAACGCTCATGACCACGACGCTGATCACCAATGTCCACATGATTGACCCGCAGGCCAGCGCGGTCGCGCATGGCTCGATCCTGCTGCAAGACGGTAAAATCGCCGCCCATGGCGCGGAAATCGCCGTGCCCGAAGGCGCCCGCGTTCTGGACGGGCGCGGCAAATACCTGGCGCCGGGGATCGTAGACATCGGCGTGAAAGTCTGCGAGCCGGGCGAGCGTCACAAAGAAAGCTTCAAATCCGCCGGGGCCGCCGCCGCCGCCGGGGGCGTCACCACCATCGTTACCCGCCCCGACACGCTGCCCGCCATCGACAGCCCCGAAACGCTGGAATTCGTCACCCGCCGCGCCCAAGAGGCCGCCCCCGTGCACGTCGTTCCCATCGCCGCGCTGACAAAGGCCCGCGAAGGCCGCGAAATGACCGAGCTGGGCTTCTTGCTGGACGCCGGTGCCGTCGCCTTTTCCGATGGCGATAACGTGATCACCAACACCAAGGTGTTCAGCCGCGCGCTGGCCTATGCCAAATCGCTGGACGCGCTGGTGATCGCCCACCCCCAGGAACCGATCCTGTCCAAGGGCGCGGCGGCGACCTCGGGCAAATTCGCATCCCTGCGCGGCCTGCCCGCCGTCACCCCCATGGCGGAACGCATGGGCCTGGACCGCGACATCGCCCTGCTGGAAATGACCGGCGCGAAATACCACGCCGATCAGATCACCACCGCCCGTGCCCTGCCCGCCCTGGAACGCGCCAAGCGCAACGGGCTGAACATCACCGCCGGCACCTCGATCCACCACCTGACCCTGAATGAGCTGGACGTCGCCGACTACCGCACCTTCTTCAAGGTCAAACCGCCCCTGCGCAGCGAAGAAGACCGCCTGGCCGTGATCGACGCCGTGCGCGGCGGGCTGATCGACATCATCAGCTCGATGCACACCCCGCAGGACGAAGAATCCAAACGCCTGCCCTTCGAAGAGGCCGCCTCGGGCGCGGTAGGGTTGGAGACCTTCCTGCCCGCCGCGCTGCGCCTGTATCACGCGGGCGATCTGACCCTGCCGCAACTGTTCCGCGCCATGTCGCTGAACCCGGCCAAACGCCTGGGCCTGCCCGGCGGCACATTGGCCACCGGCGCCCCCGCCGACCTGGTGCTGTTCGACGCGGACGCGCCCTTTGTCATGGACCGCACGAAACTGCGCTCGAAATCGAAAAACACCCCCTTTGACGGCGCGCGGATGCAGGGCAAAATCCTGGCAACCTTCGTGTCCGGCACCCAAGTCTTCGGAGAGCTGTGATGCCCGAGATAACCTCTGCCCCAACCATCCTGCTGCTCTGGGCCGTGATCGGCTACGGCCTGGGCGCGATCCCGTTCGGCATGGTGCTGGCCAAACTGATGGGGCTGGGCAACCTGCGCACGATCGGCTCGGGCAATATCGGCGCCACCAACGTGCTGCGCACGGGCAATAAGCTGGCCGCCTTCCTGACCCTGCTGCTGGACGGAGGCAAAGGTGCCGCCGCCGTCCTGCTGGCCCGCGCCCTGGCCGCCGAGGACGCCGCCCAAATCGCCGGCGGCATGGCCTTCCTTGGCCACTGCTTCCCCGTCTGGCTGAAATTCAAAGGCGGCAAGGGCGTCGCCACCTTCCTGGGCCTGCTGCTGGGCCTGGCCTGGCCCGTCGGCCTGGCGGCCTGCGCAACCTGGCTGGTGACAGCACTTCTGGTGCGAATCTCGTCCTTCTCGGCCCTGATGGCAGCGGCCACGTCAACCATGTGGATGGTGCTGCTGGGCCAAGGCAACATGATCGCTCTGGGGATTGTGCTGACCCTGCTGATCTTCTGGACACACCGCGCCAATATCACCCGCATCCGCCAAGGCTCCGAGCCGAAAATCGGTCAGAAATAATCTGCGCGGAAACGCCCCACCGCCACCGCCCACGCACGAGGACAACCCATCGATATGAGTATTTGGATCAGAAAGAAGCCAGCAGAACAGCGCCCCAGCTTCTTTGCTCTGAAAATACTCAATGCCGCACAGCAGCCATAACACCGCGCGTTTTTTGTGGTGCGCAGCGCTAATCACACAAGACCCTTAAAGCGCATTAGATAATGCGCCCAAGAGCAAGGCCATAGTTAGTAGCTATACTCTTTGTAGATCTGGCTCAGATCGCCGTTCCAATCGCCATTATAGCGTTCCAGAAGTTCGTCGGCCGGGGTCATGCCGGTTTCGATACTGTCCTCAAGCGCGTGCAGGAAGTGGCGTTCGTCTTGGACCATGCCTCCTAGGCCGCAGCGTTGGCGGGCAATCAGGCCCTTGCGCGAGATGTCCAGCACCTCGGCGGCCAGGTCAATCATCCGGCGTCCGCCGACGATGGCTTGCAGGCCGCGGACGCTGGCTTCGACGCGCCAGGCCTCGCGGGTTTCGGCATCCCAGTGTTTCACCAGATCCCAGGCCGCATCCAGGCCGCCTTGATCGTACATTAGCCCCACCCAGAACGCGGGCAGCGCGCAGATCCGGCGCCAGGGGCCGCCGTCGGCGCCGCGCATTTCCATGAATTTCTTGATCCGCGCTTCGGGGAAAATCGTGGTCAGGTGGTCTGCCCAATCAGAGAGGGTGGGCGTTTCGCCGGGCAGGGCCGGCAGCTGGCCCTTCATGAAATCGCGGAAGGACTGCCCCAAAGCGTCGATATATTTGCCATCTCGATAGACAAAATACATCGGCACATCCAAGGCATAGTCCACGTATTGTTCGAACCCGAAGCCTTCGTCGAACACGAAGGGCAAGGTGCCGGTGCGGGCCGGATCCAGATCGCGCCAGATACGCGAGCGCCAGGATTTATGACCGTTCGGTTTGCCCTCGAAGAAGGGCGAATTGGCGAAAAGCGCCGTTGCCACCGGCTGCAATGCCAGCGCCACACGGAATTTCTGTACCATGTCCGCCTCGGACCCGAAATCGAGGTTCACCTGCACGGTGCAGGTTCGGTACATCATGGATTTGCCCATGGTGCCGACGCGATCCATATAGGCGTTCATCAGCTTGTAGCGGCCTTTGGGCATCATCGGCATCTGATCATGCGTCCAGACCGGGGCGGCGCCCAGCCCGATAAAGCCGACGCCCACCTTATCGGCGATGTCTTTGACGTCGCGCAGGTGCTGGTTCACCTCGTCGCAGGTCTGGTGGATCGTTTCCAGCGGCGCGCCCGAGAGTTCCAGCTGACCGCCCGGTTCCAGGCTGACATTCGCGCCGTCCTTTTCCAGGCCGATCAGTTTTCCCGCCTCTTCGAGCGGGGCCCAGCCGTGCAGATCGCGCAGCCCCTCCAGCACCGCCAGAACCGAGCGTTCGCCCTCGTAAGGGATTGGTTTCAGGGTATCTTTGCAATATCCGAATTTTTCGTGCTCGGTGCCGATGCGCCAGTCGTCTTTGGGTTTGCAACCGGATTCCAGGTATTCTGCCAGCTGGCTCATATGCTCGATCGGCCCGCCGCCGGACTGGGGTATGGACATGTCTCGCTCCGGTTCTTTTATCCCTCAGGTCCGGCCAGAATTGAGCGCTATTCCCGGCAAAGTCAATGCAGGCGGGCGGCGTTTCGCTGCCAGATCACGACATCGTTGCCCTGCGGGCGGTTCAGATGGCGCAGCAGGGCCTGCATGTCCATCCCCGGCAGGTTGGCGAAAACATCGAACAGCGCCTGCGCGCCGCTGGCATCCACGGGAATCCACAAGGGCGGCATCCCGGCGCCGGACAGGCTCCACAGGCGCGGGCCCCGATCCTGCTGCGTCAACCGGACCGAGCGCAAGGCGCTGATCGGCAGCGAGGCCCCGCCATGCGCGGCCATATAGCGGATTTCACCCTCGTCTACCTCGACATGGCCGACACCGAATTCCCCGCCCCAGAACATCGCCCGCCGAATGGCCAAAAGGGCGAAACTGGTGCTGACAATCGCCAAAAGCACGCCGAACCAGCGGAAAATGCCCAGCCCCGTCAGCGCCAGCCAGACACCGCCCGCGCAGAAAAGCACGGCAATCCCCGGCTCGGCCCAGCGTTTCAATTGCCGCGCGGCATTTGGGCGGATCAGTGACATGCGGTCTCCAGTTCGGACAGGCACTCGGCCAGGCGCGCGCGGGCATTTGGCGGGCCGGCCCGATCCGGATAGGACGTCACAAAGCGGCGCAGAAACTGCTGCCCCACAAAATACGGCAGGGCGGATTGCAGCTCTGGCATAGGAAGGATCTGCGCATCGGTGAAAACGTGCAGATCATCCGCGTCCAGCCCCCATTTCCGCGGCACCTGCCGGTGTGCATAAAGATCCTTGGCCACCAGAAACCGCGCCATGATCCGCGCCAGGGGAAAGCGCGCGCCCCCCTGAATATCGACTGCCCAGATCGTCTGCCCGTCGCTCATCATATTGACCGGAGCGAAATCTCCATGCGCAACCGTATGGGTCAGATCGCCCCCCCGGATACGTTTGCCGAACCGTTTGAGGGCAGCCAGAAGCGCCAAAGACAGCTGCCGGTCCTCAGGGGGCAGCGCCTCCAGATTCAGCCCTTCAAGCTGGCGGGCCATCCGGGTGCCACCCAGCCGTTTTTGCTGCGCCCGCAGAGGCGCGACCGTGGCCAGCCAGTTGGCGGCCAGCGCGATGCTGCGCCCGCGCGCATCCGGATCGTCCGATTTTATCAGCTTGCTCAGCCGCTGACCGGGGGCTTTTTCAAGCACGGCCAATCCCGCCTCGGGCAAGGTGGTCAGCAGCCGGTTTACCCGGTACGCCCCCTGCCCCAAAGCGCCGTCCAGATAGAGCAGCTCTTCGGACATGCGCGCCAGAATTTGCGCGGCGTCCGGCGTAAAGAACTGTTTGAAAACGGCATCTTGTCCTTGGAAAACCCCCGCAAAAACCGCTGAGTCAGTGCCCAGTTTAAGCACCTGCGCCACCTCGGCGCCTGCACCGAACCGGGCTGTCAAAGCCGCCTGAACCTCTTCGGCGCGGCGACCGCCCTGCAGCAGCCGCTCGAACAGGTCGTCAGCCATGCCAATCCCCCAAGGCCTGCTGCCAGACCGTCAGCGCCGCCACCGCCGCCGTATCGGCCCGCAAAATCCGAGGCCCAAGGCTGACAACATGGGTAAAGGGCAAAGCGTGCAGGCGCTGACGTTCGGCGGGGGAAAAGCCGCCCTCGGGGCCGATCAGAATGGCCCAGGGCCCACTGGCCCTGCCGGCCCGCGCGGCGCTGAACATCTTGTCCGAGCCCACCTCGGCCTCATCGCAGAACATCAGCTGACGGTCCTCGGGCCAGTCGGCCAACAGCCGGTCCAGCCGCTGCAAACCCGTCACTTCGGGCACATAGGTGCCGCCGCATTGCTCGGCCGCCTCGACGGCATGAGCCTGCAGGCGGTCCTGCCGGATGCGATCGGAATTGGTATAGTCCGTCTGCACCGGCACGATCCGCGCAGCCCCCATTTCAGCCGCCTTTTCCACGATGAAATCGGTGCGGGCCTTCTTGATCGGGGCGAACAGCAGCCACAGATCGGGGGGCATCTGCAAGGGGCGAGTCTGATGCTGGCAGGTCAGCGCGCCGCCGCGTTTCCCGGCCTGAGCGACCTGGGCCAGCCATTCGCCATCGCGCCCGTTGAACAGCGCCACCTGCGCGCCCACCTGCTGACGCATCACGCCAAACAGATAATGCGCCTGGTCGCGGTCCAAGGGAACCGTTTGCGCCTCCCCCAGGGGATGCTCTACATAGAGACGGATCTTCGCAGTCATGGACACATTCTTATGCCCGAAACGCCCCATATGCCAGAGCCCGAAGGCCAGGTTTCTGACGCCGTGAAAGGCAATTGGGTGGATCATCTGGCCCCCGAGCCCGCGCGCCCCTATCTGCGCCTGTCGCGGGCGGATCGCCCCATTGGCACCTGGCTGCTGCTGCTGCCCTGCTGGTGGGGGCTGGCGCTGGCCATTTTGCATGATGGGCAGCCGCGCTGGTTCGATCTGTGGATTTTCATCGCCTGCGGCATTGGCGCCTGGCTGATGCGCGGCGCGGGCTGTACGTGGAATGACATCACCGACCGGGATTTCGATGGCGCGGTCGAGCGCACCCGCTCGCGGCCCATCCCCTCGGGGCAGGTGAGCGTGAAACAGGCAGCGGTGTGGATGATCGCTCAGGCGCTGATCTCCTTTGCGATCCTGCTGACATTTAACGGCCCGGCGATTGCGATGGGGGTCATTTCCATCCTGCCGGTGGCGGTCTATCCCTTTGCCAAACGGTTCACCTGGTGGCCGCAGGTGTTTTTGGGGATCGCGTTCAACTGGGGCGCGCTGCTGGCCTGGGTGGCACATACCGGATCGCTGCATCCGGCGGCCATCGTGCTGTATCTGGGGGGGATTGCCTGGACGCTGTTCTATGACACGATCTACGCCCATCAGGACAAAGAGGACGACGCGCTGATCGGAGTGAAATCCACAGCCCGCCTGTTTGCCGAAAACACACCGCAATGGCTGCGCCGGTTCCTGATTGCCACCGTGCTGTTGATGGCCGCGGCGGTCCTGCTGGCCATGCGCGGGCAGGCCGATCAGCCCTTTGCCATTCTGGTGGCCCTGCTGGCGCCCTGGGCGATGGGGGCGCATTTGGTGTGGCAAATGCGCGTTCTGGACATCGACAACCACGAGATTTGCCTGAAACTGTTTCGTGCCAACCGCGATACAGGTCTGATCCCTCTGCTGTTTTTCGCCGGTGCGATGCTCCTGTGATTGCACCCGCGTGCCCTTGCGCCTAAACAAACGGCACCAGAACTTCTGACAGGCCACAATGCGACTATCATCTTTAGCCACAATTTCCGCGACCTTTGGGGTGGCTGCGGGCCTTTGCCTGATCGGCGCGGGCTTTGCCGTGAATGTGATCGAGGACAATTCCGAACTGGGTGTACGCCGCGCGCTGGACGCCCGCGATCTGCACTGGACCGAGGTCCACGCCAACGGGTTGCAGGTGTTCCTGACCGGCACCGCCCCCTCCGAGGCGATCCGCTTTAACGCGATCACCACCGCCGGCACCGTTGTGGATGCAGCCCGCGTGATTGACAACATGACCGTCAAGGCCACCGATCAGCTGCATGCGCCGCGTTTCTCGGTTGAGATTTTGCGCAATGACACGGGCGTTTCGCTGATCGGGCTGGTGCCTGCGGAAACGGATCGCAGCGCGTTGATGCAGAACATCCATCCGCTGGCCGCAAACGGACATGTGACCGACCTGCTGGAGACCGCCGACTATCCCGTGCCCGAGGGCTGGGAGGACGCGCTGCAATATGCGCTCAAGGCGCTGAAGTCCCTGCCGCGCAGCAAGGTCTCGGTTGCGGCGGGCGCGGTTGAAATTCGCGCCATGTCCGACAGTGCCGAAAGCAAGCAAAAGCTTGAGGCGTCTTTGCAGCGTTTTGCCCCCGGCGACATGGATCTGATGCTGGAAATCACCGCCCCGCGCCCGGTGATCACGCCCTTTACCCTGCGCTTTGTGATGGACGGCTCTGGCCCGCATTTCGATGCCTGCTCGGCGGAAACCGACGCCTCGCGCGCGCGCATTCTGGCCGCCGCGCAAAAGGCCGGTCTGACAGGCGATGTGGATTGCACGATCGGGCTGGGCGTGCCCTCGCCCACATGGGCGCAGGCGGTGGAAACCGCGATTGCTGCGCTGACCGATCTGGGCCAGGGGTCTATTACTTTCTCGGATGCGGATGTGACGCTGGTCGCCGCCGAGGGCACCGCCCAGGGCCTGTTCGACCGCACCGTCGGCGAGCTGGAAAACGCCCTGCCCGAGGTTTTCGCCCTGCACTCGATCCTGCCGGTTCCGGAAAAAACCGATGCGGCCACCGAAGTGCCCGAATTCACCGCCACCCTGTCCCCCGAGGGGCTGGTGCAGCTGCGCGGGCGCCTGAATAACGATCTGACCCGCACCGCCGCCGAAACCTTTGCCAAGGCCCGGTTCGGCAGCGCGCAGATCTACAACGCCGCCCGCCTGGATGACACGCTGCCCAGCAGCTGGAGCCTGCGCACCCTGACCGCGCTGGACGGGCTGTCGCAATTGTCGAACGGCTATGTTTCGGTCACGCCGACGCTGATCACCCTGTCGGGCAAAACCGGCAACACCGACGCCAAAGCCGAAATCGCCCGGCTGTTTTCAGAAAAACTGGGCGAAACGGAACGCTACGCGCTGAAGGTGGACTATGTCGAGGCGCTGGACCCGGTTGCCTCGATTCCGACGCCCGATGAATGCGAGGCCGAGATCGCCGAGATCCTGAAAACCCGCAAAATCAACTTCGAGCCCAGCTCGGACAAGCCCGATGCCGAGGCGGCGGGCATTCTGGATGACATCGCCGAAATCCTGAAGGAATGCGGTGAAATCCGCATGGAAATCGCCGGGCACACCGACAGCCAGGGCCGCGAGGAAATGAACCTTGCGCTTAGTCAGCGCCGCGCGCAGGCCGTGCTGAACGCATTGCGCGCGCGCCGGGTGCTGACCAGCGCCTATATCGCGCAGGGCTATGGCGAAGCCCGCCCCATCGCCGATAACGACACAGCCGAGGGGCGCGACGCCAACCGGCGCATCGAATTCAGCCTGATCCGCCCCGAACCTGTGGCAGAACAGGAAACCACTCTTGAATCTGTCGCCAAATCCGCCGATGAACAGGCCCAGCAAGTCGACCCCGCGGATGCCGCTGCGGAAGGAGGATCAAACGATGAATAGGCTCCAATTTATTATCGCGACGGCGATTGTCCTGTTCATCGCGTTTTGCCTGGGCTGGTTTGCCAATTGGCTGATCCACCGGTTTACCCGCGTGTCCAAATCCGACATGGGCGAGCTGGAAAAGATGGCACAAGAGCTGCACGAGGCCGAGGAAACCCGCGATCAGGCGATCACCTATCTGCAACAGCGCGAGGCCGAGCTGACCAACCAACTGGCCCAGGCCGAGGCAGAACTGACCGCAACCATGGATGGCCTGCGCGAAGCCCGGCACGAGGCCGAGGAACTGCGCGCCTATGTTGAAAAGGTCAACGCACCCAGCTGATCTCGGCGGGCTGCGGGGATCACCAGCGGTTTAGCGCGTCCTCATCGGCGTCTTTCGCGGCCACCCAATCGGCGCCCGTATCGGTGAATTCCTTCTTCCAGAAGGGCGCGCGGGATTTGAGGTAATCCATCAGGAACTCGGCGGCCTCGAACGCGTCCTTTCGGTGACGCGCGGCCGTGGCCACCATCATGATCCGCTCTTGCGCAGTCATCGGCCCATAGCGGTGGATGATCAGCGCATCGCCCAAAGACCAACGAGTGCGCGCGTCGGCCTCGATCTTCTCCAGCGCCTTTTCGGTCATGCCGGGGTAGTGCTCGATAACCATCCGGTCCAGCCTGTCCCCCGGCAGATCGCGCACGATGCCGGTGAAGGTCACCACCGCGCCCATATCGGCCTGGGCATTGGCAAAAGCCTCGGTCTCGGCCCCCAGATCAAAGGCGGCTTCCTGCACGCGGACGGCCATCTCAGCCCCCGGTCATGGGCGGGAAAAACGCCACTTCGCGCACGCCCTCCAGCGGGGCGTCGAATTCGGACAGTTCCTGATCCAGCGCCACCCTGAGCGCGCCAAGATCGGCAAAGGCCGCCGCATAGCGCGGTTCACGCGCGCGCAGCTCGGCCACCAGATCGTTCACCGTGGCCGCGCTGGTCTGCACCGTTTCGCGCGGCAGGCCGATGCGTTCACGCACCCAGGCGAAATACAAGACATCCATCACGCGTCATCCTTTAGAAAGGGCAGCGCCTTGCGGAAATATTCCCAGCCCGTCACCACCGTCAGCACCGCCGCCAGCCAGAGCAAAACCAGCCCCGCATAGCCGCTGTACATCATGCCCTGCATTTTCCAGCGCAGCCCGTGCAGGTCTTCTTCGTGCCCGTCCAGAATATCCGCAACCAGCGCTTCGTCCATGCCGTAGATGGACATGCCCAGATAATGTTCGAACACGCCTTGCAGGAACAAAATCGCGATCGCCACCATCTGAAAGGTCGTCTTCCACTTGGCCAGTTTCGTCNCCTTCAGCGTGCCCGCCGTATCGCCCAGGAATTCGCGCAGGCCTGACACGAATACCTCGCGGAACAGGATGAAGGTCGCCGGCAGCACCAGCCAGGGCGACATGGACGAATAGCCCACGATCACCATCAGCGCGATCACCACCATCGCCTTATCGGCAATCGGGTCCAGCATCGCGCCCAGCTTGGTTTCCTGCCCCCATAGCCGCGCCAGATAGCCATCGAACCAATCCGTCGCCGAGGCCCCCATGAACAGCGCCAGCGCCAGCCAATCGGCATAGGGGCGCTGAAAATACAGGAACATCACCGCCACACCGGGGGCGGCCAGCAGACGGATCACCGTCAGGATATTGGGGATAGTCCAGGTCATGTTGCCTAACTACCCGGTTCGCGCGCCGCTGGAAAGCATCCTTTGGGCGGGTGCGGAAGGATGCCACGGGGGTGGGCTTTTCCTTGGGAACAGCCCGTTACAGCCCAAGTTTTGACACATAAACAATCTTTAATTGAATCACTTCAATTCGCACACACACCGCCCGCAACGTCGGGCAGATTGAGGCAGAGGCCCTGGCATTGACCTGTTTGGCACCACATATTTTTGACCTGCCCGTCATCGCGACGCTGGTGGTATTCGGCGCCTCCGCGATCTTTGCGGTCTGGGTTCGGCTGAACCACCAGTTTGCCGGCAAGCGCGCCTTCATGGCGGCCGAGCTGGGTATGCTCTGGTGGTTGCTGACCGCCGCGATGGAGCTGTCCAGCGATTCGCTGGGATGCAAGATCTTCTGGAGCCAGGCCGCCTGGCCGGGGATCGTGCTGATGCCCTCGGCCTGGACGATGTTCCTGTTTCACTATGCAATCGGGCATGATGCGACGCTGCCGCGCCTGAGGGCTTTCTCGTTGTGGGTGGGGCCCGGCCTGATCGGGCTGGTGGCGCTCAGCAACGATTTTCACCACTTGCTCTATACCGAAAACACGCGTCTGGCGCAGGTCAATGGCCGGATATCCGGGGTCTATGATCACGGCCCGCTTTTCTATATCGCGGTCTCTTACGTGTATGCGTTCATGCTGGCCAGTGTTGGCATCGCACTGACGGCAATGCGGCGCGCAATGCCCGCGTTGCGCCCGTTCTTTGTGATGACCCTGCTGATCACCCTGGTGCCGATTGTGGCCAATCTGGCCTATATCCTGGGCGGCGTCACCCTGTTCGGCTTTGACCCGACGCCGTTCATGTTCTCATTCGTTCTGATCGCTTTTGGCTGGCTGGTGGTCAACAATCAGATGATGGATATCACCACCATCGCGCGCGATCTGCTGTTCCGCAGCACCGATAGCCCGATCCTGATTTTCGATGACGCGGGCACCCTGTCCGGCATGAACCGCTCGGGGCGTATCCTGCTGCAACGCAAACATCGCAAGATCGGCACGGACCTGCGCCTCCTGCCCAAGATCGGCCCCCTGATTTCCCATGTCGTGCTGAGCGGGCGGCTACCGGGGAACCCTGTCATAACATGGGACGGGCACACTTATGATCCGCGGCTGACCCCCCTGCCCAGCCCGATCAATCCCGATGGCCCCGCGGTGGGCTGGACGCTGGTCTTTATCGACATCAGCCAGCAAAAGGCGCAGGCCGACCTGATGGCCCAGGCCGCCGCAGAGGCCGAAGCCGCCAGCCACGCCAAATCTGATTTTCTGGCCACTGTCAGCCACGAATTGCGCACACCGCTGACCTCGATTCAGGGGGCGCTGGATATCGTTCAGATGACGGCAGAGGATAAACTGCCCGAGCAAACCGCGCAGCTGATCTCGATCGCGGCGAATAACACACGGCGCCTGAAAATCCTGATCGACGATCTGCTGGACCTGCAAAAAATGGAACAGGGCCTGATGGAATTCCAGATGGAGCCGCTGGATCTGGTCCCCCTGATCCAAGAGGCCATCACCGCAAATCAGGGCTATCTGGACGGCTACGGAGTCGCCGCCCGCGCCGAGCTGCCCAAAGGCCCCTGCCGGATCACCGGCGATCAGAAACGCCTGATGCAGGTGATGGCCAATCTGATGTCCAACGCGGCCAAATTCTCGGATAATGGCAAAACCGTGGATATCGCGCTGCGGCAAGATCAGGATCATGTGGCGATCATGGTCAAGGATCACGGCATCGGCATTCCGCCCGGCAGCGAAGAAAAGGTTTTTGGGCGTTTCAGCCAGGTGGATTCCGCAGCCACACGCGCGCGCGGCGGATCGGGGCTGGGGTTGAACATCACCCAGGAAATTCTGGAAGCCCACAAAGGCACGATTCGCTACGAAAGCACCCTGGGACAGGGCACCACCTTTATCGTTTCCCTGCCTGCGGCCTGATCAGCCCTTTTCGTGGAAAAACCCATAGATCGTTTCGGCCAGCGCGCCTGAAATTCCTTCGACCGCTTTCAGATCCGCCAGATTGGCGCGGCTGACCGCCTTGGCCGAGCCGAAATGCGCCAGCAGCGCCTTTTTGCGCGCCGCGCCCACGCCCGGCACCTCGTCCAGCGGCGTGGCGGACACCGCCTTGGCCCGCTTCGCCCGATGCGTACCAATGGCGAACCTGTGCGCCTCGTCCCGCAGACGCTGCACAAAATAGAGCACCGGATCGTTCATCCTGAGCGCAAAGGGCCGCGTGCCGGGGCGGTGGAATTCTTCCTTACCGTGATCACGATCCACGCCCTTGGCGACGCCGACCATGGGAATATCCTCGACCCCGAAATCCTGCATGATCTGCAAAACCGCACTGACCTGCCCGGCCCCGCCATCAATCAGCAGCAGATCCGGCCACAGCCCCTTGTCCCGGTCCGGATCGTCCTTGAGCAGGCGTTTGAAGCGCCGCGTCAGCACCTCTTTCATCATACCGAAATCGTCGCCCGGCGTCAGATCCTGGCCGCGGATGTTATACTTGCGATACTGGTTCTTCATGANCCCGCCCGGCCCCGCCACGATCATCGCGCCCACCGCATGAGCGCCCTGAATATGCGAGTTGTCATAGACCTCGACCCGCTGCGGAGGCCCGTCCAGACCGAAGGCCTCGGCCAGTCCTTTCAGCAGCTTGGCCTGAGCCGCCGATTCCGACATCTTCCGCCCCAGGCTTTCGCGGGCATTTCGGGCGGCACCGGCGACCAGCTCGGCCTTTTCGCCCCGTTGCGGCACCAGCAGTTCCACCCTGCGGCCCCGCTTTTGTGCCAGGGCCTGCTCCATCAGGTCCGCGTTTTCGATCGGGTGGGACAGGATCACCTGTTTGGGCGGCTCCTTGGTGTCATAGAACTGGCCCAGAAAGGCCTCCAGCACCTCGGCCGCTTCGATTTCGGCGCCGACACGCGGGTAAAAATCGCGGTTCCCCCAGTTCTGACCGGCCCGGATGAAAAACACCTGAACGCAGGCCTGCCCGGTCTCCAGATGCAGCGCGATGATGTCTGCCTCGGATACGGTGTGCGGGTTGATCCCCTGCGCGGTCTGCACCTGAGTCAGCGCCCGAATCCGATCACGCAGGGCGGCGGCGCGTTCAAACTCCATCGCCTCCGAGGCCTCGGCCATCTGCGCGGCCAGGGCCTCTTGGATCTCGGTGGAGCGCCCCGACAGAAACCGCCGCGCATCCTGAACCGAAGCGGCGTAATCCTGGGGGCTGATTTTCCCCACGCACGGCCCCGAGCACCGCTTGATCTGATATTGCAGACAGGGCCGCGTGCGGGTTTCAAACTGCGAATCCGGACAGTCGCGCAACAAAAACACCCTTTGCAACTGGCTCAGCGTGCGATTCACCGCCCCCGCGCTGGCAAAGGGGCCATAATAGGCGCCTTTTTCCTTTTTCGCGCCGCGGTGCTTCTTGATCTGGGGATAAGGATGCCCCGTCGTCACCAGAATATTCGGAAAGGATTTGTCGTCGCGCAGCAGCACGTTATAGCGCGGCTTCAACTGCTTGATCAGGTTCTGCTCCAGCAGCAGCGCCTCGGTTTCCGTTTTCGTGGTCAGAAACATCATCGAGACCGTTTCGCGGATCATCCGGGCGATCCGTTCGGAATGCCCCGAGACCCGCGCATAGTTCGACACCCGCGCCCGCAGGTTGCGCGCCTTGCCCACGTAAAGCACCCGCGCCTGGCCATCCAGCATCCGGTACACCCCCGGCGAGCTGTCCAGCGTTTTCAGATACGACTGGATCAGAGCATGGCCCGTCAGCGGCGTTTCGTGCGAATCTTTGGAGGCGTCCTGGTCAGTCATGGGGCAATTGTTCTGATTCTCGCGCGGGCTGCAATCTTTGCCCCTCCAGAGCAAGTGAGAAAGAACCCACTGAAACTGTGGATAACTCTGAAGATAACTTGTAGGTATCCGCGATTTTTCCTTGTTTCCCGCCAGTTTCGGCGATTTGCACAAAAATTAGGCAGATGTATAACCTGCTGTAAAGTATGAATAATTTTTTGAACGCTCAGCAAAACATTGAAATCATTAGGCTTTTTGTAACGCTTTCGTAACGTCCGCGTGAACGGTGCACAACTCTCGAAAGGAGAGGCGGGGGAATGCTACTCGACGCCCAGAATGTCGGGGGTTTTCCACCCAAGGTGCTGGCCGCCATCCACGCAGATCACCTGCCCCGTGACCGCCGGGGAATCCAGAAAAAACCCAAGCGCCGCAGTGATATCGTCCGGGTTTGCGCCGCGCTGCAAGACCGTGTTCTGGCGCTGTTTCTGGAAATGTTCAGCCGTCTGCCGACCGCCTTGCAAGGTCGGCCCCGGCCCGATCCCATTCACCCGCACGCGCGGTGCCAGCCCCTGCGCGGCGGTCTGGGTAAAGGCCCACAGCCCCATTTTAGCCAGCGTGTAGGTCATGAATTCGGGCGTCAGTTTGTGGATGCGCTGATCTAGCATATTGATCACCAACCCCTGCGCCACGGGTTCATTGGCGGCATCCAGGGCGGGCTCGGGGATATGCTGCGCCATGGCCTGAGTCAGCACGAAAGGCGCGCGCAGATTGGATTCGAAATGCCTGTCCCAACTGGTGCGGCTGGCGGTCTCCAGCCGGTCATATTCAAAGATCGAGGCATTGTTGATCAGACAGGTCACAGGCTGGCCGAAATGCGCGGCGACAACCGGCAAAAGCGCATGAACCTGCGCCTCGTCCAGCAGATCCGCATGGAACGCGTGGGCCCGGCGGCCCATCGCCTGAATGACCGCGACAGTATCCTGCGCGGCCTCTTCGGAACTGGCGTAATGCACCGCGACATCCCAGCCGCGTTTTGCCAGATACTCGGACATGGCGCGGCCCAGACGTTTCGCGCCGCCGGTCACTAAGGCAAGAGGCATCCGCTTTCCTTCAATGTCAGATCAACACCACAATTACATAGGCCAGATACAGCCCGGTCAAGATCACCCCCCAGGCCCGCGTGATATCGCGCTTCATGAACACGAAGGGGAACAACAGCACCGACGCGCCCAGCATCACCCACAAATCGAACCTGAGGAATGCAGGATCCACGGGGATCGGCGCCACAAGCGAGGCAATCCCGATGATCGCCAGCAGATTAAACATGTTCGACCCGATCACATTCCCCAGCGCCACATCCGCCTGCCGGCGCAGCGCCGCCATCACGGTTGTCGCCAGTTCGGGCAAGGACGTGCCAAGGGCCACAAGCGTCAGCCCAATAACGGTTTCGCTGACACCAAAAGAGCGGGCGATATTCACAGCGCCCTCCAGCAGCAGCTGCGCCCCCAGTGGCAGGCCGATCAGACCCAGCGCCAGGAACATGCAGATTTTCCACCAGGGCATGTCGGGATCGGCGCCCTCGGGCTCTTCCAGCTCGGCATCCTGCCCCGCTGCCCGGTGCGCGCGCGCATCACGGACCGCATCCAGCAACACCAGGGCCAGCGCGGCCAGCAGGATCAGGCCGGTGGCAATGTTGAACTCTCCCAGAAAGGCCAGACCGATAAACAGGACCGAACCGGCCAGCATCATCACATAGCTTTTGCGGGATTCGCAGGCGCCGGTGTGCATGGTTGCCAGCAGCGCAGGCACCCCCAGCACCAGCAGGATATTCGCCGTGTTCGACCCCACCACATTGCCCAGGGCAATGCCCGGCACGCCCTCCAGCCCCGCCGTGATCGAGATCAGCAACTCCGGCGCCGAGGTGCCGAAGGCCACGATCGTCAGGCTGACGATCAGCGCGGGAATACCCACACGCAAGCTGAGGTTCACAGCCCCTTTGACCAGCGCATCCCCCGCCAGAAGAAGGATCACAAGCCCCACAGCAGCAAACAGCCAGTCCATGTCTTAGCGCACTCCCTTGCGGCAGGGGCACGGGCCCTTGCCGATCTTGAACCGGCCGCAATCGGGGCAGCGGGCGGATTGTAGTTTCTTTTGACCGGGAAAGCGCATCTTTCCAAAAATGGCAAGCACCGCCATGCCGATCAGAAAAAAAGAGATGATCTTGAAAATCACGTCAGAGGCCAAAACGCGCATAGGCCGCGCGCTCCTCGATCCCGGCCAGGGCATCCTGGGTCAGCTGCGCGCCGAAGCGTTGCAAAAGCCCGCGTTTGCGGCCGTAGCGCAGGAATTTGACCTTCTCGCCATATAGCTCTTTCAGCTTGGGTTCGACATGGGCCAGCCCGTCGATCAGCCCCAGCGCCTGCGCCTTTTCGCCCAGCCAGACGCGGCCGGTAAACAGGTCAGGGTTATCGCTCAGCCGGTCCGCGCGGCGGGGCCGCACGTAGGTTTCAAACCCTTTGTGCATGTCGCCCAGGATTTCCTTCATGCGGTCCACGTCCTCGGGGGTTTCGGGCTTGAACGGGTCCAGCATGGATTTGGATTTCACCGAGGTATAGACCCGCCGTTCGATCCCGTGTCTGGCGATGAATTCATGCGCGCCAAAGCCCGATGAAATCACCCCAATGGATCCGACAATCGAGCCATAATCCGCCCAGATCTGATCCGCTGCGGCGGCCAGCCAATACCCGCCCGAGGCGGCAACGTCCTCGATAAACGCATGAACGGGGATGTCTTTTTCCTCGGACAGACGGCGGATTCGGGCGGCAATCAGCGCCGATTGCACGGGCGAGCCACCGGGCGAGTTGATGATCAGCGCAACGGCCTGGGGTTTCCCTTTGCGAAAGGCCCGCTCGATCACGGGGGCCAGGACGGCATCATTGAGCGGCGCGCGCCCCGTGCCGATCACACCAGACAAACGCAGCACCGCCACGCGCGGCGGCGACTTCAGAAAAGGAATGAAACGCTTCATAAAGGCCCATTTAGAATGCTCGGGCGTCACAAACAAGGCACGCAGCGGCAAACTGCCCCCGGCCCGCCCCAGAATTTTCGGTTCCGTCACGCAATCCGGGAAAAGCGTGGCTTATTTGCCGCGCAGTTTGCGAAACCAGCCTTTGGGTTTCTCGTCATCGGCGGCAGGCACGTCCGTGTCCTCGGCCCCCTCCAGCGCCTCTTGGAAACGCTCAAAGAACTGGTCGGCCATCTTCTTGGCGAAACTGTCGATCAGGCGGCTGCCCAGTTGCGCCAGCTTGCCGCCGACCTTGGCCTCTACCGCATAGGTCAGGCGCGTGGCCCCCTCATCGACATCCGCCAGCGTCACCCGAGCACCGCCCCTGGCAAAGCCAGCCGCGCCGCCTTTGCCCTCTCCCGAGAGGGTCAGGCTTTCGCCCTGGATCATATCGGACAGGGTGACCGTGCCTTTGAATGTCGCCTTCACCGGGCCGACTTTCTGCACCACCGTGGCTGCGAACCCCTCCTCGGGCGAGCCCGTGACCTCTTGTGCGCCGGATACGCATTCTTTCAGAACTTCGGGGCTGAGCAATGCGGCCCAAACCGTGTCGCGATCCGCCCGGATCACCCGTTCGTCATTCATTTCCATGGCTGTTTCCTCGCTCTCCTGTCCGGGCAGGCTAGCGCAGGTTCCAACGAAGCGAAAGCCGCGGCCTGCTTCTGGGCCGTTCTTGGGCCGCACCCATCCGCGCGGGCGCCGCATCCTCCGGAAAGCGTCCAGCCCCTTTGTGGGAAATCTTCTGCCGTGTTGAATGCCCCCGCCGGGTGGCCCGGCGCGGACAATCGGTCAGTCCACCGAAACACCCAGCGTGCCTGCGGCCTTCTGGTTCACCTCAAGATGATGGTAGAACGCCGGCAGGACGGCCTGGAAATGCGCCCGCAGACGGGGATCCTCGGCCTCGGGGATCAGCAGGCCTTCGACCGCCTGAATCGCGGCGGTGTGAAAGGCGATCTCGTGCCGCAGATAGGCCGCATCGAAGGCCGCGCCCTCCAGCCCGCGCAACTGCATGATCACGGTGTCATGATCCTGCGCGGCCTCAATCCGGGCGGGGGGCAGAACGGGCTGAACCCCCATCTCACTGGCCAGTTGATGGATCGCCTGACGCACCCCCGAATGATCGCCCGACACCATGCTGCCAATCGCGCGCACATCGTCCGAATGGCCTTTGAGCTCGCCCAGCAAGGCCGTCTCGATATCGAAGCTATTCACCTGACTGTAGATGCCAATAATCTGCGCATCGCTAAGCATTTCCCCCGCATAGACAGGGGCGGCCAAGGCAAGCGCCACCACTGAACCCAAGAATTTCCGTTTCATTTCAGTCTCCTGATACGTTTTGAATGACAGCATCCTGGGCCGCGCGCCAGAAAAAGAGAAATCATATGAAAAAATATGATTGATAGATAAGTTGAATGAATTAAGCTTGCGCCATGAAGCTCAGACAGATTCAGTTCGTCTGCGCGATTGCGCGCACCCGGTCCTTCAGCCAGGCGGCTGCAGAGTGCAACGCGACCCAGCCAACCCTGTCCAATGCCGTGGCTCAGCTTGAATCCCAACTGAACGGCAAACTGTTCACCCGCACCACACGCCAGGTGGATCTGACCCCCTTTGGCCGCCATATGCTGCCCTATCTACAGGCCATCCTGACCGCGCAATCCGAAGCCGCCAGTGCCGCGCAGAGCTTTCATAACCCGCAGCAAAAACTGCTGCGTATCGGGATTTCTCCGCTTGTGGACATGCGTATGGTCACCGCTGTGACCCAACCGTTTCAGCGCCTGCACGGCCCGCTGGACATCTTCTACAAGGAATGCCTGCTGGACGATCTGTCCGAGCGTATCGCAAATGGCGCGATTGATCTGGCGGTCCTGCCCGAACGCGTCGTGCCCGACATGCTGGAGCGCCAAAGCTTCTACAGCGATCCGCTGGTCTATCTGCCACAGCACGGCAGCGCGCTACCCGCGCCCCTGCGGCTGGCGGACATCCCCCAAACCCCGGTGATCCTGACGGGCGGAGGCTGCGGGCTGAATGCCTCGCTTCAGGCCCTGTTCAAGGACGATGGCGCGGCGCTGCCCGTGTATCCGGGCTATGCGATCAGCTATCCGGTTATTCAGGAATGGACGTGGCTGGGGCTGGGGGCCGGCATTCTGCCCCGCGCCAAGATCGGCGACGCCTCTGGCCCGGTCAGCCAGCTGCTCTGCAACTCCGGCCAGCCTGCGCAGTTCGATTTCGTCTGGTGCTGGCGACGCGAGGCCCGCGAAATCGCGCATATCGCCAGTTTTCTAGAGCATCTGCGCCATCGCGGGCCCAAGCTGGTGCAGGGGCTGGACCGGCCCGTCGCGGTCTGATTACAGCCCGCGCGCGATCACCAGGCGCTGCACCTCGCTGGTGCCTTCGTAGATCTGACAGACGCGCACATCGCGGTAGATCCGCTCGACCGGGTAATCGGCCAGATAGCCATAGCCCCCGTGAATCTGAATCGCGTCCGAGCAGACCTTCTCGGCCATTTCCGAGGCAAACAGCTTGGCCATCGAGGCCTCGGTCAGGCAGGGTTTGCCCGCCTGGCGCAGCTGCGCCGCGTGCAGCACCATATGGCGCGCGGCCTCGATCTGGGTGGCCATGTCGGCCAGTTTGAACCCCACCGCCTGATGCGAAATAATCGGTTTGCCAAAGGTGATGCGTTCATGCGCATAGTCCCGCGCGGCCTGATAGGCGGCCCGCGCCATGCCCACCGCCTGCGCGGCGATACCGATCCGTCCGCCCTCCAGATTGGCCAGCGCGATCCTATAGCCTTCGCCCTCGGCGCCCAGCCGGTTTTCCACCGGAATACGCATATTGCTGAACGCCAGCGCGCAGGTATCCGAGCTGTGCTGCCCCAGTTTATGCTCGACCGAGACCACCTCGTAGCCCGGCGTATCGGTGGGCACGATAAAGGCGGAAATGCCCTTTTTGCCCGCCTCCGGATCGGTGACGGCGAACACGATCACCACGTCGCCGTTCTTGCCCGAGGTGATGAATTGTTTCGCCCCATCAATCACATAGTGATCGCCATCCCGCCGCGCGCGGGTTTTCAGCCCCGACGCATCCGAGCCCGCCTGCGGCTCGGTCAGGGCAAAGCCGCCCACCCATTCGCCCGCAGCCATTTTCGGCAGGAATCGCCTCTTCTGATCGTCGGTGCCGTACTTCAGGATCGGCACGCACCCAACCGAGCTGTGCACCGACAAAATGGTCGAGCAGGCCCCGTCGGCAGCGGCGATTTCCTCAAGCGCCAGCGCGTAGGGCACCATGCCCATGTCCGAGCCGCCGAATTCCTCGGGCACCAGCATCCCCATGAAACCCAGCTGCCCCATCTGCGCCAGTTCGGCGCGCGGAAAGGCGTGATCGCGGTCGCGCTGCGCCGCCCCCGGTGCCAGCTGTTCCTGAGCAAAGGCCCGCACCCCATCGCGGATCATTTCGGTGGTTTCGTCCAGCAGCATCACGCGATCCTTTCCAGGCCGATGGCCGTGGCCTCGCCCCCGCCGATACACAACGAGGCCACGCCGCGTTTCAGATCGTATTTTTGCAAAGCGGCCAGCAGCGTCACCATCACCCGCGCCCCCGAGGCACCAATCGGATGGCCAAGGGCACAGGCCCCGCCGTGCACGTTCACCTTGTCATGCGGCAGGTCCAGCTCTTTCATCGCGGCCATGGCGACCACGGCGAAGGCCTCGTTGATCTCGAACAGATCCACATCCCCCAGGGCCCAGCCGGTTTTGTCTGACAGTTTCTGCATCGCGCCAATCGGCGCCGTCGGGAACAGGTTCGGCGCATGAGCATGGGTGGTGTGCCCGACGATGCGCGCCAGCGGGGTCAGGCCGCGCCGCTCGGCCTCGGACTGGCGCATCAGCACCAGAGCCGCCGCCCCATCCGAGATCGAGGACGCGTTCGCCGCCGTCACCGTGCCGTCCTTGCGAAAGGCCGGTTTCAGCATCGGGATCTTGTCCAGACGCGCCTTGCCCGGCTGCTCGTCGATGCTGACCGTCACGTCGCCCTTGCGGGTTTTCAGCGTCACGGGGCTGACCTCGGCGGAGAAACTGCCGTCCTCGATCGCCTTTTGCGCGCGGGTCAAAGAGGTGATGGCGAAACTGTCCTGCTCTTCGCGGGTGAACTGATAGGACTGGGCGCAATCCTCGGCAAAGGTGCCCATCAGGCGGCCCTTGTCATAGGCGTCCTCCAGCCCGTCCAGAAACATGTGATCCATCACCTGCTGATGCCCGATCCGCGCGCCATCTCGCATTTTCGGCAGCAAATACGGGGCGTTGGTCATGCTTTCCATGCCGCCCGCCACCATCACATCGGCGCTGCCCGCCCGCAGCAGATCATGCGCGAACATCGCCGCCTTCATCCCCGAGCCGCACATCTTATTCACCGTGGTGGCCCCCGCAGACAGGGGCAGCCCGCCCTTCAGGGCCGCCTGCCGCGCGGGGGCCTGGCCCTGGCCGGCTGGCAGAACGCAGCCCATCACCACCTCCTGAACATCCTCGGGCGACAGCCCCGCGCCGGACACAGCGGCCGAAATCGCCGCCCCCCCCAGAACCGAGGCCTCGACCCCTGCGAAATCCCCCTGGAACCCGCCCATCGGGGTGCGCGCCGCCCCCACAATCACGATTGGATCTGTCATGTCATTCTTCCTTATCTGCGATTATCTGGCCGCCATGCGCAGCGCGCCGTCCAGCCGGATTACCTCGCCGTTCAGCATCCGGTTTTCGAAAATGTGCCGCACCATACTGGCATATTCCGCCGGATCGCCCAAACGCGACGGGAACGGCACCGAGGCCCCCAGCGCGTCCTGCACCTCGGCTGGCATTCCGGCCATCATCGGTGTGGCGAAAATCCCCGGCGCGATGGTCACCACACGAATGCCCGAGCGCGCCAGCTCACGCGCGGCAGGCAGCGTCAACGAGGCCACCCCACCCTTCGAGGCCGCATAGGCCGCCTGTCCGATCTGCCCGTCATAGGCCGCAATCGAGGCCGTGTTCACAATCACCCCGCGCTCTTTGCCCACGTCGGGCTCTTGCTGGGCGATTGCCTCGGCTGCCAGGCGCAACATGTTGAAACTGCCCACCAAATTGATCGAAACCGTCCGCGCGAACGTGTCCAGATCATGCGCGCCCTTGCGCCCCACGATCTTTTCCCCCGGCGCAATCCCGGCGCAATTGACCAGCCCGTCCAGCCGCCCGAACCCATCCAGAGCCGCCGCAACCGCCGCGCGCCCGTCTTCGTCCCTGGTGACATCGGTTTTGACGAATTTCGCCGCCGTGCCCAGCTGTTCTTGCATCGCTGCGCCCGCCAATGCGTTGATGTCCGCCAGCACCACGCGGCCGCCCGCCCCGGTGACCATCTCGGCCACCGCTGCGCCCAAGCCCGATCCCGCGCCGGTGATCAGGATCACCTTTCCTTCGATTTTCATGCAAATCCTCCATCCCTTTGGCGCCAGATTAGCCGCAACTGAGTGGCAAACAATGACGCATATGATCTTGATTACTGATCGAAAATGCCAGTACATGTACCCCATGTCCGCCACCCAGATCTCTGCCGTCTTTGTCGAGGATGCCCTGCATTGCCTGCGGCAGGCGGGGCGCGATCCGGGCCCCATTCTGCGCGGGCTACGCCTGAGCGATCCGGTACAAACCCCCGTGTCAAACCTGCTGTACGGTCAGCTTTGGTGGCAGATTGCCCAGGATATGCAGGATGAGTTTTTCGGCCTGGCCGCCCGCCCCATGCGCCCTGGCAGTTTTGCTCTGATGTGCCATGCGGTGCTGCACACCCGAACCCTGAAACAGGCCCTGCACCGGGCGCTTAGCTTTCTGAACGTGGTGCTGGACGATCCGCGCGGCAGCCTGCACATCCGTGAGGGCGAGGCCCGGATCTCGCTGTCCGCCCAGGTGCCCCGAACCGCTTTTGCCTATCGGACCTACTGGCTGCTGCTGATGGGGGTCACCTGTTGGCTGGTCGGGCGGCGTATTCCCCTGCGCGGGCTGGAATTTGCCTGTCCGGCCCCAGCGCACCGGCACGAATACCTGCATTTCTTTGGCGCGCCTGTCCGGTTCGATGCCCCCGAAACCATGCTGCGTTTCGACGCCGCACATCTAAGCCTGCCCGTCATTCGGAACGATCCGGCGCTGCGGACCTTTCTAAGCGAGGCACCGGCGAATATTCTGGTCCGGTTCCGTCACGATCAAAGCTGGGCCATCCGCGTGCGCAAGCATCTGTCGGACCGCCCCCCCGCCGAATGGCCCGATTTCGAGACGCTGGCCGGGCGGCTGAAACTGTCTCCGGCCACGCTGCGCAGACAACTTAGGGCCGACGGGCAGAGCTATCTGGCCATCAAGGACGATCTGCGCCTGGCCCGCGCGCAAAAACTGCTGGCCGAGCCGGGGCATAGCGTGGCCGACATCGCCAGCCAGCTGGGCTATAGCGAGCCCAGTGCCTTTTTCCGCGCCTATCGCAAATGGACCGGGCGCAGCCCCCGCGCAGACAGCTAAGCGCGCCGCGACTGCGTGGAAACCGTCGTTTTCGGGCCCTTGCCCGTGGCGCCATGTTGGCTAGTCTGCCTCCAGACAATCCAAAAGGACGCGTTTCATGACTCTGCCCTTTTCGCGCGATGGTCTGGCCCGGATACGCGAGATCGCGCCGGGGCTGGGGCTGTCGGTGATCATCTGCCTGGCCGCGCTGTCGCTGAGCCAGCGGTATGGCGCGCCGGTCATGCCTTTTGCGCTGCTGCTTGGGATCGCCATGTCCTTTCTGGCGCAGGATCCGCGCATTCGTCCGGGGCTGGAGTTCACAGCCGCCTCTTTGCTGAAGATCGGCGTGGCGCTGCTGGGCCTGTCGATCACCGCCACAACCTTTACCCAATTGGGCCTGTGGGCGGTGCTAAGCGTGATCGGCCTGCTGGGTGCCACCATGGGGGTGGGCATCGCGATCGGGCGGCGCGCGGGCTGGCCCCTGCCTGTTGCCACCGTCGCGGCGGGGGCCGTGTCGATCTGCGGGGCCTCGGCGGCGCTGGCCATTTCATCGCTGCTGCCGGGCATGAAAGAGCACCGCAGCCAGACCATGACAATCGTGCTGACCGCCACGGCCTTTTCCACGCTGGGCATGGTCGCCTATCCCGTACTGCTAGAGACCATGGGCTTTGACGCCGCACAGGAGGGTTTCGTTCTGGGGGCCAGCATCCATGACGTCGCGCAGGTTGTCGGCGCGGGCTATTCGGTATCCGACGAGGTGGGCGAGATCGCGGTCCTGACCAAAATGATCCGCGTGGCCATGCTGCCTGTCGTGTTGCTGACGCTTTCCGTGATGCTGGCCCGGCGCAGCGCCACCAAAGGCGCGATCCGCCTGCCCTGGTTTGTCGTGGTCTTTATCGCTCTGGCCATTCTGGCCAGCCTGGTGCCTGTGCCCGATTGGCTGACGGCGGGCGCATCCCACGGCGCGCGCAGCATTTTTTATGTCTCGATTGCGGCCATCGGGCTTTTGTCCAATGTCCAAGAGATTTTCCGCACCGGCCACACCGCCTTGCGCGTTTTGGGGCTGACAACGCTGTTTTTGCTGCTGGCCGCGATGGGGCTGGCCGCGCTTCTGGCTTAGGGGGCAGAAACACCTTGTTCGGGCCTGGGGCCTCTCTTATCAATGCCATAGCACGCCCGCAGCCCCCAAAGGACTTTGCCCCTGATGCCGCAGATTTCCTCGATTTTCGTCAGCAATAACGGGCTGGCAGATCATATCGGCAAGGCGCAGGTCATGCCCTATCTGTCCGGGTTGATCGGCAACGGAGTCGCCGTCTCGGCCCTGACCGTGGAAAACCGCCAGAACTGGCAAGACCCGGCACAGGTACAGGGCATTCGAAACAGCGGCATCGCCCATCGCCCCATCTGGCGCAAGACCGGCCCCTGGGCGCGGCTGGACCGGCTGGCCATGCCGTTTCGCCTGTCCAATCGGCTGGACCGGATGATCCGGCGCGACCGTCCCAGCCTGCTGCATTGCCGCAGCTACATGCCCCTGCCCGCGATTCTGGCGGCGGCGCGGCGTCACGGGCTGCCATGGATTTTCGACATGCGCGGGTTCTGGATCGACCAGCGGATCGAGGGCGGGTTCTGGGATCCTGCCTCTCCCAAGGGCCGCGCGCTGATCGGGCGGTTTCGCAAATTAGAGAGCATGGCCTTTCAGCGCGCTGCCGCCATCGTTGTGCTTACCCAGGATGCGCAGGCCGTGGTGCAATCCCACCCCGATTATCGCGGGGCGCCCGTGCATGTGATCCCGTGCAGCGTTGATCAGAGCCATTTCCGCCATGACCCGGCCCTGCGCGCCGCCACACGCCAGCATCTGGGCATTGCGCCGGCAGAAACGGTGGTTAGCTATCTGGGCTCGGCCAGCGGGCTCTATCGGATGGATCTGGTCTATCGGTTCTATGCTGCGCTGCGCGCGCGCAAAGGCCCCTGCCGGATGCTGTTCATCGGCAATCACACAGCGGCCCAGCATATTGCCGCCGCCCGCGACATCGGCATTTCCCTGTCCGAAGACGAGCTGATCTGCACCCGCGTACCGCACGATCAGGTGCCCGCCCTGCTGAATGCCGCCGATATGGGGCTGTCTTTTATCGTCAGCACACGCTCCAGCCTGGGGGTGTCGGCCACCAAGGTAGGCGAGTATCTGGCCTGCGGGCTGCCCGTTGTGTCGAATTTTGGGATCGGCGATATCGAGCGTATCGTGACCGATGGCCAGAACGGCGCCGTTCTGCGCAGAGAAACAGACGCAGATATAGCCGCCTGCGCCGATCTGATGGCCGGCGATCTGCTAAGCCGCGATCAGATCAAGGCCGGCTCGGCCCGGACGTTTTCGCTGGAACGCGCAACGCGCAACTATTTCGACATCTACAAGGCCCTGGCAACATGAGCGCGCGGCTGCTGGCCGTCGATGTGTGCGGCACGCTGTATCCCGATAACACGACCGCCGGGTTCGTGCGGTTTCATGCGGCGCGCACGGGGCACCGACCCTGGCGGTTTCGCCTGCTGGAAGCGTTGCGCCAATCCCCGTTCAGAATGGCCGTGATCGCCCTGGGCAAGGCGCTGCGCCGCGATCTGTTCCGCCAGGGCTATATCCGTTGCCTGAAGGGGCAGCCCCGCCCCGCGCTGTCCCAAAGCGCGCAGGCCTATGCCGCCCATCTGGAAGCGACCCGCCAGATCGCGCAAACGCACGCACGGCTGGCCCGGATGCAGGCCCAGGGCTGGCAGGTAATGTTGGCCTCGAACAGTCTGGATGTGGTGATCTCTGCCATCGCCCAGGCGAAATCCCTGCCCTGGGTCGCTTCGGCGCTGGCCTTTGACGGGGACATCTGCACGGGCCGCCTGACCACCGATCTGAAGGGCCACAAACTGCGCGCCGTTCAGGCTGTCTGCTCTTTCGATGCGTTGGCCGTGATGACCGATAACAAAAGCGACACTGACCTGATCCGGGCCGCCGATCTGGCCATTTTGGTCGCGCCTCGACACCCCAAACCCTGGATGGAGGCCTATCCCGATGCCGAAACCCTTTATTACTGAGCGCAACCACGCCATCCTGCTGGTGCCGTTCCTGTATGCCTATTTTTCACGGATGAAGGGGCTGCGCGGGTTCGGATTCAACGCGCTGACACTGTGGGCGCCGGGGCTGATCCTGACGGCGGGGCTGACCGAGGCCTCCTTGGGGCTGATCCTGACGCTGTATTTCACCGGCTATCTGGCGTTCATTTCCGTATATGAGCTGGGCTATCTGATGAATGACACCTGGGGGCTGCGCCATGACAGCACCCCGCGCCGCCGGATCCAGGTGGACTATCCCAAACCTTTCTATCCCGCCTTTGTGCTGGTCCGGCTGGGGACGGTTCTGACGATGGGCTATGTGCTGGGGCTGCTGGGAATGCCGGCCTTCTGGGGGGTGCTGGCGCTGCTGGGGGCGGCCATTCTGGCGCATAACCTGCTGACCCGCGAAGAGTTCAAAATGATGACCTTTTTCCAGATGTCCCTGCTGCGGTTCTCCACCCCGGTGTTCTTTGCTACCGCGCTGACCGATGCGGTATGGGTGATGGCGGTGGGGGCGCTGCTCTTTGTGTTTCCGCGGCTGCTGACCTATCAGGACAGCAAGGCCCGCCTAACCATCCCTGAACGCAAACTTTCGGATTTCGCCCTGTGGAACACGCTGCTGGCGGGGCCGGCGATCGGGGTGATTTACCTGATCAGCGATCAGCCCGCCGTGCTGGTGACCTGGGTCTATTACCTGATTTTCACNGCGGCGCTGCGGGTTGCGCGGCAGCGCTTTGGCAAGGCGCTGTCCTGACGTCGCGAAAGGAGGCTTCAGGCTGGCAGGGCCGGGCCTGCCTCTTCTTTCAGGCCGGTGCCTGTCAGGCCCAGTTTCAATGCCTCGCGCGTCAGCCAGGCGATCTTGTGCGCGGCCTCGCCATAGCTGAGCCCGCCCTGCCCGTGGATATTTGACAGACAATTGCGATCACTGTCCTTGCGGCCCGGCATCGGCGCATAGGTCAGATAGGCCCCCAGGCTGTCGGCCACGGTCAGCCCCGGACGCTCGCCCACCAGAAGGATGCTCAGACGCGCGTCAAGGGCGGCGCCGATCTGATCCCCGATGGCCACACGCGCCTGGGTGGCGATGACGATGGGGCCGATCTGTATCTTGGGCATAGCCCGGACCGAGGCCCGCACCACCGGCACAGCATGGGCCTGCACCGCATCCGCCGAGAGCCCATCCGCGATGACAAACACCACATCGGGCTTTTCATAGCCGCGCAGCTTATCCTGACTGTCTGCGGACAACATGCGGCCCAGATCCGGGCGGCGCAGATAGGTGGCCCGGTCCGGTGCGGCACTGGTCAGCTGGATCACCGGATGCGGGGCCAGCTCCTGCGCCAGGGCCACCGGATCCACCGCCCGGTGCACCGCATCGCGCGCGCGGGCATGGGCGAATTGAAACGCCAGATTGGTGCCCGTCTGCAATCCCGCCCCGCTGCGCCCCAGCCCGATCCGCGCAGGGGTGGCCGCGCGCAGCCGCGCCCAGGGGTCTTTTTGAGGCAGATCGCTCATGCCAGCCCCTCCAGCAGGTGCAGCGCGCCGCTCCCCGAGCCCAACCGGCNATTTTCATCCACCAGACCGGCCGCTTGCAGCCAGGCTTCGAATTCCGGCGCGGCGCGCAGCCCGAAACTGTTGCGCAGATAGGCAATGTCATGAAAGGACAGGCTTTGATAATTCAGCATGATGTCATCGGCCCCCGGCACGGCAATCAGGAAATGGGCGCGCGCATCGGCCAGCAGGGTCATCAGCACATCCATATCGTTCTGATCGGCCTCGGCGTGGTTGGTATAGCACACGTCACAGCCCATCGGCAGGCCCATCAGCTTACCGCAGAAATGATCCTCCAGCCCCGCGCGGATGATCTCTTTGCCATCATAGAGGTATTCCGGCCCGATAAAGCCCACCACCGTGTTCACGATCAGCGGATCCACCGCCCGGCAGACCGCATAGGCGCGCGCCTCAAGCGTTTGCTGATCCACCCCGTGATGCGCATTGGCCGACAGGGCCGAGCCCTGCCCCGTTTCCAGATACATCACATTATTGCCCACGGTGCCGCGGTTCAGGCTCAGCGCGGCGGCGCGCGCCTCTTGCAGCATGGACAGGGTGACGCCGAATCCCTCGTTCGCGGCCTGCGTACCGGCCACCGATTGAAACACCAGATCAACGGGGGCGCCGCGCTCGATCATCTGCAAACTGTTGGTCACATGGGTCAGAACGCAGGTCTGGGTGGGGATGTCATAGCGGGTGCGCAGCTCCTCTAACATATCCAGCAGGGCCGAGGCCGTGGGGATGTTATCCGTCGCCGGGTTGATGCCGATCACCGCATCGCCCACCCCATAGGACAGCCCATCCAGCGTCGAGGCCGCGATCCCGCGCAGATCGTCCGACGGATGGTTCGGCTGCAAACGCGAGCCGATCCGCCCCGGCAGCCCCAAACTGGTGCGAAACCCGCTGCGTACCTCGATCTTGCGGGCCACGGCGATCAGATCACGGTTGCGCATCAGCTTGGACACGGCGGCGGCCATTTCCGGGGTAATGCCGGGCGCCAGACGGGCCAGAGCACTGCCCGTCGCCGCATCCGACAGTAACCAGTCGCGAAACGCGCCCACCGTCATATGCGCCACGGGGGCAAAAGCGGCCGTATCATGCGTGTCCACAATCAGCCGCGTGACCTCGTCCTGTTCATAGGGGATCAGCGCCTCTTGTAAAAAGACATCCAGCGGCAGATCGGCCAGCAGCATCTGCGCGGCCACCCGTTCCACATCGCTGCGCGCGCAAATCCCGGCCAGCGCATCCCCCGATCGCGCAGGCGTCGCCTTGGCCATTACCTGAGCCAGCCCCTCGAACACCCAGGTCTGTTGGTTCAGCGCGATCTTATAGCTCACGGAGGGCGGCTTCCTTTGTTTACGTGACGCGATGTTGCGGCTGGCTCAATTCCGGGGGCAAGCAAAAAATTACTGTCAGGCAGAATTTTTTCGCAACAGTCTAGCAAACTGTCCGCATTCGGGCGTTTACGCCGCCCCATGCCGCCCTGCGTGTTGACTTTGGCCCGTCGCGCCACAAACTGCGGGCGCATCTGTTCAGGACTTCTGAAACCCCGAGAGCGCATTGCAGAACCGGTATCATATCATTCGCCCGAACGGGGCCAGCGCCCCCTGCGCCGAATCCCTGCTGGCTCTGCGCGCGGATCTGGATCATTGCCTTGATCTGGCCAGCAAATGGCATCTGGCACGCGGCTTTTTGGCCGGGCTGGGAGTCGATCTGCCGATCTATATGTACCTGCGCCCCTCGGCTCCGCAGGATCGGCCGATGATTTTCTCGGCCATGCCCGATTGGTGGGCCGACCACTATCTAGAGGCAGAGCTGGCCGCCACCGACCCCTTTTTCAAGACCTGCCACACCCTGGCCCCAGTCCCCACCGGGCGCGATTATGTTCAGGAAAATGCCTATATGCTGTCCGCGGAGGAGGCCGAATTTATCCGCCAGGCAGGCGAGACCGGGCTGCGCAGCGGGGTGTCCTGCACGGTGCGGCGGGCCAATGCGGGGCATTTCGGCGGCTGGAACTTCGGCTCGTGCCTGCCCCGCCCGGAATACGAGGCGCTCTTGCGTGAACACGGGGCCGGGCTGCATCTGGCCGGGCTGCTGGTGCATCAGTCCTTTCAAGAAAGCGCGGCGCAGACCGCCCCGCCGCCCTCATGCCTGTCCCCGCGCGAACGCGAATGCCTGCTCTGGCTGGCGCAAGGGCTGCGCACGGCCCAAATCGCCGATCAGATCGGGCTGGCCAGCGTCACGGTCGATCTGCACCTGAAAGGCGCGCGCAAAAAACTGGAGGCCGCCACCCGAGAAGAGGCCCTGGCCAAGGCGATCATGTCGGGTGAAATCAGCCTTTAGGCCGCGCGCGGGCAGCCCCCGCCCCTGCCGGCTGACACCTATGGATTTCCATAGGTCCATGTTTTTAATGGATTTTTGAATTGACAAGCCCGGACCTGCCCCCCTTATCTATGGGCATTTACGCAGGCCAATTACTGCCCTGAAAGGTCTGCAACCATTTCGATTGGAGCCCTTAATGCTGCGCATTCCAAAGGCCATTTTGGCCTGTTTGATCCTTGTGTTTCCGCATATCGGCCAGGCTTTCACCCTCTCGCCCGATCTTGAAACCCGCGTCGCGCGGAACAGCCAGATTCTAAGGGATCTCGCTGACAGTATCCCCGCGCATCTCCACGACCCCGAGGCCCTGGCCGACCATCTGGACTATCAGATTTCGGCCGCCGCCGAGCACGTCCGGACGCAAATCCATTATGATCCCTACCTGGGCGTTTTGCGCGGCCCCTCGGGGACGATTTCGGCGCAGGCCGGCTCGTCCTGGGATCAGGCCGTTCTGCTGGCCGGGCTGATCAACACCATGGCAGGCGAGGCCCAGCTGGTGCGCGGCGCCCTATCTGCCGAGGATGCGCAGCGCTTGCTGGGGCAGGCTCTGGCCCCGCGCCCCAGATTCGCGCCTTTGATCTCCGAGGACAGGCTAGAGACGCTGCTGACCCCTGCGCTGGGGGCTGGCTGGGTGGCCCGCGAACGCGCGCGGCTGGCCGGACAATCCCACAATCCCCGTCAGACCATCGACGCCCAGGCGCGTCTTTTGCAGCACTCCCTGGATCAAAACCAGCTGCACGCCCCCCCAAACCTGAAGGCGCATCTTTCTGAAATCGCTCGGAATTACGTGTGGGTACGGTATCGGGAAACGCCCTCGGACGCGTGGATCGACGTGCATCCGGCCTTCGGTAAGCTGCGCGCACCGCAGGTGCAGCCCACCGCGTATCTGGCCGATCAGGTGCCACAAGAGCAATTGCATAAAATCGCGGTCCGCATGGATATCGAACGCCACGAGGCCGGGCGCTTGCATCGCGAATCCCTGATGCAGACCTATGAGACCCCGGTGGCCAATCAAGCCTTGCGGCAACTAACCATCGGCATTTCCCCGGCCACCGTCGGCACGGATCAGGAAGCCCCCTATTTCGTGCCCGTTCTGAATGGGCAGGCCGCGCCGGACGCGCGCGCCTTTGGCCTGTTGGGGCTGACGGTCAAAGCGGCGGATGCCGCCGCAGGCCCCGACATTTTCCAGACGATTTCAGGCAAGCTGGCAGGGGGGCAGGGCATTCTGAGCGATACCTCAGCCCCCGAAAACACCCCAGGCCAAGGGGCCCCGCGTCTGACCGGCGCTCTGCTGACCATCAGCACCTGGGGCCCTGGCCTGCCCCGCCGGGACGAGACCCGCCGCCTGTTCGATTTCCGCGATGAAAGGCCGGAAACCGCCAGCTCTCATATCACGTTCGAAGGCATCGTGGACATCAGAACCGGCGCTGAAAACGGCGCGTGGCGGACGATTGCCGGGCTGCGCAGCCAGGCTCAGGCGCTTGGCCAGATCCCGTATTACGCAGCCCTGATGCGCCAACAGACTTCTGCCGAAGAGCTGATCGCAACCGGGGCCATCAGCTATGGGACGTCCCCGATGCCCTGGTCGGACATGGCCTTTTTGGGGCAGATGCTGGCCCCCGATTTTCACCCTCAGGCCCGCGCCGTGCGCACCGGGGCCTTCGTCAGTATGCGCCGCGCTTTCGAGCAGACAACCCAGGCCGGGCTGCTGGTCACGCGGATGGATATTCTGCACGCGCCGGTGATGGGGCTGGCGCGCACGCAGGGGACGGCCACGCAACAGGCAGAAGGGCAGCAAACGGGCGGGCACCTGATCGCCGCCCCCGAACAGGCCCTGCGGCAGGGCCTGAAAGAAACCCTGATCGAGCAATACTTCTCCACCTCGGACAATTCGGAATTCTGGATGCAGGGCCCTGTCGAAACCGTGCTGCGCAGCCCCGGCGATCTGAAAAACTGGCTGGAGGGGCGCGCAATCGACACGCTGACCACGGATCGCATGAACGCAGATCTGAAACATGGGCGGGCGCTGTTACTGGTGGGGCAGGATTCGGATCTGCGCTGGTGGCGGTTCGATCCCTCAACCGGGCATATCCTGGGGATGAGCGCCGCCGGGGGCTCGGAATTCGTGGAATATCTGACCGGAGCCATCAGCCTGGGCATCGCGATGGCCTTTGCGATCAAGGGCGGGAATGACTGTCAGGCCAATTACGCGGGCGACGACGACATGACGGGGTGCTGTCTGGTCGGGAACAGTATGCTGGCCGTCGCCGGCGGGGCCATCGGCGCCGGGGCCGGCGTGGCCATCGCTGGCCTGGGGCTCAGCGCGCTTGGCGGTCTGGCTGTGGGCGTGACATTCGAATTCGTTCTGGATTCGGTCATGCTGATCCCCGGCACCGCCACCGAGGGCGTCTGCAACACGGTTCTGGGGCGGTGATCATGCGTATTGCTGTCTCGGCCCTGCTGATCGCTCTTTTGCCCATGCCCGGCCTGTCCGAGGGGCTTGTCGATCTGTCCGCCATGCCCGGCGCGCAGCCTGATACGCCTCCGGTTTCGGCCCGGCACATCGCCCTGCCGCCAGATGGCAGCTATGAAACGCAGCTCGATCTGAGCGGATCTGCCCTGTTTCAGCTGGACGCCGACGATCCGACCGCGCTGTATGAAATCTCGGCCGAGGCGATGCAGCCGATCGGCCTGACCATCGAGCTGAACCGGCTGAGCCTGAATGAAAAGGGGCAGGCCACCAAGCGGGAGGTGCTGCTGTCGGACAGCTCTTTGGGGATGGGGGACCGGGTGGCGCGGCTGCGGCCCAGTCTGCTGGTGCCGGGGACGTATTTTATCGGGCTGGCCGCGATGGCCCAGACACGGACAAGCCTGCGCATTCGCCGCCTGGCCGCGCCTGTGTTCGTCACCGACGATCAGAAAATCGGCCCCGACAGCGCCGGGGCCGCGCAGCCAGGCAGCCTGTGCCTGACCCCGGATTTGCCGGCGGGCACGCCAGAAAGCCCGCAAGTGCATGATATCGCCCTGATCGGTGCGCCGCAGCAGCATCTTGAACTCTGGCTAACCGCAGAAGGCCAGGAACTGGCCCGCCGCGCAGGCGAGGGGCGGATCGCTCTGACCGGGCTGAAACCTATTGAAAATGCACAGTTTTGCCTGCGTGCGCGCAACGCCCCGCCAGACCACCCCGGCCATTGGCGTTTGCAAATTTCGCGCTCGGATGACGCCGGGCACGAGGTGGATGACAACCGGCCCTCTCCCCTGCCCGTGGGGAAGACAATTCAGGCCATTCTGGACGGATCGGACCGCGACACCTTTCAATTGCCTGCCCTGCCGGATCAGAGGGGCTATGCGCTGTCGCTACAGGCCGAAGCCCCCCTGCGCCTATGTCTGAACGCACCGCAGGGCGAGGAATGCTGGACCGGCGCAGATCTGAACATCGCGCCCACCGTGGCAGGCGATCTGGTGCTGTCCCGTGGCCGCGCCGAGGGCACGCGCTACCGGCTGAGTGCGCGTGAAATCGCGATACCCAAACGCGCCCGCCCCGAACCCAACCAGGATCCGACCAGCTGGCCGCCGCTGGACGGTCGCGTTCTGGTTCAGGGACACCTGACCCAAGAAGAGCGCGACAGCTTTGCCTTTCTGACCGGGGATGTCGCGCAGATGTGGCGACTGCAAGTCACGGGCGACGGGGTAAGCCAGGCTCTGCTGACGGATGCCCTGGGCGAGACAGCCGCAGACATCCGGCGCAATGCCCGTCACGGGCCCCGTTTACCGGCGCGCGATCTCTATCTGCCGGCGGGGACGGCGCAGATCAGCCTGCGCGGCCTTGGGGACTATCGCGTTCTGGCCAAACCGCTTGGCCCGCCCCGGCCCAATTCCGAGCGCGAACCGAACGATGACGCCGCCAAGCCCCGCCGACTGACGATTGGCACACCGCTGGTTGGTACGCTGCGCGACGGGGACCGCGATCATTTCGGATTTTACCTCAGACGCGCGGCGGAAATGCGCGTCACCGTCAGCCCTCCGGCGGGCGCGCGGTATGAGCTGGACATCAGCAGCGCCGGGCGGCCCTCTTCTGCCGGGTTTCACCGCGAAAAAGCCACCGCCCCGCATCTGGAGAAAACGGTCCTGCTGCCCCCCGGCGAGCATGTCTTGCGACTGCTTCCGCTGGACCCAAGCCCCGCCGAATACAGCGTTGCGATCGACTATGTGAACCCGTTTGGCGACGCCGAGACCGCTCAGATGTCTGCGGTTGCTCCGACGCTTCGGGCTTTCTCGCGCTTTGCGCAGTCCGGCCAGTTGCCCGTCACGATCCGCAACCTGTCGGATCGGCAAATTCAGGGCCGTTTGCAGGGCTGGTCTGCCGATCCGGCGCTGCACCTGTCGGCTCAGGCCCTGACGCTTGGGCCGGGGCAGGTGCAAACCGTGCCCATGGTCTTTGCTGCGGCGCCGGATTTGAACGCCGGAAAACTGCCCGTGTTTGTGGCGATCACCGACGCGCAGGGGCAGGCGCTGGGGTCTGCGCCTGTGGCGTTTGCAGCCACGCCCGAGGCCCCCGCTCAGGCTCCGGCACAGGCAAAACACGTGCCCGACGCGCTCCGAGGTGGCATCAACCTGGCTCAGGCCGCGCTGGGGGCCAGATGGCTGCCCACCGACACGGCCCAGATTGACGAAACCGGAGACTACGCCCGCGGCAACCCGGCGCAGGCGCGGGGTTTTCCTGTGCTGCTGAACGGCGTGATTGCGCAGGGCACCCCCCCTGTGGACCAAGAGGCCTATCTGTCCGCCAACAACGCCCCGCACAGTCTGGCCCCGGTTCTGGCCTTACCAGAGGGGCGGGAATTTCCCGTGGCCGGCATCGCGATTGACACACGGATGCTGGCGGCAGGGGACGCGTTGCACCGCTTTGCTGTCGATCTGTCGCACGATGGCCAAAGCTGGGCCGAGGCCCTGACCGGCACCCATGATCTGTGGGGGCAAACCGCCTATTACACATTGCCAGACGGGCCCCGGATGGCGCGTTTTGTCCGGCTCCGAGCGCTGGATCGGCGGCGGCCTCCGACCGGGCAGATCGCCGTGAACGGATTCGAAGTCATCGCCCAGCCCGGCCATTCGGGGCTGGGGCCGCTCAATCTGGCCGATCGCAGGCTGGGTGGCTGGGCCAGCGGCGGCCGTCAGCATCTGCTGGGCCCCGGTTTTCTGCACGCTCCGATCCGGCCCGACCAGCCGGCAAACCAGCTGATCGCCCCCGAGGGCACCGCCGATCACAACGTGATTTTCAGCTTCCTGAACACCCGCTCTGCGCAGCTGGCAGCGCTGGAGTTCACCTACCCGCACACCCTGCCCGATGCGCCGAATTTCGCAGCAACTGCCGTGGTCCAGCCGCTGCTGAACACGCCGCTGGATGCCCCCGCCAAGCCCGTTACAATCGGGCTGCCAACCGCCCCAAAACCCGGAGAAATCATACAGCTGCCCTGGCCCGGCACGCTGCCTCTGCGCGGGTTGCGCATCAGTTTTCAGGCCCAAAACCCGGAAACCACGCAGCTGCACCTGCCGACTCATATCGCGGTTCTGGAACGCCCCGAAGGCAAGGATTATCTATCCGCGTTAGGCACTTACGGGCAGTATGCGACACAGCGCACGCCTCCTGCCCCCCGGTCAGAGACACAGCGCGCGCAGCGCGTGCGCCCGCTGCCGCTGAATGACAAGTTTCAGCCCGGACAGGTCGAATTCGCCAGGCATCAGGACATCTGGAGCCTGGAAATCACACAGCCCGCCGCCCGTCTGGACATCCGCACCCAGGGCGCGCCGGGATTTGTGCCGACCGTGGTGCTCAGGGATGGGACGGGCACGCGTATTGACCCGCTTCCGTCCGAACGCCCTGACGATCCGCAGGTCACGCTGCACAGCTTTGCCCTGACGGCTGGGCACTATCGTGTGGAAATCCAAGAGTCCCGCCGCAACACGGTTTTCCTGATTGATCAAAGCCCCTCGGTGCTGGGGTATCTGCCGCTGATCCGCCGCGGGGTGATTGATTTCGCCGATGCGCTGCAACCGGGCCGGGACCGCGTGAATTTCCGGGCTCTGGGGCGTGATTGGGCGACGCGGGACTGGTTCTCGGACACGGTTCTGCTGCGCAAGGCCCTGGCCACATACCCCCGCGAGGGCACCAGCACAGCCGAGGCCAGCCTGATCGACGCCGCCGACAAACTGCAAGATCAAGAGGGCAGCCGCGCGATCGTGCTGATCACCGACGCGGACAGCGATTATCATGGGGAGTTGCCGCAAAAACTGGCCGCCTCGGGCGCGCGGATTTACGTGATCAAGGTCAGCTCGGGCGGGATGTGGCAGGATCCGACCACCGCGCAACATGCTGCGGCCTTCTGGGCGGGGGCGACGGGCGGCGAGGTCTGGCCCGTGCTGCGCAGCGAGGATATTTCGACCGGGTACGCCCGTGTCGCGGCCCGCCTGCTGGGCCCCAAATCTTACCGGATCGCGGCCAGCGCGCAGCCGGTCAGCCTTGAGCCCGGACGTCTGCGCGTGCTGGAAACGGCCCGCGCGCAGAACGATGACCCGGCCGCGCGCCCTGCTGCCATGCTGATTATCTTCGACGCTTCGGGCAGTATGCTCAGACGGCTGGACGGACGCCGCCGGATCGAGATCGCGCGCGACTCGGTCAGCGCTTTTCTGGCCGGTTTGTCCGCCCAAAGCCCCAAAGAGCAGCCCCTGTCCGTGGGCTTGCGCGTGTTTGGCGGCCCACCTGAATCCTGCCAGACCCGCCTGGCCGTCGCCCCCTCTGCCGATCTGAGCCAGACAGAGGCCCAGGTGCAGCTGATCCGTCCACAGAACAAGGCAAAAACCGCCATTGGCGCCTCGCTCAGGGCGGCGCGGCAGGATCTGGCCAATTGGACAGGCCCCGCCAGCATCCTGCTGATCACCGATGGCGAAGAAACCTGCGAGGGCGACCCGCTGGCGGAAATTCAGGCCCTGCGTGCAGCGGGTATCGACACGCAGGTGGATGTGGTCAGCTTTGCTCTGGACCCTGAAATTGACCGCGCCACGTTCCACAGCTGGGCGCAGGCCGGTGGCGGTATCTTTATCGAGGCCGACTCGGGCGCGGATCTGCTGGCAGCGCTGCGCGAGACCCGCAAGCTGGGATTCGCGCTGTATCAGAAGGGAAAACTGATCAGCCGGGGGCAAGCCGGCGGGGCGGAAATCCCGCTGAAACCGGGCTGGTACGAAGTGCTGTTCGATGGCGCCGAAATCCCTGTGCCGGTTCAGATTTTACCGGGCCAGGAAACCGTGATCGACTGAGCCTGCTTCTGCAAGGCCACATGTTCAAGGCACATGTTCAGGACACAAGTCGGGCCTCGGACTGCCGTTTCGCTGGCGGCACCGGCGCGTGGCTGTGCGGCCAGCTGCGCGCCAATTTGTGGCTCATGTCCTTGTTGAACATCGCCGAAACCGCATTCGCCAAAGGCAAGGACCGATCCATCATCCGATACAGCCGCGCGCGATCCCAGCGCACATACTGCGCCCCCGCCCCCAACAGAACCGAGGCGCTGGCAACGGCCCCGCGCCCCTGAACGAAGGAAATCTCGCATAGGAACTGCTGCGGCTGAATGCGTATTCTCTGCCCCGAGCGGCTGAGGAAGACCGGGCCCTTTTGCACGAAATACAGCGCTTCGGGCTCAAACCCCTGGTGGCACAGCTCTTGGGGGGCTTCGGTTTCGTGCCAGGTGGCGCAACGCATGATCCGCCGGAACTGGCCCGGCGTCAGGGTTGGGAAATGCCCATACAGCTCTTTATAGTCGTGCGACATGCCGATCGTCGAACGATCCATGACCGACCGCAGAATCGAGTAGACATTCGCGATCGCAATGCAGGTGCTGGCATAGATCGCATCCCACAAGGGCGTGTCCGCGATGGTGAAATAATACAGCAGATAGCACCCGGTTCCGGCCAGCAGAAAGGTCCGCAGCAACAGCCCTTCGCGCATCAACAGGCCGATCACATAGAACAGCAGCGCGCCATTGGCGAAAAGAGACGGAGAAAGAGCGATTTCAGTCGGCATCGGTGCAATCTTTTTATCAGATGGTTAAGATTGTCCGATCCCCGGATCCGAAAACAAGTCGGGAATGCCTTACCTGCCCCCGGCGCAGATTCCACCAGACCTAGGGGCGCAGCGTCCAGATTGCGACCTCGCCCAACCCCTTGAGCGTCAGCATCCGCGGGCCCTCGACTTGCAGCGCCCTTCCGGCCAGCGCCCGAGTCTGCCCGGACAGTTGCACACTGTTCCGAGGGGCCGTCGCCTGAAGTCTCTGGGCCAGATTGACCGTGCCGCCCCAGATATCGTAATGCGGCCGCGTGCGCCCCATGACCCCGGCAATCACCGGGCCGGAATGCACGCCCACCCGCACACCCAGATCCAGCCCTTCGCGATGTGCGAAATCCCGAACCGCACGCACGATTTCAGCCCCCAGCTGACACAGGGCGGCCGCATGGTCCGGATTGGCCTGACTGACCCCCGCAACCGCAAGATAGCCATCCCCCAGCGATTTGATCTTCTCTGCGCCATGCGCCTGGGTCAGCCGGTCAAATTCGCCAAACAGCACGTCCAGCATCCGCACCAGAGCAGCAGGAGTCTGGGTGTCCGCCAGCTTGGAGAACCCCTCCAGATCCGCGAACAGAACGCTGGCCTGCGGAACATGATCCACGATGGTCTGCGCGTCCTTTTCTTTCAGCCGATCAATGACATGATCGGGATAGACCGCCCGCATCAGGCGATCGACCTGCTGCTTTTCCCGCCCCAGGGCCATGTTGGCCCGCCGCAATTGCCGATGAGCTGAACGGAACAGGAAATACAGCAGGCATGTGACCGCAGCAAAGGCGATCCCCTCGACCAGACCCAGCGGTTTTTTCCACGGGCTGTGGAACAGATACCCCTGCGGGTTCACTGCGGATCGGGCGGACTCGAGACTGACCAGCGGCAGGATTTCATCCAGCATGGCCAGTCCAACAACCCCGATCAGGCACAGCCAGAACCACGGGACAGACCGACGCGGCCCGAACACGACAACCGCCGCACAGGGCACCACCAGAAAGGCCAGAACATCGCCTTCGCGCGTGCCATTGAGCAGCACAAAGAACCCCATCAGCGACAGATAAGCCGGCACAAAGATGCGAAACAGCGCCTCGACCGAACGCAGCCGCCAGAACGCCAGAAGGGACAGCAGCTCGACCCCGATGATCACCCCGTCGAAAATTTTCAGAAAATCCGAGCGTTCAGGCACCAGAAAATAACTGAGCGAGACACAGAATGTCGCCAGCACCACCACCACCGACATCGCTTTGAGATCGCGCAGATGCACCGGATCGTGTGGCACCTGCCCCAGCGTGATCAGATCGCTTAATCGAGCCCGCCTGCGCGGAGCTGTCTTCGTCGCCCGTGTCAACCCCGTCATCCAAATCTGCGGATGATACGGCGTAACCTCGGCCAAACCACCCTTTACAAAGAAGATTTCAAATGCCGGGCAGAGTGGATCAACACGTCAGACGAGGCAAGGGGTTTGTCCGCAACACAGCTAAGGGCGCGGAACAATCCCCTCGGCCACCCAGCGATCAAACTGCGCCAGAACGGCCTGCGAAAACGCGGGATCGTTGATATGTGCCTTCAGCGAAATCAGCTGCGTCGAGGGCGGGCAGGCCTGCGTCATTTCCTGCACGAACGCCTGCAACCCCTCGGGATGGCACAGCGCGGCACCGGGCGCGTCCAGGGCGTGGGTGCCGCCCGTGGGCAGAAAAAACACCGATGGGCCCTGGGCCTGCGCCAACCGCCTGGCCAGCGCCTGGGCCACTTTGCGCCGCCCCCCCGCATCCAGAACCACCGAGGTCAGCAGCCGGTTGTGCGCGTGGCTCTCCAGTTGTTCCAGCGCGGCGGGCATCGGCTGCCATCCGGGCAGATCCACCAGATCATAGCCCCCCGCAGACACCATCTGCGGCACCCCCGCCCGCCCTGCCGCCGTCAGCCGCGTTTTACCCGCATGAAGCGCCGAGCCATGGATGAAATTCCCTACCTCTTGTGTGGCGAAATCCATCACACAGGCAAACGCCCCCTGCGCGGCCAGATTTTCGAACGCCCGCCCGCCCATCCCGGTGGCGTGGAACACGGCAACCTCATAACCGCGCGCCTCTAATGCGGGTTTCAGCGGCACCATGTATGTCAGAAAGGACTTACCGAAAGAGGTCATGCCGATCAGCGGACGCGTGGCATCGCGCCGCTGAACCGCACGGGCAGCCCCCAGAACGGCCCCCGCCGCCTGCGAGAGAGACGCCTTGCACAGCGAATTCAGCCCATACAGCCCGCCGGCCCACAGGATCATCTGAATATCCGCCGCCAGGCGCTCGGCCGGGATCAGCGGCGAAAAAGAGACCGTCGAGACCACGTATTTCGGCACGCCCAAAGGCACCGCGTTGCACACATCCAGCGCCAGATCGGTGCCCATCGTGCCCCCCAGAACCAGCACCCCGTCAAACGCCCCTTCGGCATACAGGTGCGCCGTCAGCTGGGCCGCGCCCCGCGCCATGATCTGCATGGCAGAATTTTCATCCCCCCCGCCAATGGCCTGCGCGATCGAGCCCCCCGCCGCCTCGGCCACCTGATGTTTCGAATACTCCACAGGCTGAGCAGGATCGCCCAGAACGCTGACATCCATTGCCACAACGCGCCCGCCCTGCGTTCGGATCACCTCGGCGATATAGCGCAGCTCGTCCTCTTTGGTGTCATAGGTTCCCACGATCAGAATTGTACGCTCAGCCATCCTGCGCCCCCCCTACAGCTTAATCCAGGCGGATTTCAAATTCAGAAATTTATCGAATGCGTGCAAAGACTTATCATACCCATTCCCCGATTGCTTCATACCGCCCAGCGGCACTGTCAGGTCCGAGCCCCCATAGGTATTCACATGTACCAGCCCCGATTTCACCCGGCGAATCATCCGGTGCGCGCGCGACAGATCCGCCGTCCAGATGCCCGCCGCCAACCCGTAATCGGTGGCATTCGCGATCTCGATGGCCTCGTCCTCATCCTCGAAGGCGATCACTGCCAGAACCGGGCCGAACACCTCTTGCTGGGCCAGAGGATCGCTGGCCTGCACCCCGGTGATGATGGTCGGAGCCATGAAATACCCGCCCGTGTCCTGCAAAATCCGCTGACCGCCGGTGACGACCTGACGGCCGGCGGCGCGGGCGTCCTCCACGAAGCGCAGATTTTGCCGCAACTGCCCTTCGGAGTTCACCGCGCCCGCATCCGAGCGCATGTCCAGCGGATCGCCCACGATCATCGCCTCGGCCAGCTGAGTCAGACGCAAGACAAACGCATCGTGAATGCTGCGCTGCACCAGCAGCCGCGTGCCCGCAATACACACCTGCCCCGCGTTGCGGAACGCCCCGTTGACGGCGGCTTTGGCGGCCTCTTCCAGATCAGGTGCATCGGCGAAAACGATGTTGGGGGATTTGCCGCCCAGCTCCAGATAGACCCGCTTGAGGTTTGATTTCGCGGCATTTTCCAACAGACGCCGCCCCACCCCGCCGGACCCGGTGAACACGATCACGTCAATATCATAAGACAGAGACATCGCCTGACCGACCTGCGCGCCGGGGCCGGTAACCACATTCAGAACGCCCGCAGGCAGGCCCGCTTGCAGGGCCAGTTCGGCCAGACGCACCAAGCTTAACGAGGCTGTCTCGGCCGGTTTCAGCACCACCGTATTCCCCGCCGCCAAGGCCGGCGCCAGTTTCCACGCAGCGATCATCAGCGGAAAATTCCACGGGACAATCGCGCCAACAACGCCCACGGGTTCGCGATGTATCAGGCCCAGAGCACCGGGCGCGGTGGGGGCGATCTGCCCGTAAATTTTATCAATCGCCTCAGCGTAATAGCGGATTGTCTGCACCGCGCTCAGCGGTTCGGCCTTGAGCGCCATGCCGATCTCGGTGCCGTTATTGCGCACCCCCAGAACGGCCAGTTCCAGCGCGTTCTGTTCAATCAGATCGGCCCAGCGTAGCAGGATCGCCTTGCGCGTGGCGGGGGGCAGATCCGCCCAGCGGCCATCGTCAAAAGCCCGGCGCGCGGCCTGAATCGCGGCCTCGGCATCGGCGGGGCCTCCGCGAGCCATCGTCGTCAGCACCGTCCCATCCAGAGGCGAGACCACCTCCATCACCGCACCATCGAGCGACGGGCAAAGCGCCCCGTCAATCACGTGCTGCGCGGGCGGAACAGGGGCATCCCGCAGCGCGTCGATTTTGGATTGGTCCAGCATGGTCACCTCGTTTCAGCCTTGTGCAGATCGCAATCGGAATGGGCCGCAGCACATATTGCCGGGCCTGGCAGATGCTTTGGCCCACCCAAAGGTTCATTATGTGAACCAGTGGTTTCATTTATTCTTGCGCAGCGATTTCTTTTCTGTCAACATCCGTGACAGATAAACCCGCAAATTCTGCCGAACGGAGCCCGCCACCCTTGGGAACGATCACCAAAGCCCTTGAGTTAATGAACTTTTTCTCACGCCATAAGCCCGAGATCGGATTAACCGATTTCGTTCGGCTGGCCGGGCGGGACAAGGCCACCGTGCATCGGCATCTGACGGAATTGCTGGAAAACGGCTATCTTGAGCAGCACCCTCAGACCCGCGCCTATCGTTTGGGGCCGGCGATTCTCAGGCTGTCGGGCGTGCGCGAGGCAACGCATCCGGTGCGCTCGGTTCTGCGGCCGATTGTGACGCAGATCGCCCAATCGGTGGGCGAGCTGACCCATGTTTCCCTGTTGCAGGGCCAGACGCTTTCGCCCGTCTACCACGCCGACCCGCAGGTTCACGCCACGCAGGTTGCCTTTGACGAGGCCGAAACCCTGCCGCTGCACGCCACCGCATCGGGCATTGCAACTTTGGCCTATTCGGACGCGTCATTTGTATCTGAGATTCTATCACAGGATCTGCGCGACATCACCGGGCAGACCATCACAGACCCGCAGGCGATCCGCGATCTGCTGCACCAGACACGGCAAAACGGTTTCAGCGCATTGGGCAAGGCCTTTGATCTTGAGGTCACCTCGGTTGCGGCCCCGCTGTTCGGCCCCGAGGGCAACGTGATCGGCGCGGTTTCGATCGCCATTCCGAACCTGCGCGAAAGCCCTGAAAAACAAACAGAAATATGCCAACACCTGGCCCATGCCCAGGCCTGGATCACTGGCTCTCTGGGCGGTGTCTCTCCGCCTATGTATCGCAACATCCGGTCAGACCATGACCCCGCCCCCAAGAGGCCCACATGAAAGATTCCAACTTCCTGAAGGAAAAGAACGCCCGCACCATCTGGCACCCGATGGCCCATCCCGCCGACAGCCAGGCCAACCCGCCCGATATCATCGTGGGCGGCGACGGGGTGACAATCACCGATGTGGACGGACACCGCACCGTGGACGCCGTGGGCGGGCTGTGGAACGTGAACCTTGGGTTTTCCTGCGCGCCGATCAAACAGGCCATCGCGGAACAACTGGAACGGCTGCCCTATTACTCGATCTTCCGGGGCACCACGAACGACCAGGTGATCGAACTGGGCGAGATGCTGGCCGATTTCTTTGCCCCCGACGGGATGAGCCGGGCGTTCTTTACCTCGGGCGGGTCGGATTCAGTAGAGGTGGCGCTGCGTCTGGCCCGCCAATATCACAAGCTGCGCGGGGATGCCGGGCGGGTCAAAACCCTGTCGCTGAAAAAGGGCTATCATGGCACCCATACCTTTGGTGCCTCGGTCAATGGCAACGCCAATTTCCGCACGCAATACGAACCCCTGCTGCCCGGCTGTTATCACATCCCGGCCCCCTATACCTATCGCAACCCGTTCAACGAATCCGATCCGGCCCGGCTGGCGCAGCTGTGTCTGGCCGCGCTGGAGGACGAGATCGCCTTTCAGGGGGCAGGCACCATTGCCGCGATGATCATGGAGCCAATCCTGGGCGCGGGCGGGGTGATTCCACCGCATGAAAGCTTCATGCCCGGTGTGCGGGCGCTGTGTGACAAACACGGGATCCTGCTGATCTCGGATGAGGTGATCACCGGCTTTGGCCGCACCGGCAGCTGGAGCGGCGCGCGGCACTGGGGCGTGCAGCCTGACCTGATGTGCACCGCCAAAGCCATCACCAACGGGTATTTCCCCTTCGGTGCGGTGATGATCTCCGATCAGGTGGCCGAGGTGTTTGAATCCGATCGCTCGGCGGCTGGGTCTATCGGGTCGGGCTATACCTATTCGGGCCATCCCGTGGGGGCCGCCGCTGCCATCGCCTGCCTGCACGAAACCCAGCGCCTGAACGTCAAGGATAACGCCGCCCTGCGCGGTCAGGAACTGTTCGACGGGCTGAATGCGCTGAAAGACAAGCATGACGCCATCGGAGACGTCCGGGGCGGCCACGGTCTGATGCTGGCGCTGGAACTGGTCAGTGATCGCAGCACCAAGGCCGCCATTGACAAACCCCTGATCGGACAGGTCCACCGCGTGACCTATGAAAACGGTGCCATGGTCCGGGTGTCGGGGAACAATATCATCCTGTCTCCTCCGTTGATCCTGTCCTCGGACAACGTGCAGACCATCCTGATGGCATTGGACAAAGGGCTGGCCGCGCTTTGATACCCGCCCTTGTTTAATCCCCGTCCCCGCCCGTAGCGCTTGACAATCCCTGCGGACTTGCCGCAGTAACACCCTGTGTTGGTTCCTGTCTCAGGACAGGCGAAGAGGGAATGCGATACGCCGATATGGCCCCGTCAGGGCCCCGGCCAAGCGCAGCCGCCCCCGCGACCGTGACCGGAAAGGTTGCCTGACCACTGGCCTCTGATTGGGCCGGGAAGGTGGGTAAACCGCTGGGATGTTTGAAAAAACGCCCCTGAATCCGCAAGCCGGGAGACCTGCCAGCACAGGATGTAACGGGCGAACGGGGTGTTTCGCGACCGGCTGATGGTCTGCCGTTCGCACGCGCATTCCCTGCTGGCCTTCCCCCTTTTGCCACAACGAAAGTGAGGGAAGGATGACTCAGGTCACCGTCACCGTCTGCATCACCTGCCGCCGCGCAGGGCAGGATGCCGATGCCCCCGATTCTCAGGATGAACGGGCCGAACGGCCCGGCGCGCGACTGCTGTCCGCGCTGGCCGATTCTGATCTGCCGGCGGGTGTCGCTCTGCGTCCGGTTCAGTGCCTGTCGGCCTGCGCCCGCGGATGCGCCATGGTGATCGAGGGCGGCGCAGAGCGCTGGACTTATCTCTATGGCGATCTCAACCCCGACACGCATGTCCGGCAAATTCTGGACGGGATCGCGGCCTATGCGGCCAGCGCGGACGGTCTGGTTCCCTGGCGCGCCCGCCCCGAGGTTTTCCGCAAACAATCCATCGCCCGCATTCCCCCCAAAGAGGCCCCCCATGTCTGATCTGGTCAAAATCCCCGTCACCGTCATCACCGGATTTCTGGGGGCTGGTAAAACCACTCTGATCCGCCATCTGATGGCCCATAACCAGGGCAAACGCCTGGCCGTTCTGGTGAATGAGTTCGGCACGGCGGGCGTGGATGGCAATATCCTGAAAACCTGCGCGGATGAAAACTGCCCTGCGGAAAACATTGTCGAGCTGGCAAACGGCTGCATCTGCTGCACTGTGGCCGATGATTTCATCCCCACGATCGAGGCCCTGATGGCCCTGCCCGAAACGCCCGATCACATCCTGATCGAGACCTCTGGGCTGGCGCTGCCCAAACCCTTGCTCAAGGCCTTTGACTGGCCCGCGATCCGCTCGCGTATCACGGTGGACGGGGTCGTGGCCCTGGCCGATGCCGAGGCCGTCGCGCGCGGGCTGTTTGCCTCGGATCCGGGTGCCGTTCAGGCCCAGCGCGAGGCCGATGACAGCCTGGATCATGACACCCCCCTGTCCGAGGTCTTCGAGGATCAGATCGCCTGCGCCGACATCGTGCTGCTGTCCAAGGCCGATCTGGCCGGGGTCTCCGGCATTGCTGCCGCCCGGCAGGTCATCGACGCCAGAACGCCGCGCAAACTGCCGGTTCTGCCGATGGCCGAGGGCGTGATCGACCCGCGCATCGTTCTGGGCATTGGTGCCGCCGCCGAGGACGATCTGGATGCCCGCCCCAGCCATCATGACGGGCATCACGATCACGAGCACGACGATTTCGACAGCATCGTGCTTGAAACCGCGGAATTCGCCGATCAGGACATGTTGGAGGCCGCCGTCCTGCGCCTGGCGCAAGAGCAGAACATCCTGCGGGTCAAGGGCTATGTCGCCATTCAGGGGAAACCGATGCGCCTGTTGGTTCAGGCCGTCGGAGAACGAATCCGCAGCCAGTACGACCGCCCCTGGGGCTCTGCCCCACGCCAAAGCCAGCTGGTGGTCATCGCCGAGCACGACAATATCGACGCCGCCGCCATTCGCGCCGTTCTGGAAGGCTGATCCTGAATGCACGTCGTCTTTCGCGAAAGCCACGGGCTCGATCAGAGCGCCCTGCCGCAGGATTTGGGCCACAGCCCTGCGGACATGGTGGTGCTGTCCTTTTCGGACAGCGACCTGGGCGCTTTCGCGGCGGGGGGGCGGCAGGGGGGCGGGGCTTTGCCCAGCCTGCGCCTGGCCAATCTGGTGGCGCTGAAACACCCGCTGTCCGTGGACACCTATGCCGAACAGACCCTGCACGGCGCCAAGGCCATTCTGGTGCGTCTGATCGGTGGCGAAAGCTATTGGCCCTATGGGCTGGCCACGGTGCAGGATCTGGCGCGCAGGCGGGGCATTGCCTTGGCCATTCTGCCCGCCGACGGCCGCCCCGATCCCCGCCTAGAGCAGCTCTCGACCGTTCCGGAACAAACGCTTGGACAGTTGCAAACCCTGTGCGACACGGGCGGAGCCCTGGCCGCGCGTGCGGCGCTGACGCTCTTGGCGCGCAGCGCGGGGCTGCCCGCCCCCGATGCCCCCAAGGCTGCCGCGTTACCTCAGGCCGGGGTCTATTTGCCCAAGCACGGCCCCTGCCCGGCCCCTGCTCCGGACGGACGGCCACGGGCGCTGATCTCATTCTATCGGACCTACCTGACGGCGGCGGATACCGGCCCGGTTGACGCGCTGATCCATGCGTTCGAAACCCAAGGCTTTCAGACCATCGGCCTGTTTGCCGCCAGCCTGAAAGGCCCCGCTGCGCCGCAGGTCGCGCAGCTGATCGCCGATTATCGCCCCGACCTGATCGTGAATGCCACCGCCTTTTCCGCCAAAGGCCCCGCAGGTCAGCCCTCGCCTCTGGAGGCGGCCGGCTGCCCGGTGTTTCAGGTCGCTCTGTCCACATCCCGCCGCAAGGACTGGGCCGGGTCCGAACGCGGGCTTTCTCCGGCGGACCTGGCCATGCATGTGGTCCTGCCCGAGGTGGACGGGCGCATTTTCGCCGGTGTCGCCAGTTTCAAACAGCCCGAGAAACGTGACCCGGATCTGGAGTACAGCCGGTTTGCCCACAGGCCCGACCCCGCGCGCATCGCCGCCATTGCGCAGCACGCCGCCGCCTGGCACCGGCTGCGCAAACGGCCAAATACGCGTAAAAAACTGGCGCTGATCCTGTCCACCTATCCGGGCAAAACCTATCAGATGGCGCACGCGGTGGGGCTGGATACGCTGGGCTCGGTTCCGGTGATCATGCGCGCGCTGGCCCAGCAGGGCTATGATCTGCACCAGATTCCAGACCTGGCGCAACGCCTACAAACCGCGCGCCTGCGCTGGCCCATGGCCGATTACCTGGCAGCCCTGTCGCGCCTGCCCGAAAGTTTGCAAAACGATCTGACCGCCTGCTGGGGCAGCCCGGAAAACGACCCTGCCGTGCACGAGGGCGCCTTTGAATTCGCAGCGCTCAGGGCTGGGAACGCCCTAATTGCGCTTCAGCCCGAGCGCGGCGCGCAGGCCACACGCGCGGACGATTACCACGACCTGAGCCGCACCCCGCGCCACGGCTATGTTGCCTTTTATCTGTGGCTACACGGGCAAAGCGACGCGCTGATCCATCTGGGCGCGCATGGCACATTAGAGTGGCTGCCCGGCAAATCCGTCGCCCTGTCGGAAACCTGCTGGCCCGAAGCGCTGACCGGCGCGATGCCAGTGATCTACCCCTTTATCGTGAATGACCCCGGCGAGGCCGCCCAGGCCAAACGCCGGATCGGCGCGGTCACGCTGGGCCATGTGCCGCCGCCTCTGGCGCATTCGAACCTGCCGCGCGATCTGGCCCATCTTGAAACTCTGCTGGATGAATATTCCACGGCCGACGGGCTGGATCCGGCCCGCCGGGACCGTCTGATCGCGGATATCCGCGCCGAGGCCCAGGGACGCGGTGTCGAGACCGATCTGGGCCTGCCCGAACAGGCCTCGGCCGCCGAGGCCATCCCCCGCATTGATCGTTTTGTCTGTGATCTCAAGGAAAGCCAGTTCGGCGAAGGCCTGCATGTGTTCGGCACCGGCCCGCACGGACAGGCCGAACTGACCGGCCTGCAACAGGCCCTTTCGGGGCGGTTCGTCCCGGCCGGGCCGTCCGGATCCCCCTATCGCGGGCGCAGCGATGTGCTGCCGACGGGGCGGAACCTTTTTACCACCGATCCGCGCGCCGTGCCCTCGCGGGCGGCCCATGCGCAGGGGATCAAACTGGCCGAGGAACTGCTGCGCAAACACCTGCAAGACCACGGCGACTGGCCCAAGGGGCTGGTGATTGATCTGTGGGGCTCGGCCACGATGCGCACCGCCGGCGAGGAATTTGCCATGGCGCTGCACCTGGCCGGGCTGGCGCCGCGCTGGGATACGCAATCGGACCGGCTGAACGGGTTCGAAATTCTGCCGCTTGCCCTGCTGAACCGGCCCCGGATCGACGTCACCCTGCGCGTGTCGGGCCTGTTTCGCGATGTGTTCCCCGGACTGGCGCAGATGTTTGAAACCGCCGCCGCGCAATTGGCGCAACGCGACGAGGAAACCGCCGATAACCCCTACAGCCTGCGCAGCCCACGGGTGTTTGGCCCTGCTCCGGGGCGCTATGGGCTGGGTATGGGCGCGCATCTGGACAGCTACTCTCGGGACAGTCGCGCCGCCGCAGGCGAGGCCTGGCTGAATGCCTCGGATCATGCGATTTCCGCAACCGGCCAGATCACCCCCGCCCGCCCGGAACTGGAGACCCGGCTGCGCGGCGCCGACAGTTTCGTGCACCTTCAGGATCTGCCGGAAACCGATCTTCTGATGGCGGCGGATTATGCCGCGCACGAGGCCGGATTTGCCGCCGCAATGGCCCGTATCGGTGCCCCGCCCCCCGCGCTGTATCATCTGGATGCCACCCGTCCGGACACCCCCCGCGCGCGCGCGCTACCAGAAGAGATCGCCCGCGTGGTGCGCGCCCGTGCCGCCAATCCAGACTGGGTGGACAGCATGATGGCGCACGGGTTTCGCGGCGCAGCCGAGATGGCCGCCACGCTGGATCACATGGCCGCTTTTGCCCATCTGGCAGGGGCAGTGCCCGCCCATCTGTTCGATCTTTATTTTCAGGCGACACTTGCGCGCGAGGATGTCACCGCCTTCCTGCACCGCACGAACCCGCAGGCGCTAAGCGCCCTGCGCGATCGGTTTCAGGCCCTGCTGGAATCGGGGCTGTGGCAGACCCGCCGCAACGCCATCCTTGCCCGATTGGAAACCCTGCCATGACCGCGCCCAAGATATACGGCTGGTGCCCCGGCGCGTTGCGCCCCATGGTCTCGGGGGATGGGCTGGTGGTGCGTATCCGCGCCCCGCTGGGACGGCTGAAGCCAGATCAGACCGCCGGAATCGCCGCTCTGTCCCTGCGTCACGGAAACGGGCTGATTGATCTGTCCGCGCGCGCAAACCTGCAACTCCGCGGCATCCAGAAGGCCGAATATGCGCCTCTGATCAACGGGTTAAAACGCCTTGGCCTGATTGATGCCGATATCCGGCGCGAAAGCCGCCGCAACCTGATGATCGCCCCGTTCTGGCGCAGGCAGGACGATACCTATCGCGTGGCCAGATCTCTTGCTCAGGCTCTGGCCCGGCCCGACGCGCCGGATCTGCCCGGAAAATTCGGGTTCGCCGTGGATTGCGGCCCGGCCCCCGTGCTGTGTGCCAGCCCGGCCGATATCCGGATCGAGCGCGCGGCCACAGGTTTGATCTGCCGCGCCGACGGGATGGAGATGGGCCTGCAAACAGACGCCGGATCGGCCGCGCAGGTGGCCCTGGATCTGGCAGACTGGTTCCTGAAAACGGGCGGGGCCCGCGCTGGACGAGGCCGCATGGCCCAGCATCTGGCCACCACCGCCCTGCCCAAACGGCATGACATCCCGCGCCTCGCTGCCGCGACGCCTCCGGGGCCGGGGGTGGGCACACATGGTGCGCTCGTTGCTCTGGAATTCGGGCAGATCCACGCCCAGACCCTGGCCGCGCTGGCACCTTTGGGCCCGATACGTCTGACACCCTGGCGGATGCTGCTGCTGGAACAGGCGCACAGGCTGCCCGCTCATCCCCAGCTGATCACCCATCCGCACGATCCGCGCCTGTCTATCAGCGTCTGCACCGGAGCGCCCGGCTGCAAACAATCGCTGTCCGAAACCCGTGCTCTGGCGCGCAAACTGGCGGGCGTTCTGCCGCGTTATGCGTCCAGGCCGGTGCATATTTCCGGCTGCGCCAAAGGCTGCGCGCATCCGCAGCCCTGCGCGGTGACGCTGACCGCAACAGGGCCGGATCGCTTTGATCTGATCCGCAATGGCCGCGCGGCAGATGCCCCCGCCCGAACCGGCCTGCACCCCCACGACATTCTGAACGGAGAGCTGTGAATGCCTCATATCTATGAAACCAACGGCGCGGCGATTTATGCCGAAAGCTTTGCCACCATCCGGCACGAAGCCGATCTGGCCCGCTTTGACCGCGACGAGGAATCCGTGGTGGTGCGGATGATCCACGCGGCTGGCATGGTCGGGCTTGAGGAACATGTGCGTTTCTCGGATGGGATGGCGCATACCGCGCGGGCCGCGCTGGCAGAGGGCGCGCCTATCCTGTGCGATGCCTTCATGGTGGCCGAGGGCATCACCCGCCCCCGCCTGCCGGCCCGAAATCCCGTCATCTGCACCCTGCGCGACCCGCAGGTGCCTGACATGGCCCGCGCCATGGGCAACACCCGTTCGGCCGCCGCGCTGGAATTGTGGCGCCCGCATTTACAAGGCGCGCTGGTGGCCATCGGCAACGCGCCGACAGCCCTGTTTCACCTGCTGAACATGCTGGAAGATCCGGCCTGCCCGCGCCCCGCCGCGATCATTGGCTGCCCCGTCGGCTTTGTCGGCGCCGCCGAAAGCAAAGAGGCCCTGATACAGGCCCCGCCCTGCCCCGCGATGATCGTGCGCGGCCGTCTGGGCGGCTCGGCGATGACTGTGGCCGCTGTGAACGCTCTGGCAAGCTGGAAGGAATAATCATGGGCAAGGTTATCTGTGTGGGCCTCGGCCCCGGTGATCCCGATCTGATGAGCGTCAAGGCCCACCGGCTGATCTCGGGTGCCAGCCACGTCGCCTATTTCCGCAAAAAAGGCCGCGCGGGACGGGCCCGTAAAACAGTCGAGGGGCTGATAAACCCTGCGGCGACCGAATGGGCGATGGAATATCCCGTCACCACCGAGCTGCCCTTTGACTCGCCCGAATATACGCGGCTTCTGTCCGGGTTTTACGATGACTGGGCCACGCGTCTGGCGGATCTGTCCGCCGCACAAGACATTCTGGTTCTATGCGAGGGCGACCCGTTTTTCTTTGGCTCTTTCATGCACTTACACACGCGCCTTCAGGGCCGCGCACAGATCGAGATCATCCCCGGCATCACCGGCATGTCCGGTTGCTGGACAGCCACGGGCACGCCGATCACCTGGGGCGATGACGTGTTGACAGTTGCGATGGCCACGCTGCCCGAACAGGAACTGGCCCGCCATGCGGCCAACACCGATGCGCTGGTTGTGATGAAGATCGGCCGCAACCTGCCCAAGCTGAAACGCGCCCTCAGCGCCGCCGGACGGATGCAAGACGCCTGGCTGGTCGAGCGCGGTACGATGCAGGGCGAGACGGTTCAGAAACTCTCGGACGCGCCCGAAACCGTCCCCTATTTCTCGATCGTGCTGATCCATGGCCAGGGGCGGCGCCCATGAGCGGCTGGGTTCAAATCGCGGGTCTGGGCCCCGGAGATACGCAGCTGATCACCCCAGAGGTACAGCACGCGCTGTCCCAGGCAACCGATGTCATCGGCTATATTCCCTACGTGCGCCGGATTGCGCCTCGTCCGGGGCTGACCCTGCACGCAACCGACAACCGGGTCGAACTGGAGCGCGCGGCACATGCGCTGGAACTGGCCGCGCAGGGGCATCGCGTGGTGGTTGTCTCTTCGGGGGATCCGGGGGTGTTCGCCATGGCCTCGGCCCTGTTCGAAGCGCTGGAGGCCGGGCCGGATCGCTGGCAGGATCTGGACATCCGCGTCCTGCCCGGCATTACCGCCATGCTGGCCGCCGCTGCCCGGCTGGGGGCCCCTCTGGGCCATGATTTCTGTGCGATCAATCTAAGCGACAATCTCAAGCCCTGGCCGCTGATTGAAAAGCGGCTCAGGCTGGGCGCGCAGGCCGATTTCGCCATGGCCTTCTATAATCCGCGCTCCAAAGCACGTCCCCATCAATTCGCCCGGACCCTGGACATCCTGCGCCAGGAATGCGGCCCCGATCGGCTGATCTCGTTTGCGCGCGACGTCTGCAAACCGGGGGAAACCCTGACCACCGTTCGCCTGTCGCAGGCACATCCTCAGATGGCCGACATGCGCACCGTGGTGCTGCTGGGGAATTCACAGACGCGGCAGGTGGGGCGGCATGTCTACACCCCCAGACGCTCCGGATGATCCAGCCAATGCAGCACCTGCTCCAGCCCTGTCAGAACCGTGCCAGCCGGCGCAACCGGACGATCCACCAGGATCACCGGCAAGCCCAATTCGCGAGCGGCCACCAGCTTTGCCATGGCCCCGTCCCCGCCCGCATTCTTGGCCACGATCAGCTGGATCCGGTGGGCGCGCATCAGCGCAATATCGCCGGGCACATCGAACGGCCCGCGTGCAATTTCCGCCTGCCAGTGCCGCAAGGGCACGTCCTGCGGCGCATCCACCAGCCGCAGCAGATACCGATGCTGAGACCGCGCAGAGAACAGCGCCAGCGCCTGTTTTCCGATCGCCAGAAACACCCGCGCGGGGGCCTCGGGCAGGGCTGCAACGGCGGCCTGCATATCGGAAACATGATGCCAGATGTCACCAGCGCCAGCCTGCCAGGGCGGGCGTTGATACGTCACCAGATCCACCCCCAGCGCCGCGCAGGCGGCCTGTGCGTTCCGGCTCATCCCAGAGGCAAAAGGATGTGTTGCATCAATCACTTGCCGCACGTTTTCAGCCTGCAAGAAAGCCTGCAACCCCGCGCATCCTCCGAAGCCGCCAACCCGTGTGGGCAAGGGCTGCGCGACGGGTCTGGCCGTCCGTCCGGCATAGGAAAACACCGCGTCCGCCCCGCGCTGTGCCAAGGCGCGCGCCAGCTCCGAGGCCTCGCTGGTGCCGCCAAGCAGAAGGATGCGCGCCATGTGTGAAAACCTCTCTGATCCTGCGTGGCTGACCCTGATCGGGCTGGGCGAAGATGGACTGGCCGGGCTGCATGATGCAAGCCGAAAGGCATTGCATGACGCCCAGCTGATTTTCGGAGGCCCGCGTCACCTGACCCTGGTGAACGCAGGCCCGCGCGGGCGGGCCTGGCCCGTGCCGTTTTCCATTGAGCCGGTGCTACGGGCGCGCGGCAAACGCGTGGTGGTGCTGGCCTCGGGCGATCCGTTCTGGCACGGTGCCGGAGGCAGCCTGACCCAGCACCTGACGCCCGCCGAATGGCAGTGCTTTCCCGCGCTTTCCTGCGTTGCCCTGGCCGCTGCGCATCTGGGGTGGCGGGCTCAGGATGTCCAGGCAGTCGCGCTTCATGCCGCTCCGTTCGAGCACCTGATCGCGCATTTGAACGCGGGGCAGCGCCTGTTCTGCACCCTGCGCGACGGGCTGGCCCCGCGTGCCCTGGCCCAGTGGCTGACCCAGCAGGGTTTTGGTGCCAGCCGCATGACGCTGCTTGCCGCACTGGGGGGGCCACGAGAGCAGATCCACACCAGCCGGGCCGATCGGTTCGACCTGCCCCAGACCCCCGCCCCGGTCATGGTGGCCTTGCAGATTGAGGGCCGGGCCGGCCTGCCCCAAAGCCCCGGCCGCGACGCCGATCTGTTCGCGCATGACGGCCAGATCACCAAAGGCCCGATGCGCGCCCTGACCCTGGCCGCGCTGGCCCCCCGCGCGGGGCAGCATCTGTGGGACATTGGCGCGGGCTCGGGCTCGGTTTCGGTGGAATGGGCGCTGGCGGCGACGGGGGCCAGTTCCTCGGCAGTCGAGCCCCGCGCAGATCGCATTCAGAACATCACCGAAAATGCCCGCCGCTTTGGCCTGCTGGACCGGATCACTCCGCATCTGGGCGCGGCCCCCCAGATATTCCCGCAACTCCCGCCGCCCGATGCAGTGTTTCTGGGCGGAGGCGGGTCCGAATCCCTGTTCCGCGCGCTGTGGGACATCCTGCCGCCGGGCACCCGCGTGGTTGCCAATGCCGTCACGCTGCAAAGCCAGGCCCTGCTGACCCGGTGGCAGGACGCACAGGGCGGCTCGCTGATGAAAATCGACCTGGCCATGGCGCAGCCTCTGGGGCGGGGCCAGGGGTGGCAGGCCGCGCGCAGCCAGCTGCAATGGAGCGTTCTGCGATGATTGTTGCCGGAATTGGAATGCGCAGCACGGCGCAGCAGGCACAGGTGCACGCCGCGCTGAAAATGTCCACGCACCCGATTGCCGCGCTGGCCTGTCTGGAGCAGCGGGCCGCGCCGCTAAGGCCACTGGCGCAACAGATGGGCCTGCCGCTTTTCACGCTCAGCGAACAGCAGATCGCGGGCGTTCCGACCCACACACAATCCCCCCGTATCCTGGCGCGTTTCGCAACCGGATCGGTGGCCGAGGCCACGGCGCTGGCCGCGCTGTCCCCTCAGACCGGACAACAGACCACACGGCTGATCGCTCCGCGCTGGGTATCCGCTTGCGGCCACATCACCATCGCCCTTGCAGAAGGATCCACCAAATGACCGTCCACTTTATCGGAGCCGGCCCCGGCGCGCCCGATCTGATCACCCTGCGCGGGCGCGACCTGATCGCGGCCTGCCCTGTGTGTCTCTATGCGGGTTCGCTGGTGCCCGAGGCGCTGTTACAGCATTGTCCGCCCGGTGCCCGGATCGTGAACACCGCGCCGCTGTCGCTAGATCAGATCATCGCGGAAATTCAGACCGCTCATCGGGCCGGACAGGATATCGCCCGTCTGCATTCGGGGGATCTGTCGGTCTGGTCCGCCATGGGCGAGCAATTGCGCCGCTTGCGCGCCCTGGACATTCCCTATCGGATCACCCCCGGCGTGCCTGCCTTTGCGGCCTCGGCGGCGGCGCTTGGGGCTGAGCTGACCCTGCCCGGCGTGGCGCAATCGCTGGTGCTGACGCGGACCTCGGGGCGGGCCTCGGCCATGCCCGAGGCCGAAACGCTGGAGAATTTCGCCGCCACCCAGGCCACGCTGGCGATTCACCTGTCCGTGCATGTGCTTGAGGATGTCGTGGCGCGGCTGACCCCCGCCTATGGGCCCGAGTGCCCGGTGGCCATTGTCTGGCGCGCCAGCTGGCCCGATCAGCGCCTGCTGCGCGCCACGCTGGCAACGGTGCTCGACGCCACGCAGGGGGAACGCGGCCGCACCGCGCTGATTCTGGTGGGGCCTGCCCTGGGGGCGCAGGATTTCGACGAAAGCTGCCTTTATGCCGGGGATTATGACCGCCGGTTCCGCCCCGTGGGCACGCACCCGCGCTTTCCGGAGGGCACGCAATGAGCCTGCCCTCTGGTCTGATGATCTCGGCGCCCTCTTCGGGGACCGGGAAAACCACGCTGATGCTGGGGCTGCTGAATGCGCTCAGCCGCCAGGGGCTGACGGTGCAGCCCTTCAAAAGCGGCCCCGACTATATCGACCCCGGCTTTCACCGGGTGGCGGCGGGGCGGCCCTCGTTCAACCTGGACAGCTGGGCCATGACGCCCGGCGATCTGAGCCAATGGCTGCAACAGGCGCAGGGGGCGGATCTGGCGCTGGCCGAAGGGTCGATGGGCCTGTTCGATGGCGTCGCCCGCCCCGGCGAGACCGGCAATGGTGCCAGCGCCGATATCGCCGCCCGGACCGGATGGCCGGTGGTGCTGATGCTGGATGTCTCTGGTCAGGCGCAATCGGCGGCCGCCACGGCGCTGGGGTTCCGCCAGATGCGGCCCGATGTCCGGCTGGCGGGCGTCGTGCTGAACAAGGTGGCCAGCCCCCGCCATGAACATCTGCTGCGTCTGGGCATGGAACAGGCAGGCATCCCGGTTCTGGGCGCGCTGCCCCGGCGCGGCGCGGTCGAGCTGCCCGAGCGGCACCTGGGATTGGTTCAGGCCGAAGAGCAGCCCCAACTGAAGGCTCTGTTGCAGGCCGCCGGGGATTTCATCGCCCAACACATCGACATTCCGGCCCTGCTGGCGGCGGCTGGCGGCACGCAGGCCAACGCGGCCCCGCTACATCTGCCGCCGCCTCCGGGGCAGCGGATTGCGCTGGCGCGCGATGCGGCGTTTTCCTTTGTATATCCGCATCTTCTGCACAGCTGGCGCCGGGCCGGAGCCGAAATTCTGTTCTTCTCGCCTCTGGCCGATCAGGCCCCGGACCCAAGCGCCGATACCTGCTGGCTGCCCGGAGGCTATCCGGAATTGCACGCCGGGGCGCTGGCGGCGGCCGAGCAATTCCACACCGGGCTGCGCCGCTTTGCTGAAACCCGCCCGGTCCATGGCGAATGCGGCGGCTACATGGCCATGGGCGCCGGGCTGGTCGACAAGGAAGGCACCCGGCACCGGATGGCCGGGCTTTTAGGGCTAGAGACCAGCTATGCCAGGCGCAAAATGCATCTGGGATACCGCCTGGCCCGGCTGAAGTCCGCGATGCCCGGCCTGCCTGCGGGCACGGCGCTGCGCGGGCATGAATTCCACTATTCCACAATCCTGGCCCAGCCGGATGATCCCCTGGCCCATGTCGAGGATGCCAATGGCGCCGAGGTGCCGGAAACCGGATCGCGCCGAGGCCATGCCAGCGGAACCTTTTTTCACCTGATCTCGGGGGCGTCCAGCCCCATCCAGAAAGGAGGCCAACCCCACAGATAACTCGGCCCGGCGGCTCCTATCGGTGCTTGCACCTGGGATGAAAAGGGAACGCGGTGCAAATCCGTGACTGCCCCCGCAACTGTAAGCGACGAGCAAACCGCACTGCCACTGAAGACCTCGGGAAGGCGCGGCCAGCGATGATCCGCAAAGTCAGGAGACCTGCCGCCACACGACATCCTGGCCCGTTTCGGGCCGTATCACACAATCGCCGTCGGGGAAGACGGCAAGGAGACTAAAATGCATATCGAACCTGGAATCGTAACCGGCGCGAAAATCGTGCTGTCTTATGCCACGGCCGCTGGCGCCGGCGCGCTGGTGCTTAGATCGGCCTATGATCTGATCCGCGCCAGCGGGGTGCTGGCCTTTGCCGGACGCGCGCTGATCGCCACCGTCCTGACCTTTGTGTTCTTCGAGATCCTGCCGCATTTCCCGGTCGGCGTCAGCGAGGTGCATTTCATCCTCGGCTCGACCCTGTTTTTGCTACTGGGTGCCGCGCCGGCGGCCGTTGGTCTGGCGCTGGGGCTGCTGATTCAGGGCCTTGTGTTCGCGCCCTTCGATCTGCCGCAATATTTCATCAACGTGACCACCCTGCTGGTGCCTCTGTGGCTGGTCAAAGAGCTGGCCCAACGCATCATCGCCCCCGGCACGGCCTATGTGGATCTGAAATACACGCAGGCGCTGGCGCTTTCGACGGCCTATCAGGGCGGCGTGGTGGCCTGGGTCGCGTTCTGGGCCTTTTACGGACAGGGGGTCGGCGCGGAAACCCTGGCCTCGGTCCTTGCCTTTGGCGGTGCCTACATGCTGGTCGTGATCATCGAGCCCCTGGCGGACCTGGCCGTTCTGGCGGCGGCCAAATCGGCACGGGATCTGACCCGCACGCCACTGTTCAACGCCCGCCTGCACAGCGGCAGCTAACGCTTCCGGCGTGGCCCTTCCTGGGGCCACGCACACCAAGGATTTCTACCCATGTACACCCTGTCGCTGGTCGGTATCGGCACCGGCAATCCGCAGCATCTGACCTTACAGGCGATCGAGGCGCTCAATGCCTGCGATCTGATCCTGATCCCGCGCAAAGGCCGGAACAAAGACGATCTGGCTCAGGCCCGGCGGGAAATCTGCCAGCGGGTCTTGCGACCCGGCGGGCCGAAACTGGCCGAGTTCGATCTGCCGCGCCGCGACGACAGCACCCCCGATTATCACCAGGGTGTCGCGCAGTGGCACGATGCCATCGCGGAAACCTGGCGGTCTGAAATCCGTGCCCATCTGCCCGATGGCGGGCGCGTGGGGTTTCTGGTCTGGGGCGATCCGTCGTTATATGACAGCACGCTGCGCATCGCCGCACGGCTGGAAAACCACCTGCCGCTCAGGGTAAGCGTCATTCCCGGCATCACCTCGGTGCAGGCGCTGACGGCGGGACATGCCATCGCGCTGAACCGGATCGGAGCGCCCATCACCATCACCACCGGCCGCCAATTACGCGATCACGGCTGGCCGGACGGGGCCGACACCGTTGTCGTCATGCTGGACGGGTCTTGTGCCTTCCAAAGCCTGAGCGGCAGCGCCTATCACATCTGGTGGTCGGCCTATGCCGGAATGACACAGGAAATCCGCCTGTCCGGACAGCTGGCACAGGTCTCGGACCGGATTCGGCAGACGCGCGCGCAGGCGCGGGCACGGAACGGGTGGATCATGGATATCTACCTGTTGCGCAAACTGGACTGCCCCTCTGCCATGCCCAGATAGCCCTGCGCCGCCCGCAAAATCCGTGTCTCAAGCGTGCTGACCTCGGTCGGTCCGAACACCCCGGTTGCATCCGTCATACCATAAGTCAGCGCAGACAGATCCCGCGCGGCCTCGGCCGGGCGGGGAACGGCATGGTTGGCCAGCGCCTGGCTGACAACCTGAAGGATCGCCCGCTTGAGCGCCCGCGTTTCCTCTTCCATGGGCAGGGTCGCCTCAGCATAGCTGAGCGAGCGGACCAGAGCAGGCCGCTGCTGCCAATGCGCGGTTCCCGCGCGGATCAGCGCGCGCAGCACGCAGGTTAAATCCTGCCCTTCGGATTGGGCAGAGGCAGTCTGGAGCGCGCCAAGCAAAGTCTTGCGTTTCTGCCGGATCAGCGCCGCCAAAAGAGCCTCGCGCGCGGGGAAATACTGATACAGGCTGCCGATACTGACCCCGGCCCGCTGCGCCACCGCATTTGTGGTGAATCCCTGAAGCCCCTGCTCTTCCAGAATATGAGCCCCCGCCTGCAAAATCGCGCTGACCGTCGCGCGGGCACGGGCCTGACGCGGTTTTTTTCTGGGGTTTAGGAAGGTTTCCGCCGACGCCATGAAATACGAGTTTCCGATATGAGCCTTTGCTCACATTATTGTGGTATCCAAGACAGATGCAAGGGTAGCGCGATGACCGACACTGTTCTGTTCCTCAAGGCCTGGATCGGCGCGCCGTTGCGCGTGGCCTCGGTGGTCCCTTCGGGGCCCCGGCTGGCGCATCTGATCACCGCCCGCATCGGCCCCGACACCGGGCCCGTGCTGGAACTGGGGCCGGGAACGGGCGTTTTCACCCGCGCCCTGCTGAAAGCGGGGGTGGCCGAACGGAACCTGACCCTGATCGAGGCCGAGGATAGCTTTGCCGATCTGCTAAGCCTCAGGTTTCCGCAGGCCCGGCTTTATCGGATGGATGCAGGCGGCCTGCGGCACCTGCCCCCCGCCAGCCGCCAGCATGGAGCGGCCATCAGTGGCCTGCCGCTGCTGTCCATGCCCCAAAGCCAGGTGCTGCGGGTGCTGGCCGGCGTTTTCGCCCAACTGCGGCCCGGCGCGGCGCTGTGGCAATTCACCTATGGCCCGCGCTGCCCGGTGCCTGCGCGCATCCGGACGGGGCTGGGCCTGCGCACCCAAAGAGCCGGCCACACCTTGCGCAATTTTCCCCCGGCCACGGTCTGGCAGATCACCCAAGAGCCGCCCCATATCGGGCGCCCCAGGCCTCGTAACGGCTGATTGCCTGGCCTGAACCCATCATTCTTGCGCCTGAAACGGTCAAATCTGTGTGCAGGGCTGGGCCTGCGGGGCTGCTGTATTAAACTGCGGCCAGACCAGATAAGGAGCCCCAATGATCAGCGATCAGACGCTTTTACGGCTGGAATCCGAAGTCTCGCAGGCCATGTCTGCGGGGCAGATTGCGCGCAACATCGGCGTGAACGGGTGCCAACAGACCCAGAGCCTGACAGACATGGACATGGCCCAGCCGATTGTGATGTTCCCGATCAAGGGACGCAAACGGATCGCGGTGGGCCCCCAAATCTACGACGTCCAGGCAGGAGAGCTGCTGGTGCTGCCCCCCAACACGCGCTTTGATCTGCAAAACATCCCGGCGGTGGGAACGGGCCGTTTTCTGGGGGCCTCATTGGTGTTCGATGCCCCCACGGTTGAGCTGTTTCACAAGATTTATGGCCCCGAGCTGACCAACTGGCAGATGTCTGCGAAATGGCGCACCGCCGGGTCGGACGCGCTGTTTTCGCTGATTGCGGACTGGCTGGCACATGATCGGAAGTTTGGCTCGGATCGCGCACAGACCCGGCACCGCCTGGCCGAAATCCTGCTACTGCTGGCCCGGCAGGGGGTGGCTGGAAACCTGCTGGGATCGGGGGCCGAGACACTGCGTGATCGGATTCGCAGCCTGTTCGCAGCCGCCCCCGCACAGGACTGGCGGATCGCGGATCTGACCGCGAAACTGGCCATGAGCGAAAGCACCCTGCGCCGCCAATTGCGCAGCGAAAACACCAGCTTCCGCGCTTTGCTTGAAGATGCGCGGCTAAGCCATGGGGTCGAGCTGGTGATGATGTCGGACATGCCCATCGGCCAGATTGCCTTTGACTGCGGCTACCAGTCGCAATCGCGCTTTTCCGAGCGGTTTCGCCTGCGGTTCTCGCTCAGCCCGACCGAGCTGCGCGCCACACAGACCCAACCCGCCGGCCATGTGGTTCAGATGGACAGCTATCGCCCCGCGCCCTGACCGAAACAGGCGCGAGATTGACCGTCCGCGGCGCGCAAACACAGGCCCGAACGGGCATTTCTTTCCTCACATATCTGGAAAGGAAGCTTATGAAACTCTCGCTGACCCCTTTCGCGCTGATCGGCGCGCTTGTCTCTTTTGTGCCGGCGGTCGCCCAGTCCGGCACTGCCATCCCCCTGCCCGACCCCGCCTTTGCCCCCGAGGGCATTTCGGCCGATGCCGATGGCAACCTGTATACCGGCAGCCTGACCCAGGGCCGCCTGATCGCGATCTCGGCCAAAGATCACAGCGTGCGCGATTTCGCCCCCGCCGGTGCAAATGGCATGGTCACGGTTGTGGGCCTGCACGTGGCGGGGGACACCGTGTTCGCCTGTTCCTCGGATCCGGGGATCAGCGCGCTGACCGGCACCGCCGCCCCCGCTCTGGTGGCCTTTGACCGCGTCACCGGCGCGGCCTCGGGGCGGTACGAGCTACCCGCTGGCGGTGCCTTCTGCAATGACATCGCCCAATTGCCGGACGGCACGATCCTGGCCACCGACAGCTTTGCGCCGCGGATTTATGCGCTTGCACCGGGGGGCGATCAGTTGGAAATCTGGCTGGAGGATGCGCAATTCAGCGGCGAGGGTTTCAACCTGAATGGCATCGCCTATGACGACGGCGCGGTCTATGCGCTGCGCTATAACACCGGCACGCTGCACCGGATCGCCATCGAGCAGAACGGCCAGTCCGGAGCCGTCAGCCAGGTGGCCCTGCCGCGAAATATCCATGGCGCGGACGGGCTGACGGCCCTGGGCAACGGCCGGTTTCTGATCGTCGAAGGCGGCGGTTTGTCTGCTGGCGCGACAGGCGCCCTGCTGGGTGTCACGCTGAACGGCGACGCTGCCACAATCGACACGATCGCGGCGGATCTGAACGTGCCCACGACGGCCACGGTGATCGGAACGCAGGCCTATGTGATCGAGGGCCAGCTGGATCACCTGTTCGACCCGTCCGCAGGCCCCGCCGATCCATACCGGATCTTGAAAATCCAGCTGCCCGCCGCCTATCGCTAAGACAGTCTGGATGACGACCGGCCAGAGCAATCCGGCCGGTCTTGGGTATTGAGGGGTATTTTCAGTTCTTGGGGCACCAAGGAGTGCGGGCAATCATCCGGTTGCGCCGCGCCCCTTCACCACGAACATTCGGGCAGACAAGCCACCGCTGGCAGATTCTGATGAGCGGAATTTCCAATCCTGTGCGCCCGCGCCTGCGGCCATTCATCATTGATGACGCAATGCTTCAATCGGATCCAGATGCGCGGCACGACGCGCTGGAAAATACCCGAAAACCACGCCAACCGCCGCTGAAAACAGGAATGCAATGGCCACGATAAACGGATCGGGGCTGAACGGGATGACCATGATGTTGGACGCTACGGCTGCAAGCCCCAGCCCCAACAGGATGCCAATGACTCCACCGATCATCGACAGCACGACCGCCTCAACCAGAAACTGGAGCAGCACCTGATGCGCCGTGGCCCCAACCGCCAGTCGGATGCCAATTTCGCGGGTGCGCTCGGTGACCGAGACAAGCATGATGTTCATGATCCCGATCCCACCAACCAACAGGCTGACAGCCGCCACAGCCGATAGCAAACCAGTCAAAACGTCGGTAATCCCGGTCAGCATAGACGCCAGCTGTTTCATGTCGCGGACATTAAAATCGTCTTCTTCGCCGTCACTGATCCTGCGCCGCTCGCGCATCAGCACCTCGACATCGACCACGGCGCGCTCGGTGGACACGCCATCGACCACCGCCAGATAGATCATCGAAACATCTGACGTCCCAAGAACCCGGCGCTGCAAGGCCTTGATCGGCATCAAAACGATATCATCCTGATCCGAACCGAAGCTCGACGCGCCCTTTGCCTCCAGCAAACCGATGACTTCACACGAGACACTCTTCAAGCGCAATGTCTCACCGACCGGATCGAAATTTCCCATCAGTTCTTGGCGAACGGTTTCACCGATGATGCAGACCGCCTTGCCCGAGTTTTCCTCAGACGGCAAAAAACTGCGCCCGCGCACCACCGGCCAATCCACCACGTCCAGATAGCGCGCATCGGTGCCGGCCACGGATGTACGCATGTCCTCGGTGCCATAGACCGCGTTCAGCGTGGTCTGTGTATAGGGCGCGGCGGTGCGAATGCTGGACAGTTGATCCACCAGCGCCTCGACATCCTTCAGTTCAAGCGATGCCGCGACGGAACTGTTCCCCGGCCCCATCCGCCCTGCCCCTGGCAACACCATCAATACATTGGTGCCCAGCTTTTCAACATCCGCCGTGACCTGATCGGAACTGCCCTGGCCTACAGTGACCATAGCGATGACCGCCGCCACACCGATCACGATGCCAAGCACGGTCAGGATCGAGCGCATCGCATTGCGAAAGATGGCCTGGATCGCCAGGTGAACGGTTTCCCGTATCATGCGCCCTGCCTTTCGTGGTTGAAGACTTCTTCGGGGGTGCCGGTGCGTTCTATACGCCCGTCCACCATCCAGATCACCCGGTGGGCATAGGCCGCCATGTCTTCTTCATGCGTGACCATGACGATGGTTATCCCTTCGCGCTGGTTAAAATCGCTTAGCAGCTCCATGATTTCGAGTGACCGTTTGGTATCGAGATTGCCAGTAGGTTCATCCGCCAGGATGACCTGCGGGCTGCCGATCAGGGCACGGGCAATGGCGACCCGCTGTTGCTGCCCCCCCGAAAGCTGAGAGGGATCATGGTGTTCGCGCCCCTTGAGCCCGACCTTCGCCAGAGCCTGCATCGCCTGTGCGCGCCGTTCACCGGCCGGCACGCCCTTGTAGATCAGCGGCAGTTCAACATTGTCTATCGCCGAGGTGCGCGCCAGCAGGTTGAACCCCTGAAACACGAAACCAAGATAGTTGCGACGCAACAAAGCGCGCTGATCCCGCGTCAGATCGCCCACCTGCACCCCGTTGAACAGGTAACTGCCACTGGTGGGGCTATCGAGACAGCCGATGATGTTCATCGCGGTCGATTTTCCAGATCCCGACGGGCCCATGATCGCGACGAACTCGCCCGGTGCGATGGTCAGATCGACGCCATCCATGGCGCGCACTTCAGCTTCGCCACTGCCGTAAACCTTGGAAATGTCCCGCAACGCGATCACGGGAGTGTCGCGGCCCACGTTGCTGCCCGTGCCCGTATCACTGCTCACGTTACTGGCCCTCGATCATGTCGGTGATCACTTGATCCCCGGCCTGCACCTCACCGGCAAGAATGATCGTGTGCAGACCATCCGAATCTCCTTTTTCAATCGTGATCTCAACGATGTCCTTGCCGCGCAACACCCACAGCGTATGATCGGACACGGCCCTAGCGGCGCCAGGCCTCGAAGGCATGATCAGCCCCAGCAGACCACCGCCGCCCTCATCGTCCGCGATCTCGGCCTCGATGACCTGGGGCGGAGCAAAGCGCAGCGCAGCATTGGGCACCAGCAGCACGTCTTCGTAATGTGCGGCAATAATATCGGCGGTGGCCGTCATGCCGGGGCGCAGCAAAAGCGCCTCATTGTCTACGGACAAAATTGCCTTGTATGTCACAAGCCCATCGGTGCTTTCCGACGCATAGCGCACCATGGATATTTCCGCCGGGAAAACCGCATCGTCATAGGCATCGACGGTGAAGCTTGCGGAATCCCCTTTGGCAATCCGACCGATGTCGGCCTCGGCAACATCGACCTGCAATTCCATCTGCGCCAAGTCCTCGGCAATTGTGAACAGCTCGGGCGCAGACAGGCTGGCAACGACGATCTGTCCGACATCGACAGCGCGATCCAACACGATTCCGTTGATCGGCGACACGATGGTGGCCTTGTCCAGAATGGCCTGCTGCGCATCAAGCTGGGCCTGCGTCAGATCCACATTGGCCTGCGCACTGGCAACGCCGGCACGAGCCCGGTTCAACGCGGCCTGCGACGTGATCAGATTAACATGCGAGGTGACGCCGCGTTCATCCAGTTGCTTCACAACCTCAAAATCCGCTTGCGCTTCCAGAAGGCTGGCCTGCGCGCTGGCCAGTTGCGCCTCGGCCACCGCTTGGCTGGCAATCTGGACGGCCAGTTGCGCGTTCAGCTGCACCGTGTCCAGCTTGGCCAGAACCTGGCCAGAGGTGACCCGATCGTTGAAATCCACCAGTACCTCGGCGATGGTCCCAGTTTGCTCGGATGACACTTCGACATTATTGGTGGGCTCTATCGTTCCGGTTGCGGTGACCGTCACCGTCAGATTCCCACGGCTGGCGGCCTCGGTCACATAGACCACCCCCGAGCGTTCTTCGGTCTGTTGCATCCACCAGACCCCAAGCGCCCCGAGAAGGACAGCAGCCCCCACCCATCCCAGCCAGGCTGGGAAGCTCCGACTGGCCTTTCCCAGACCAAGGGACATTTCAATTTCGCGCTGTGTTTCGTTCATGGCTCGATTTCCGTCGATTTGAACAGTTTCCCCCTGTTACGACACTCGGTAACAGAGTTGCATGACCTGGATCATACAACGCCCCGGTTTCGGAATTCCGTCGCTGTTTGGCTGTCCGGAGACATGAACACGCCATCATACCGGATGGTAGAGAACACAAAACTACAGGGCGCAGCGCATGGCAGCACGAACGGGCCATCAGATTTCAAGTAATGGCCAAGATGACCACGCGCCGCATGTTCAAGTGTCAACGAGCGCATTATTCCCTGCGGCTTCGGTGTCCACATGTGCGCATGACATACCATCAACTGGGAACATCGACACATAGATATGCAATATAAACGATGCTGCTTCTGCGCACTCCTCGGAAGAGTAACGCCTACCATCTAGCGAGCTGGCTTCGTGGTCGTAAGGCGGGAAATCTCTGCGTGTCCTGAGCAAACAGCACGGACCGACACCACAAACGATATCCAAGTGGATCAAGTCGACCGGACGCACGATCAAGCCACGAAATTCAAACCAAAAATATGATCACGCCCGCATGTATGCGCTGATTGATGATGGATGAGCTGATCAATGCGCTTAGATCAACTTTGAAGGACAAGTCGCCTGCTCTGCTGGATACGCAAATCTTCTCCAGTCTGGCAGGCTCGGCCCTCAGCGATTGGTAGGCAACCGCAAAGCCCGAACGGAAGTGCAGATAGACCAGTTTGAACGTCGATTAGATATGGTGGATGCGGCATCTTGGTCTGCCAGGTGTGCGGACAGCTTCAAGATATCAGAAGGTCTTCGATCATGTCGCGAGGTCTGGGGCTGCAAAAACACTGGTTGGCGAGCCACCGCGCCGCCTTCTGGCAGATATGCAGTGGGATCCAGCTAATCCCGTCCCACTCTCAAATCTCTCGCAACTTATAATCAATGGTGTCTGTCGCGCGGGAAATAGTTACTTCCATGGCGAAAAGTTCACTGGTGGACAGGCTGGGCAATGGAAGCGCGACGCCAAGCTCATAGAAGAAGCTCCTGCCCTACTGAAAGAGGCTCAAAATTCGCATTCAACCAGCCTGGAAGCATTGTTACTTCTGTTTAGGTAGCCCAAACTCGTAGCCCGCCAGTCTTCATTTGAACCGTGCCTCAGCCAATTCGAATGTCCGGAATGCGGGCACGCGTGTGACGGTTGGGCTTGGTGGCCGGTCCCGCGTTGGAAAATCCCCCAAGGTGGAAGCCGCAGGGATCTTGGTGAGACTATGGAGAAAGTGCGCGGGCAGTTGCTGTGACGGCGTTTCCGGCGGACCGTTTGGCATTTTTCACGGCGCTACCGCCGTCCCAGCATAGCTTAGGCGTTTTCCGTGCGTCGCCATCCTAAAAATCCAGCGAAGCATCACGTACGGGGGCGAACCGGATACTCGCGGTTTACCCACAATCATCCGGTTCGCGGTGATTGGGTCAGTTTATGACGTAAAAGCCAATTTCGCCTGACGTCTTATAAGGGGGAAGTGGCGGACCGAGGAGGATTCGAACCCCCGACCCCCTGATTCGTAGTCAGGTACTCTATCCAGCTGAGCTATCGGTCCGTGGAGGCGGGGTTTAAGCCTTGCTGCGGACATTGGCAAGAGCAAAAATCGCAGATTTCCCGAAGTTTTTTCGCCCCTCGTGTTTGCCCTTATTTTACTGGGTGGCCTCGCCTTTGGGCAGCGCGATTTCAAAGGATGTGCCTTCGGGCCCCGTGTAATCCAGGCGCAAATCACCGCCATGGCCGCGGATCAATTCCTGCGCGATGGCCAGCCCCAGCCCGGTGCCGCCCTTGCTGGCTCCGCCCTGGAAGGGTTTGAACAGATGTTCCTGGGCCTTAGCGGGCAATCCGGGGCCGGTATCGGTGACGCGGATCAGCCAGCAGGCATCGTCCTCTTCCGCATGAACCGAGATTTCCCCCCCCGCGCCCCGCTGCGCGAGAGCCTGCCGGGCGTTGCGCACAAGGTTGAAGATCACGCGATAAAGCTGTTCAGGATCGGCCCGCACCTGCATGGCGCCGGGGACGTCCTCGGCGAAGGAAATGTCATGCTCGCCCACGGACAGGCGTTCGCTGTCGATCACGTCACTGACGATATCGGCCAGGAAAATGCGGCTCAGGCGAGGGGCGGGTTCCTCGGCCTTGCCAAAGGCCAGCGTGGATTCGCACAGATGCACCGCGCGGGTGATCGAGTTCACCAGCTTGGGCGCCAGACGTTTGACACCGGGATCTTCGGACATTTCGATCCGGTCGGTGAACAGCTGCGCGCTGGTCAGGATATTGCGCAGATCGTGGCTGATCTTGGCCACCGCGCCGCCCAGCTGGGCCAGGCGCTCCTTTTGCTTCAGCGCGCCGGTCAGCTGGGTCTGCATCGTGGCCAGGGCCTCCTCGGCCTCGCGCAGCTCACGCAGAGAGGACGTGGGGGTGATGATCCGGCGGGCGTCCTCGGGGTTGGCGGCATAGGATTGCATATGCCGCACCACGCCTTTGATCGGCTTCACCAGGAACATGCGGACAGCAAGAAACAGCAGCACCGCCGTAAAGGCCGAGATCACAGCAGAGAGCACCAAAATCCGCAGCCCGTAATCAATCATCGCCATCCGCAGGGGGGCGGTCTGCATCGTTACCTCGATCAGCAGGCCGGCCTCGCGGACCGGATCGCCGATCACGCGGATCACCCGGTCCTCGGTATCGAACAGGCGCATCATCGCGTCGCGGATCAGATCGAAGGCCGGGGCCTCGCGCAGGTCGAACGTGGCGTGAATCGGCTGCGGCAGGGGCGAGGACAGGATCAGCTGGCGCGCCTCATCGCGGCGCAGCACCACGTTGAACACCTCGGCGTTGCGCAGCAGCTCTTCCTCCAGATCCATCGAGATCATGTCATCGGCCAGCAACGCCAGGCTGGCGATCTGCGCCCGTTCCAGCCGCGACAGCAGGTAATCCTCGCGAAAGCGCGCGATGGACGGGACAAAGATCAGCACTTCGGCCAGCATCACGAAGATGACCGTCAGGATCAGGAATCGGCCCGAAAGCGAGTTCAGCATATCTGCTCCGTTATCGGGTCATGGCAGCCAGCGTTGGACGAACCGCACCACCCGTTTGACCTTCATGTTATCAAACAGTTTCGGAGAGAAATAGGCACCCGCTGCCCGCTTGTTAACCTCGGCAATGGTCGGATAGGGCGCAATCATCGCAGAAATCCCTGCCATCTTGATGCCATTGGCGATGGCCAGCGACCAAGTGGCGATCAATTCGCCCGCCTGATGTCCCACGATCGAGGCCCCGACGGGCCGCCCCTTGACCACCATCACCTTGATCAGACCCTTTGTCTGGCGAATGGCGATGGCGCGGTCGTTGTGGTGATATTCGAACCGCGCGACTTCCAGCCTATCGCCGTGTTTTTCACGCGCCTGTGCCTCGGTCAGGCCCACTTGCGCCATCTCGGGATCGGTATAGGTAGCCCAGGGGATATGCGCGGTTTTCACCTTTGCGGGCAGGCCGAACAGGACCTCTCGGATGATCAGGCCCGCGTGATAGCCCGCAACATGGGTGAACTGCAGCCCACCGGCGACGTCCCCGATGGCATAGACCTTCTTGTTCGAGGTCCGCAGGCGATCATCGACGGTGATCCCGCTGCGTTCGTAGTCGATACCCGCCGCTTCCAGGTTCAGCTTGTCGATATTGGGTCTGCGCCCGACGGCCATCAGCAGATGCGAGCCGGTCAACTCCCCCGCCTCAGTATGAACGGTGACGCCCCCCGCCCCGCTGATCCGCTGCGCCTGCGCGTCCTCGACGATCTGCACACCCTCGGCGCGCAGAGCATCCAGGGCAATCCCGGCCAGTTCAGGGTCATCCTTACCCAAGGCCTTGGCCCCTTCGATCACCGTAACCTTGCAGCCCAGCCGAATATGGGCCTGCGCCATCTCCATCCCGATGGGGCCTGCGCCGATGATCAGCAGGTGGTCAGGCTTTTCGCGCAGATCGAACAGGGTTTCGTTGGTCAGATAGGGCACCTGATCCAGCCCCGGAATCGGCGGCACGAACGGGGACGAGCCCGTAGCGATGATCACCCGCCGGGCGGTGATGGTATGCTCGCCCGCTTGCACGGTACGCGGGCCGGTAAAGCGGCCAAATTCGCGGATCACCCGCACGCCCAGACCTTCGAACCGTTCCTGACTGTCCACCGGGGCGATGGTGTCGATCACCGAGGCTACGTGATCCTTGGCCTTGGCGTAGTCCACCTGCGCCGGCACGGGGCTGACCCCCATCGCAGCGCCCGCCGTCATCGCATGGGCCGCATGGCCCGCGGCCAGCAAAGCCTTGGAGGGCACACAGCCATAGTTCAGGCAGTCTCCGCCCATTTTATGCCCTTCCAGCAGGGTCACATCCGCCCCCATCTGCACCGCGCCCGCCGCCACCGACAACCCGCCCGAGCCCGCACCGATCACCAGCAAATCCGTCTTTATCTTAGCCATTATGCAGCCTTCCCGCCCCGCAGGGCCTTGATCACGATGGGCAGCGCCGCCAGCGCGCACAGGCCCAGAATGGGCAGCAGGATCTGCGGCTCGAATATGATGCCCAGGTTCGGGGTCTCTCCACGAGCGAACACCTCGCCCAGCCCCGCGCCCACCGAAGTATAGACGACGCCGCCCGGAATGATGCCCAGAAAGGTCGAGATCGCAAAGCGCGGCAAAGGCACCCCCACCAGCGCAGGCACCAGATTGGCCACAAAGAACGGCACCGCCGGCACCAGACGGATCAGGAACAGCATGGACCACTGGTTTTCGTCGATCCCATCCTTGATTTTCTTCACCGCGCCCTGACTGCTTTGCATCCGGGCGGCCAGACGTTCGCCCAGCCCCCAGCGCGCCGCCAGAAAGATCCCCACCGCGCCGATCGTGGCGGCGGTGATGTTGAACAATGCGCCGGGGAAGGTGGCGAACAGGAACCCGCCCGTCAGCGTGGCCACCGTCGCCCCAGGCAAGGAAAACACCACAATGCCCACGTAAACGAGCATGAACACCAGCACCGTCGCCGCATAGTGCGCATCCCGGAACGCCAGCAGCGCCTGGCGGTTGTCGCGCAGGGTCTCGAAGCTCAGGTAATCGCGCAGCAGATAGCCCCCCACCAGCGCCACGCCCACAATCACCATCAAAGGCAGCATCCGCTCCCAGCTTCGAGCTTGTTTTTCCTGTTTGTTTCCCACAATTTTCCCCATTCTCGGTTGCAGCCAAAATGCGGGCAGGACGCGCCAGATGATAGGGGGATCACGCCGGGTTGATCGGCGGTGACTTCTAACGCCGCGTTTTCACGGGTTTTGCGGGGGCTTGAAACATTTGCCCCGAAAAGAGCCATATTTTTGTTGCAAAACCCCGATCAGGGATTTGACATAGTCCGGGCCTCCCCCTATAGGACGGGCTTCGGATACCACGGGCCGGGCGAATCCGCTTGTCCAGCCCCCAGATGATTTGGAGACGGAGCGATGAAACGCACCTACCAGCCCTCGAACCTGGTTCGCAAGCGCCGCCACGGATTCCGCGCCCGCATGGCCACCAAAGCCGGTCGCAAGATCCTGAACGCACGCCGCGCACGCGGCCGCAAGTCGCTGAGCGCCTAAGCTTAGCCGACCTGACGGACATGACACCGCCGGAGGCCCCTATGGATGGCAGTGCCAGCCCTGGGGATGCGCCCCCGGCGGTTTCCGTTTGTCTTGAGGTTCTGAAAAACCGCTCGGATTTCCTGCGCGCGTCCAAGGCGCGGCGGCAGGGCACCCGCGGCATGATGGTTCAGGCGCGCAAACGGCGCGCTGACGAGCCCGCGCAGGGAATCCGCGTGGGCTTTACCTGTTCCAAGAAGGTCGGCAATGCCGTGGCCCGCAACCGCGCCAAACGCAGATTGCGCGAGGTCGCCCGGATGCTGCTGCCCACCCACGGCCGCGCCGGATGGGACTATGTGCTGATCGGACGCGCGGGAATGACCGCCCAGCGCCCCTTTGAGGATCTGCAAGCCGACCTTATCTATGCGCTGAAGAAGCTGCATCAGGATCGCGCATGACACCGCTTGCCCATATCGTCGCCCTGCCCGTTCGGGCGTATCGGCTGATCTTCAGCCCCTGGGTCGGGCATAATTGCCGTTATCAGCCCACATGCAGCGCCTATGCGCTGGAGGCGCTGGAAAAACACGGCGCGCTCCGGGGCAGCTGGCTGACGATCCGCCGCATCGGGCGCTGTCACCCGCTGGGCAGCGATGGCTATGACCCGGTTCCTGCCCCCAAAGAGAAGAAATGACCATGCTGGACGACGCAGACGACATCCACCCGCTGTTTCACGGTGCGCCCAAATCGGCCGATTTCAAGAAGCTGCGCAAGCGGATCGTCCGCAACACCCGCGAGGCGATCGAGCAATACGGCATGATCGAACCGGGCTCCAAATGGCTGGTCTGCCTGTCCGGCGGGAAGGACAGCTATACCCTGCTGGCCGTCCTGCACGAGCTGAAATGGCGCGGCCTGCTGCCGGTCGAACTGCTGGCCTGCAATCTGGATCAGGGTCAGCCGGGCTTTCCGGCCACAGTGCTGCCCGAATTTCTGGAAAAAATGGGCGTTCCGCACCGGATCGAGTATCAGGACACCTACTCGGTTGTGATGGATAAGGTGCCCCAGGGCCGGACCTATTGCGCGCTGTGTTCGCGCCTGCGCCGGGGCAATCTGTACCGAATCGCCCGCGAAGAGGGATGTTCCGCAGTTGTTCTGGGCCACCACCGGGACGACATTTTGGAAACTTTCTTTATGAATCTGTTCCACGGAGGGCGTCTGGCCACCATGCCGCCCAAGCTGGTGAACGAAGAAAAAGACCTGTTCGTATACCGACCGCTCGCACATGTTGCCGAGGCCGATTGCGAGAAATTCGCCCGTCTGATGAACTATCCGATCATTCCGTGCGATCTGTGCGGATCGCAGGACGGTCTACAACGCCAGCAGGTCAAGCAAATCATTGATAAATGGGAGAAAAACTCTCCCGGCCGCCGTCAGGTGATGTTCCGCGCGCTGACCAATATCCGGCCCTCTCATATGCTGGATCCGGGGCTGTTCGACTTCGCGGGGCTGGCCCTGGGTGCGAACAATTTTCAGCAAATAGACACCGAAATTCCACAGCTGCGTTAAGAGTGCATTGAGACTCGGCGGCCTAGCTTTCCGGTGAACCTGGAAAGAGAGGCCCCACATGTCGCATTCCCGCCTGCCGGCTCTGTCCCTTTTGCGGACAAAACTGCGCTATGCCGTCACCGGCCCGCATATTCTGGCATTTCTGCCGGCAGCGGTGCTGGGGGCCTATTGGATTGGGGGCGAGGGGTACCTGCTGGGGATTTCACTGGGGTTTCCCGTGCTCTACGCGCTGGCGGGTGGATTTGGGCAGTTTGCCCGCCCCCAACCCACCGAAGAATTGCCCTCTCCGGATGTGATTCTGGAAAGCCGCTTGCAGGACGCGCATCAGCATCAGAAGGCATTTGGCTGTTTTCTGGTCGCCCTGGATGACTTTGACGAGTTGCTGGACCGATACGGGCATAGCGCTACAGATCGCGTGATCGAGCGTGTCTCTGACCGGATCAGCGCGACATTGCGGCATGGTGATCTTGTGCTTCGGGTCGAGGACGATGTTGTGGCTGTCATCCTGTCCCCGGTGCGTCTTCTGGATCTGGAGGCGGCGATTCAGCTCTCGCGGCGCCTGCAAGCCGCAATCGAAGAGCCGATCTCGATGGATGCAACTAGCGTATACATCTCTTGCTCGATCGGTTTCAGCCTAAGCCAGCAGAATGCGCATCGTAACGGTATGAAGATGCTGAAAAACACCATGGCCGCCCTGGATGACGCACGCGCGAATGCCCCGTCCGCCATCCGCGCCTGGACGGAAGGTATGAAATCACAGCGCCTGACGGGATCCACCCTGGCCGATCAAGCCGCGCGGGCGCTTGAGAATGGTCAGATCCATCCCTGGTTTCAGCCGCAGATTTCAACCGACACAGGCCGCATCACGGGGTTTGAAGCGCTTGCCCGATGGGTCCATCCGGAACAAGGCATCATCCCCCCCGGCGATTTCCTGCCCGTTCTGGAAAACAATGGCATGCTGGAACGCTTGGGCGAGGTCATGCTGTCCCGTTCGCTTGCGGCCTTGACCGAGTGGGATTTGGCGGATGCCCATGTGCCCATGGTCGGTGTCAATTTTGCCGAGGCCGAGCTGCGAAACCCCAAACTCATAGAGAAAATCCGGTGGGAGCTGGACAAATACGAGCTTGCCCCCGATCGCTTGGCCGTTGAGGTGCTGGAAACGGTGGTGGCCGCATCCCCGGATGATGTTATTGCTCGCAATATCAATGCGCTTTCCGCCATGGGCTGTTCTATTGATCTGGACGATTTTGGCACAGGGCACGCGTCCATTTCATCGATTCGCAGATTTGCCGTGCAGCGGATCAAAATTGACCGCTCATTTGTCATGAAGGTGGACCGTGATCCGGAACAGCAGCGCATGGTAACCGCGATCCTTTCCATGGCCGAACGCCTTGGACTGGAAACCTTGGCCGAAGGTGTGGAAACCGCTGGCGAGCACGCGCTGCTGGCTCAATTGGGGTGCGGCCATGTCCAGGGGTTTGGCATCGCCAGGCCGATGCCTTTTGAACAAACCCTGGACTGGATTCGCGCGCATGAAGCCAAGGTCAAAGAGCCACCTTTGATCGGCCGCAAACAAATCTGACCCCGCAAATAGCCACATCCCCAGGGGAAAACCGGGATTCCACTTGACCTTTTGGGCAGCACTCTGTTGAACCGGCCTGTACTTCACCAGGACAGGCTAGGATCCCGATGGACGATCAGAATAAGAACATCATTTTGGCAACAGCGCTCAGCTTTGTCGTCATCCTTGTATGGTTCCTCCTCTTCCCGCCGCCTGAGGCCCCCGCCGAGGATCCTAACGCACCTGTTGCTGCGGCCGAAGTGACCAGCCCATCGGCCCCCGCACCTGTTGCCGCCGCCACCGACCCTGCGCAGGCAACCCCAGCCGAGACCGCCCCGGATGCGCCGCGCGTTGCGATTGAAACCCCGCGTGTCAAAGGCTCGATTTCACTGCTGGGGGGGCGCATCGACCAGCTTGCACTGAAAGATTACAACGAAACGCAAGAGCCTGAGTCTGACATCGTGACCGTTCTGTCTCCGATCGGAAGTGAAAATGCCTACTACGCGCTGTTCGGGTGGGCCGCAGGCGCTGGGCTCTCGCCCGAGGATGTACCCGGTCCGAACACGCTGTGGTCCATTGCCGGAACTGGCGCGCTGACGCCGGACACGCCCATCACGCTGAACTGGGACAATGGCAAGGGGCAGGTTTTCCATCGCGTGATCTCCATTGATGCCGATTACATGTTCGCGATTGAACAAAGCGTCACCAACACTGGCGCCAATGCGGTCAGCCTGGCCCCTTATGGGATTCTGGCCCGTCATGGCGAACCTGCGAATGCCAAGAAATTCTTTATTCTGCACGAGGGCACCGTCGGCATGGCCGATGGAGAGCTGACGGAAACCAGCTATTCTGATCTGGAGGATCTGGATTTTAACGCCCGCGAGGGCGCCCGCGCCGACGTGACCCAAGTCGCCGAAACCGGCTGGATCGGGTTTACCGATCATTACTGGATGTCGACTCTGATCCCGTCTTCTGGCACCCCGTTCAAATCCGCAGTCAAATATGACGAACGCCGCGATATTTTCCAGGCCGAAGCCGTCCAGCCAACCCAGACCATCGCGCCGGGGCAGACCGGCACCGCCCGGACGCAGCTGTTTTCGGGTGCCAAGGAATGGGAGGCAATCCGCGCCTATGAAAAGGCCGGCGTCGCCAAATTCGTGGATTCGATTGACTGGGGTTGGTTCTTCTTCCTGACCAAACCGATCTTCCAGGCGCTGCACTTCTTGCACGGGTTCATTGGTAACATGGGCTGGTCGATCATCGCGCTGACCATCGTGATCAAGGCTGTCGTCTTCCCGCTGGCGTATAAATCCTACGCCTCGATGGCGAAGATGAAGGAATTGCAGCCCAAAATGGAAGAGCTGAAGCAAAATGCCGGCGACGACCGCGCCAAATTGCAGCAGGCCATGATGGAGCTGTACAAGAAGGAAAAGGTGAACCCCGCCTCGGGTTGTCTGCCGATCCTGATCCAGATTCCGATCTTTTTCTCGCTCTATAAGGTGATTTTCGTCACGCTGGAACTGCGCCACGCGCCCTGGCTGGGTTGGATTACCGACCTCAGCGCGCCGGATCCCAGCTCGATCCTGAACCTGTTTGGCCTGCTGCCCTATGCCACCCCCGGCCCCGACAGCGTTTTTGCCATCGTCAGCCTGGGCATCCTGCCGATCCTGCTGGGGGTCTCGATGTGGTTGCAGCAAAAACTGAACCCAGCACCCACCGATCCGACCCAGGCGATGATCTTTGCCTGGATGCCCTGGGTGTTCATGTTCATGCTGGGCAGCTTTGCCAGCGGTCTGGTCCTGTACTGGATCACCAACAACACCATCACCTTTACGCAGCAGTATCTGATCATGCGCAGCCACGGGTACAAACCCGATGTGTTCGGCAATATCAAGAACAGCTTCAAACGAAAGAAATGAGCCGTCTTGCACATATCGTTCGGCATCCGATCAAATCGGTCGGGTACGAGGAGATCGAAAGCGCGTCCCTGACAAAGGGGCGCGCTCTTCCCTTTGATCGGCACTGGGCCATCGCGCACGAAGCCGCCAGTTTCGGTGCGCAGCCGACCCAGTGGGCCTCGAAACGCAATTTCGTGCGCGGCGCGGCGGGGCATCCGCTGATGGCCATCCGCGCCCAGACCGATACAAAGTCCGGCACCGTCACGCTGACCCATCCGCAAGCGCAGCCGGTTACGCTTGACCCATTGGCCCAGGCCGATCAGCTGATCGACTGGATCCGCCCTTTCTGGCCCGACACCCGCCCCGCCCCTGCCAGCGTGGTGCACCTGCCCGATCAACCCTTCGGCGATATGCCCGATCCGTTTGTGTCGCTGCTCAGCCTTAGTTCGCTGCGGGCGCTCAGCCATCGCAGCGGCGCTGATCTGTCCATCCACAGGTTCCGCGGCAATCTATGGGCCGAGGACTGGCCCCCCTTCCACGAATTTGACCTGATCGGTAAGACGCTCCGCATCGGTGGGGCACAATTGCGCGTGGTGGCGCGGATCACCCGCTGTCAGGCCACCACCGTCAACCCGAACACGGGGCGCTCGGATGTGGATACACTGGGCGCATTGAACCGGGCCTATGACCACCAGGATTTCGGCGTCTTCGCCCTGATCACCCAATCCGGCCCCATCGCCCGCAACGACGCAATCGAGGTTCTGTAATGCAACTCCCCTTCCCCCAGGCAGAAGAGCCCGACGACATCACCCGCGAAAAAGGCCGCCTGCTCTTTGCCGGCGAGACCGAGTTCCTCAAGGGGGTCGTCGCCATGAACGGACTGCCCCCCGCCGACCGGATCGAGGTCTGCTTTGCCGGCCGTTCAAACGTAGGAAAATCCAGCCTTATCAACGCGCTGACAGGGCGCAAGGGGCTGGCCCGCGCCTCCAACACCCCTGGTCGCACCCAGGAAATCAACTTCTTCACCGCAGGCACAGACCACTACCTCGTGGACCTGCCCGGCTATGGCTTCGCCAATGCGCCGGTGGCCGTCGTGGAAAAATGGCAAAAACTGCTGAAACAGTACCTCTCGGGCCGCCAGAATCTGCGCCGCGCCTTCGTCCTGATCGACGCCCGCCACGGCATCAAGAAAGTAGACGAGGAAATCATGTCCCTGCTGGACAGCGCCGCCGTCACCTTCCAATGCGTGCTCACCAAAACCGACAAGGTCAAAGCCAAAGATCGTGATCGCATCCTGACCCAGGTGCGCGAACGCCTGTCCAAACACCCCGCCGCCTTCCCCGAAATCGTCCTCACCTCTTCGGAAAAGGGCGACGGCATCGCCACCCTGCGCGCCATCATCGCAACGCTGATCTGACAGGGTCGGCCGCCGCACGCTTCCCTCCCCAGAAGGGGAGGGCCAGGGAGGGGGTCAAGCATCGTGCCACGCCGCAGGCGTGCCCGTTGGATCACGCCGTCAGACGTGCTGCCCGCCGTTCACCTCGATCTCCGTCCCCGAAATATACGAGGACGCATCCGTACACAGGAAAAAGATCGCATCGGCCACCTCGCTGGTCTGCCCCAGACGGCGCAGCGGGATTTCCTCAGCCAGCTTATCCGTCCCCGGAGACAAGATCGCCGTTTCGATCTCACCGGGCGCAATCGCGTTCACCCGCACCCCCATCGGGCCGAAATCATTGGCCATTTCCCGCGTCAGTGCCTTCAGCGCGGCCTTGGATGTCGCATAGGCCGCCCCGGCGAACGGATGCACCCGATACCCCGCGATCGAGGTCACATTCACCACGGCCCCCTGCGCGGCGGCCAATTCCTCGCGCAGCCCCCGCGCCAGCACCACCGACGCGAAAAAGTTCACATGAAACACATGCCCCCAGGTCATCAGGTCGGTGTCAATCGTGTTCAGCCGCTCTCCGTTCGGGCCCTTGGGCGAGATCCCGGCATTATTCACCAGCGCATCCAGCCGCCCGTCCAGCCGATCCCGAATTTCCTCGACCTTGTTAATCGTATCCGTGGGATCGGCCAGGTCGATCTGCACGTGATTTTCCGCGCCGCCGCCCCAGGGGCATTCCTTGGGAAAAGGCGCGCGCGAGCAAGTGATCACCCGCCAGCCGGCATTGTTGAACCGGCGCACGGTGGCATGGCCAATCCCGCGGCTGGCCCCGGTCAGAAGAAGCGTTTTTCGACGATCTGTCATGGTAAGAATCCCAAATTGGATAGGCCAGACCCTAGCACCGCACGCCAGAGTTTCAACGTAGCACTTGGAACTCGGCCCAATCCCCGCTAACACAGGGCGAATTTCGGGACGCAAATGATGAAGAAGCAGAACATGAACCGCGATTGGATCGCCACCGCCCGCACCCTGTCCGAGGCCCTGCCCTACCTGCAACGCTTCACCGGCGCTGTGGTTGTCGTCAAATTCGGCGGCAACGCCATGGGCAACGACGAGGCCATGGCCGATTTCGCCCGCGACATGGTTCTGATGCGACAGGTTGGCGTGAACCCGGTCGTCGTGCATGGCGGCGGCCCGATGATCAATGACATGCTGAAAAAGCTGGGGATCGAGAGCGATTGGGTCCGCGGCAAACGCGTCACCGACAAGGCCACGGTCGATGTGGTGGAAATGGTGCTGGCCGGGCTGGTGAACAAGCGCATCGTCCAGGCCATCAACGACGAAGGCGGCCGCGCCGTCGGGATCTCGGGTAAGGACGATGATCTGATGGTCTGCGTCGCCGACGACCCTGAATTGGGCTTTGTCGGTCGTCCGGTAGAGATGAACGTCCAGGTGATCCACGATCTGTGCGCGGCGGGCATCATCCCCGTCATCGCCCCCGTGGGCACCGGCACGGCAGATGGCGAAACCTTCAACGTCAACGGCGACACCGCTGCCGGCGCCATCGCGGGCGCGCTTCAGGCCGATCGCCTGCTGCTGCTGACCGATGTGCCCGGCGTCAAAGGCGCCGATGGCGAGGTGATGACCCAGATTTCTCCCGAGCAGGTCCGCGAGATGATCGCCGAGGGCACCATCGCCGGCGGCATGATCCCCAAGACCGAAACCGCGCTGGACGCCCTGTCGCGCGGCGTGCGCGCGGTGGTCATTCTGGACGGGCGGATGCCCAATGCCACCCTGCTCGAGCTGTTCACCGAACACGGGGCGGGCTCGATCATTCGCTCGACCGCGCCGCGCGTGAAACCCACGCACGAGGAATGAGCCCCACCTACGCCACCATCACCCAGGCCGCCCCCGCACGTCACCTGGCCGTGCGCGGGGCGTTTCACCCCGATGATCTGCCCGGCGTGGGCACGCTGATCCTGCTGGCCCCGGACGAGCCCCGCTTCTGGCCCGCCTTTACCGCCAGTGCCGAATACCGGGACGGCCAGCCCGACCCGATGGACCGCTGGTCTGCCCGCGTGATAGGTGCTTGGGCCAAGCAGCTGAACGCAAAGGCCTTTTTCCCCTTTGGCCGGCCGCCCCATGCTCCTTTTTTCCGCTGGGCCACCCTGTCCGGCCGCGCCTGGCCCTCGCCCATCCAACTGTTGGTGCATGATCAGGCCGGGCTGTTCGTGTCCTATCGCGGCGCACTTGGCCTGCCCGAGCGGATCGCCCTGCCGCCCCTGCCCGATGCGCCCTGCGCCGCCTGCGCCCGCCCCTGCGCCACGGCCTGTCCTGTGAACGCCTTTGAGAACGGGCAATATGACGTGCCCGCCTGCAAATCCCACCTGAGCACCCCCGCCGGGCAGGCGTGCATGACCCAAGGCTGCGCCGCCCGCCGCGCCTGCCCGGTCAACGCCCGGTTTGGCCGGCTGCCCGAGCATTCCGCATTCCACATGAGGGCCTTTCTATGAACCTGCGCCTGATCCTGATGCGCCACGCCAAATCCGCCTGGGATGACCCCACCCAGACCGACCATCAGCGCCCCCTGAATGCCCGAGGCCGCGCCTCGGCCCCCGCCATGGGGGAGTGGCTGCGCAGGCAGGGCCATGTCCCCGATCTAGCCCTGGTCTCGGACGCCACGCGGACGCAAGAAACCTTTGCGCGGTTGGGGCTGGACTGTACCGTGCAGTTCTTACCCGCGCTGTATCACGCCGGAGCGGCAAGGATGATGGACGTACTGCAAGGTGCGGGCAGTGCCCCAACCGTGCTGATGCTGGGCCACAATCCCGGCATCGCGGAATTTGCCGACCGCTTGCTGCGCCAGCCGCCCGGCCACCCCCAGTTTTTCCATTATCCGACCTGTGCGACACTGGTTGCGGAATTTTCGGGGCAGGATTGGGCAGAGGTGGGATTTGGCACCGGAACGGCGCTGGATTTCGCCATCCCCCATGATCAGCTGAACGGCTGAGCCGGGTGCAAAATTCTGATCCAGAATTTTGACCGGAATTTTTCAAAAATTCCGGGCCTCCGGCGGGAGTATTTTTATCAGAAAGAAACGCAAAAGGCGCGCCCGGAATGGGACGCGCCTTTGCAGTTTTCTGTGTGGATCAGTGCCCAAGGATCTGCGACAGAAACAATTTGGTCCGTTCCGATTTGGGATTATTAAAGAACTCTTCGGGTTCGTTCTGTTCCACGATTTGCCCCTGATCCATGAAGATCACGCGGTTGGCGACCTGACGGGCAAAGCCCATTTCGTGGGTGACGCAGAGCATGGTCATGCCTTCCTCGGCCAGCTCGATCATGGTGTCGAGGACTTCTTTGATCATCTCGGGGTCCAGCGCCGAGGTGGGTTCGTCAAAGAGCATGATCCGCGGTTTCATGCACAGCGAACGGGCGATGGCCACGCGCTGTTGCTGACCGCCCGACAATTGGCCGGGGTATTTATTGGCCTGATCGGGGATTTTCACCTTTTCGAGGAAGTGCATGGCCGTTTCCTCGGCCTCTTTGCGGGGCACTTTGCGGACCCAGATCGGGGCCAGGGTGCAGTTTTCCAGGATGGTCAGGTGCGGAAAGAGGTTGAAGTGCTGGAAACACATCCCCACCTCGGAGCGGATCTTGTCGATGTTTTTCAGATCCGAGGTCAGCTCCGTGCCGTCCACGATGATGCGCCCGGCCTGGTGCTCTTCCAGGCGGTTGATGCAGCGGATCAGCGTCGATTTGCCCGAGCCCGAAGGCCCGGCGATGACGATGCGTTCGCCGCGGTTCACGGTCAGATTGACATCGCGCAGAACGTGGAACGATCCGTACCACTTGTTCATGTTGGTGATTTCGATGGCCACCTCATCCGAGACGGTCATTTTCGAGCGGTCGATATCGCGTTCAATGGCTAGTTCAGACATGTGCGATCTCCTTAATGGTGGTCAGTCCGGAGCTTGCGCTCCAGGTACATCGAGTAGCGGGACATGGAGAAACAGAAGACGAAGAACAGCAGGGCGATGAAGCCATACAGTTCCCAGACGACTCCGTTCCAGGCCGCATCCGCGCGGATGGCGTTCGACAGGCCCAGCGGGTCCAGCAGGCCGATCACGGACACCAGCGTGGTGTCTTTGAACAGGCCGATGAATGTGGACACGATGCCGGGGATCGAGATTTTCAGCGCTTGCGGCATGATGATCAGACGTTGTGCCTGCCAGTAGTTCAGGCCCAGGCTGTCTGCGCCCTCGTACTGGCCTTTGGGCAGGGCTGCCAGGCCGCCCCGGATCACCTCGGCCATATAGGCGGCCGAGAACAGGGTTGCCATGATGATCACGCGCATGATGATGTCGAAATTCGTGCCCGGCGGCATGAAGATGTTCAGCAGCGTCGAGGCCACGAACAGCAACGTGATCAGCGGGACGCCGCGGATGAACTCGATAAAGCCGACGCAGAGCGATTTGACGATCAGCAGGTCCGACTGACGCCCCAGCGCCAGCACGATCCCGATCGGCAGGGACACCGCGATGGCAACCACGCCGATGGTGATCGACAGCATCATCCCGCCAAAAAAGCGGCTTTCGACGGGTTCAAGCCCGATGCCGATGACCGCCCCCAATGCGCCAGAAATCGGCGAGGCCAGAAACAGCCACCAGATCAGCGCCGCAGCAACGCCCGCAATGATACCAGCCAGGCTGCCCATGGTCTTATCGACCAGTTTGAAGACAACATAGCCGATGACAAACCCCGCAGCCGCCGCCAGCGGGCCCCAGATGGTGCCGCCCCACAGCAGCCAGGGCATCAGGAACGGATACACGGCGGTGAAATAGCCCAGCTTGGCCGGCACCTTATCCGAAAACAGCACCGGCGCCAGGGCGACGGCCAGCAGGATAAAGGCCAGGATCGGCCGCCAGTATTCATCGGCCGGGTAGAAACCGAAAAGCAACTGCACCCAGCGATCTCGGATCACGCCCCAGCAGGCTCCGTGGCCTTCATGGCCCAGGCCTGCCAGGATCTCGCGGCACTCGGACAGCGAGGCGGCGTTCCAGGTCGGGGACCAGGCCCAGCCCAGCAGGAAGCCCAGCACATAGACAACGAAAACACCGCAGATCACCGTGATAACCGAGTTCACCCAGCCCGAGAACAGGTTCTCGCGCATCCAGCCGATCACCCCGACCGAGCTGGCCGGCGGTTCCTGCTGAGGCAGCATTTCCGTGCGAACAAAAGAAATATCGCTCATATCACCGCTCCACCAGTTTGACGCTGTTATTGTACCAGTTCATCACCACCGAAATGGCCAGGCTGATCGCCAGATAGATCAGCATCCCGATCAGAACGGTTTCCAGCTCGCGGCCGGTCTGGTTCAGGGTGATGCCCATCAAGGTGCCGGTCAGGTCCATGTAACCGACGGCAATCGCCAGCGAAGAGTTCTTGGTCAGGTTCAGATATTGCGAGATCAGCGGCGGGATGATCACCCGCAACGCCTGCGGCAAAATCACCAGGCTCATGACCCGGTTGGGGCGCAGGCCCAGGGCACTTGCCGCCTCGGTTTGCCCTTTTGAGATCGCCAGAATCCCCGCCCGGACGTTTTCCGCAATAAAAGCAGCGGTATAAAGCGACAGGGCCAGCCACAGGGCGATCAGCGAGTTCCGCATATAAATGCCGCCCTTGAAGTTAAAGCCCTTCAGCTCGGGATAGCCCAGATAGAACCCCAGAAAGACCAGAACCGCGATCAGCGGCACCAGAATGGCTGCCAGGCTCAGGTACCAGGTGGTCGGGCGGGCGCCCGTGGCCTCTTGGATGGCATTGGCGCGTTTGTTGATGAAATGGCGCACGGTAAACCCGATGGCCAGCGCGATCAGAACCGCGATCAAGTCAATCGAGATGTCAAACCGCAGGCTGGAGTCGCCAAACAGGTGGATATTGCCCAGACTGTTCGAAAACAGCGGCTCGGGGACGTAAAAGCCCCGGTTCGTCGCGACGACAGCGCCGGTATCCACCCCGCGGAATGCCCGCGGCGCGGGCAGGGTCTCGATCAGGATGGCCATGCTGAACACGATCCACAGCAGGACGGGAACATTGCGGAACATCTCGACATAGACGGTCATGATGCGGGCAATCAGCCAGTTTCTGGACAGGCGCAAAACGCCGATGACCACGCCCAAGACGGTGGCGGTGATACAGCCCATGACGGCCACCAGAATGGTGTTCAGCAGCCCCACAAAGGCCGCACGCAGATGGGTGCTTTGCGAATTATAGTCGATCAGACGCTGGTTGATATCATAGCCTGCGGGCTCGCTCAGGAAACGGAAGCTGGGCTCTTTGCCCAGATCCTGAAGATTCGCCGCAGTGTTGCTGATCAGCCAAGCGAACAGCGACATGAACCCGATCATCGCCACAACCTGAATGGTCATGGACCGATACCGGGTGTCGTAAATCAGCATAGATAGCCGAAACGACTCCTTAGGAGGGTCGGTCAGTGTTGTCATTGGGTTTTTCCCCGTCTTTCGGCCTTGTTTTTTTGTGCCGGTTCGCAGACCGATGGCCGAATTATTCACGTATCATATAGAGGAGGAAGGGCGCGAGTTACCCCGCGCCCTTCGATCTTTGGTGCCGTCTTAGCGGAACGGCGGTGCGTACAGCAGGCCACCTTCGGTCCATTGCGCGTTCAGGCCGCGCGACAGGCCGATCGGGGTGCTGGAGCCGATGTTCTTTTCGAACAGCTCACCGTAGTTGCCGCCGACCTTGATGGCCGCCATGGCCCAGCCCGCGTCCAGACCCAGCATTTCGCCCAGGGTGCCTTCGGTACCCAGGATGCGGTTCACTTCGGGATTGTTGGTGCCTTTGGCCAGCTCGTCGATATTCGCCGAAGTGATGCCCATTTCTTCTGCCGCGATCAGCGCGTTCAGAGACCAGCGCACAACGTCGCCCCACTCGTGATCGCCATGACGGACCAGCGGGCCCAGCGGCTCTTTCGAGATGATTTCGGGCAGAACCACATGCGCCGACGGATCTTCGAAGGTGGCGCGCGTGGCCGCCAGACCCGAGGCATCGGTGGTGTAAACGTCACAGGCACCGGCCAGGTACTGCTGCTGAGCTTCGGCGTTGGTTTCGATCGGAACCGGCTCGTAGCTGATGTTGTTCGAGCGGAAGAAATCCGCCAGGTTCAGCTCGGTGGTGGTGCCGGTCTGGATGCAAACGGTGGCACCATCCAGTTCTTTGGCGGACGAAACGCCCAGCTCTTTGGGCACCATGAAGCCCTGACCGTCATAGTAGTTCACGCCGACGAATTCGAACTTCAGGTCCACATCGCGCGAGAAGGTCCAGGTGGTGTTCCGGGCCAGCATGTCGATCTCGCCCGAGGCCAGCGCGGTAAAACGGGTTTTACCAGTGGTCGGCACGAATTCGACGGCTTCACCGTCCCCCAGAACCGCGGCGGCAACAGCGCGGCACACACCGACGTCAAAGCCGTCCCAGTGGCCATTCGCGTCGGGCGCAGCAAAGCCAACCAGGCCGGTGGTCACGCCACAGCGCAGCTTACCGCGGGCTTTAACGTCCTCCAGCGTGCCAGCGGCAGCGGCACCAGCGGCCAGACCAGCAATGGTCAGCGCGCCAAGAAATACGGATTTTTTCATGTTTACCTCTTCCTGATTATCCGCCGATTTTGCTCGACGGTTAAACCGATCCTGTCAGATCGGGGTCGAAACTGGAAAGGGATTTTCCCATTCAGTGATCGAAGTTTGGGCGCATTCGCGGGAAAAGGTCAAGGGACTGATCAAGAAATCGGCAGCCCATTCCGTCAGCTGACGCTAAGGCAAGCCAAAATAAGTGATCAAATTAATCACCCGGCTGCGCGGCCTGGCAAAGGTCAAAGAATCGCTTGGCATGAAAGAAGGCCTGACGCTTGATTTCCGCGTGTTCGGCGGCCTCTTCGTCCTTGCCCCATTGCTCTTCCTGCCAGGTCTCATCGACGCGGGACAGGGCCCAGATTTCCTCGATTGGGTGCAGGTCCGCGACGGCTGCGAACCCCAGGATCAACGAGCCGCTCAGCCCCACAAGATCGTGAAAGGCCGCCAGCTGGAACGGGGACATCTCCGCGACGCGCCTGTGCAGCGCCTTCAGAACCTGCGGTTCCTGCGCCACATGCATCACGCCGGACGCCACCGTCAGACGCGCCTTCAGAGAATCAGCCGCCCAGTCCAGCACCGGATCCCACAGCGCGGCCTGACGCTGGATCAGCGGCTCGGGGGCATCGGCGCGATAGCACAGCAAATCCGTCCCGCCATAATCGGCGATCAGGCTGGCGACCTCGGCGTGCTGCGTCGCGACCTTGTCCAGCGCCGCATTGGCCGAGCGCGTCACCGGCATCGTGTTCGGGTCCACCTCGCCCTCTTGAGCGTCCCATTCGGCAGCAATCGCCTGCGCCATTTCCAGGGTCGGCACCACCAAAGACGTTTTCGCCGGGGTCTTCACCAAACGCCCGTCCAGCAACACGGCAAAGCCGCCCTCATAGGGTTCGGCGGTGCTTTCTTTCCAGAACCGTTTTGCTTTCCATGCGCTCATGTCTTTATCCCCATAGCTCGGTGATGGCCTTGGCCAGGTCGGGCACCTCATGCACCAGCCGGTCCGCGCCGTCCAGCCTGTCGGGCGCGTGATACCCCCAGCTGACCCCGATCGCCCGCACCCCAGCCGCGCGGGCCATCGTCATGTCAAATTCCGTGTCGCCGATCATCACCGTGCTGTCCGGCCCCACGCCCATTTCCTCCATCGCCGCCAGCAGCATCGCCGGATGCGGCTTCGAGGGATGATGATCCGCCACCTGCTGCGTCAGAAAGGTCTGCTCCAGCCCGTGCCCGGCCAGCAAAGCATCCAGGCCGCGCCGGGATTTACCCGTCGCCACCCCCAGCAGGAATTCCGGCACCGCACCGACCTGCGCCAGCATCTGCGCAATCCCCGGATACAGGGGGCTGCTCTGTTTCGTGCCCAAGGCCGTGCGGCGCTGGTGATAGGTCTCCTTATACCCCTGCACCATCGCATCATAGCTGGCCTGGCTCAGCCCCGGCCGCAGCTGCGCAATCGCCACATCCAGCGACAGCCCGACAATGGCCAGGATGTCGGCGCGCGCCGGCGGTTCCTGATCCACCATCGCAAAGGCCGCCCCCATCGAGGCGACAATATCGGCCTGGCTGTCCACCAGCGTGCCGTCCACATCGAATATGATCAGACGCAGGGGCGCGCTCATTGCAGGCTCTCGAACGGGTCATCGGCGGCCAGATCCTCGGTCCAGCCGAAGGTGTCCCAGCTGTCCGCCATATGCGGCGGCAGAGGCGCGGTGAACGTCATCACCTGCCGCGTCCCCGGATGTTCAATGGTCAAGGTACGCGCGTGCAGGTGCAGTTTCTTGCTGATGATCCCGCCCAATTGCGCGCCCCAGCCATCGCCCAGGTTTTCCTGCCCCGAGCCCCCGTATTTGCCATCGCCGATGATCGGATGCCCGATCTCGGCCATATGCGCGCGCAGCTGGTGGGTGCGTCCGGTGACGGGCTCCATTGCCACCCAGGCCGCGCGCCCGGCCACTCGATAGAGCGTGGCATAAAGCGTATGCGCACGTTTTGCGCCGGGCGTGTCGGCCACATCGCGCGGATGGACGGCGTGCATCTTCTCTCCCTCGCCGCCGCGCCCGTGGCCCGCGGCCTTGACCAGCCCGTACTTGATCTCGCCCAGATAAGGGTGCGGCACCCCCGCCACCAAGGCCCAGTAGATTTTCCGCGTTTCCCGGTGCCGGAAAGCCGCAGTCAGCCGCGAGGCCGCCTCGCGCGTGCGGGCCAGCATCAGAACGCCGCTGGTATCCTTATCCAGACGGTGCACCAGCCGGGGTTTTTCGTCATAGTCAAAGCACAGCGCCTCGGACAGCCCGTCCACATGGCGCGCCTGTTTGCTGCCGCCCTGAACGGGCAGACCGGCGGGCTTGTTCAGCACGATGATGTCATCGTCCTTATAAAGCACCGAATCCTGCATCATCCGTGCATCGGCCTGCGAGATCCGCGACTTCAGCACAGGTTTCTGCGCGCCCGGCGTGGGCAGAGGCGGAATCCGCAGCTCTTGGCCCACTTCCACGCGGGTGTTCGCCTTGCAACGACTGCCATCAACGCGCAGCTCGCCCTTGCGGCACATTTTCTCGATCTGCCCCTGGCCCAGATGCGGGAACTGGCGCTTTAGCCAACGGTCCAGGCGCTGGTCGCCCTCGCCTTCGGCGACTGTGATCATCTGTACTCGGCTCATTGCATCATCCCTCGTGCCAGCAGCAGCCCCAAACCCAACGCCCCCAGCGAGCACAGCACCGAGACCGCCACATAGGCCGCCGCAATCCCGTGCTGCCCGCGTTCCCACAGCGTGATCGCATCCAGCGAAAAAGCCGAGAACGTGGTGAAACCGCCCAAAACGCCCGTCATCAGCAAAGGCGCGAAACGGTTCGCGCTGAAATGGCCCAGCACCACGACTATAACCCCCATGGCAAAACTGCCCAGGATGTTCACCGCCAGCGTCCCCCACGGGAAACCGGGCCCCATCAGCCGTATCGCGGCCAGGCCAGTCAGGTATCGCCCCGAGGCACCGATTGCGCCGCCCAGGGCCACTTGCAGAAGCGTTGTCATCATGGCGCTCGTGTGAGCGTCCGCCCGCAAAATGTCAAGCCACGCTGCCCTTTTGCGCTAACCGCGCTTGGCGCGCAGCTTGCTGAAATAGGCGACACGTTTTTGCAATTCGCGTTCGAACCCGCGTTCGACCGGCTGATAAAGCGCGGGCCGATCCACCCCATCGGGGAAATAATTCTGCCCCGAAAAACCATCCTCGGCATCGTGATCATAGGCATAGCCATCGCCATAACCCTGATCCTTCATCATGGATGTCGGCGCGTTCAGGATATGTTTGGGCGGCATGGCCGAGCCGGTTTTCTTGGCCAGCCGCATCGCCGCCTTATAGCCCGCATAGCCCGCGTTGGATTTGGGGGCCAGCGCCAGATATGTGACGGCCTGCGCCAGCGCCAGCTCGCCTTCGGGGCTGCCCAGCCGCTCATAGATTTCCCAGGCGTGCAGGCAGACCGATTGCGCCTGCGGGTCGGCCAGGCCAATATCCTCGACTGCCATGCGCGTGATCCGGCGCGCCAAATAGCGCGGATCCTCGCCCCCGGTCAGCATCCGCGCCAGCCAATACAGCGCCGCATCCGGATCGGACCCGCGCACCGATTTATGCAGGGCTGAGATCAGGTTGTAATGCTCGTCCCCGCCCTTGTCATATTTGGCCGCGCGCCGCATCAGACGTGCCGACAGGCCCTCGGTGTCCAGTTTGCCGTCTACCGTCCAGGCGCTGACCTGCTCGATCAGGTTCAGCAGCGCGCGCCCATCGCCATCGGCCATTTCCAGCAGCGCCTCGCGCGCCGGGCCGGTCAGAGGCAGCGCGCGGTCCAGCTCTTTTTCCGCCCTCTGCGCCATCCGCTCCAGATCGGTCAGCGACAGCCTCTCCAGCACCAGCACCTGCGCCCGGCTGAGCACAGCGGCGTTCAGTTCGAACGAGGGGTTTTCCGTCGTCGCCCCCACCAGCAGGATCGTGCCGTCCTCCATATGGGGCAGGAAACTGTCCTGCTGCGCCTTGTTAAAGCGGTGGATTTCATCCACGAACAAGAGCGTCCCCTGCCCGTTCGCGGCGCGAATCCGGGCGGCCTCGAACACTTTCTTCAGGTCCGGCACCCCGGTGAAAATCGCGCTGATCTGAACGAAATGCAGGTCGGTTTCATCCGCCAGCAGCCGCGCAATCGTGGTTTTCCCCACCCCCGGCGGGCCCCACAGAATAAGCGACGACAAAGAGCCCGCAGCCAGCATCACCCCCAAGGGTGCCTCGGCCCCCAGCACCTGTTCCTGTCCGATCACCTGATCCAGCGATTGCGGACGCAGCCGATCCGCCAAAGGACGATGGGTAGAGGCCGGCGCAGCGGCCGGAGTGCCAGAATCAAACAGGTCAGCCATGGGTCACAGCCTGAACCGCATCCGCACCCGCTTCAAGCCACGTTGCACATCCAGCGAAAGGGTTTTCATCCGGCTGTTCAGGATCGTGTGAACGTCCTGGGTGGTTTGAATATCCTCTCCGTTGATGCGCGCCAGAATATCGCCGGGGCGCAGCCCGGCCCGCGCGCCATAAGGGCCAGGAGCCTCGACCACGACGCCCACCGCAGACAGAGGCAGACCGAATTCCGCCAGCACGCCAGGGTTCACATTGGCCACCGTCAGACCGGGCAGAACGCTGCGGTCGCTCAGCACCCGCCGATCCCGGCCGGGGGTCTCAGGGGCGATCCGCAGGGGCACAGGCACCACGCGTTCCTGCCCCCCGCGCACAAAGGCAATCTGCGCCTCGGTGCCCAGCCCGGCGACGCTCATGCGGAACAGCATCTCGGCGGGGGTATTGACGGTTTCCCCATCCACGCGCAGCACCACATCGCCGGAACGCAGGCCCGCCTCGGCAAAGGGGCTGTCGGGATGCAACTGAGACAGCACGATCCCGCCCGGCAGATCCAGCCCCAGCCCCGCCGCCATATCCGCATCCACGGGCTGGCCGCTCATCCCGGCCCAAGGGCGCTGAAACGCGGGATTGCCCGCCCGCGCCTGCGCCACGAACTGCGCCACCAGATTGGCCGGAATCGCAAAACCGATCCCGTTCGACCCACCCGAGCGCGTCAGAATCCGCGTATTCACCCCGATCAGCCGCCCATTCACATCAATCAACGCCCCGCCGGAATTGCCCGGATTGATCGCGGCATCCGTTTGCAGGAAATACCCGCGCGCGCTGCCCACCGCCGCGCCCGAACGCGCCAGCCCGGACACGATTCCGCTGCTGACCGTCTGGCCCACGCCGAACGGGTTACCGATGGCCAGAACCAGCTCGCCAACCTCCACCCGGTCACTGTCGCGCAGGGTCAGATGCGGCATATCCTCGGCGCCTTCAAGTTGCAGGACCGCCAGATCCGATTCCTGATCCGACAGCATCACCTGCGCATCGAATTCGCGCCGATCTGTCAGAACCACCCGGATTTCCGTTGCCTCGCCCACGACATGGTAATTCGTCACCACGATCCCATCGCCAGACAGAATCACCCCCGAGCCCAGCGAATTCTGCACCCTTTGGCGCGGTTGCCCCAGATTGCCAAAAAACTGTCGGAAAAACGGGTCATTCTGAAACGGGCTGGAGCGCTCGGCCACGATGCGCTTGGCATAGATATTCACCACCGCAGGGGCGGCCTGTTTCACCAAAGGGGCAAAGCCCAGCTGGATTTCCATCTGGCTTTGCGGGACACGGGTATCCGACCAGACCGGCGTGGCCAGGATCAGAAGGACGCTCAGAATTCGCAGCAAGGGAACCTCCGGTTTTCTTCGGATATGTCGGTCTGGCGCTGTGATTTCAAGCGCTCGGGTTTCAAGCGCCCTGCGTCAGACGTCAGCGTACCCTGAAAAACGCACGCTCTGAACGGCCGGTTTGCCGCATATGCCTGCACCAAACAAAAAGGCCCCGCCAGGTCTGGCAGGGCCTTGGGCTGTGCGTGTTGCGCAGCGCTTATTCTTCGACAGCTTCTTCCGCTTCCAGGCGGGCTTTGTCAGCCGCACCTTTGGCCGAGACGTCGCGGTCAACGAACTCGATGATCGCCATCGGAGCCATGTCGCCATAGCGGAAGCCGGCCTTCAGGATGCGGATGTAGCCACCCTGACGCTCTTTGTAGCGCGGGCCCAGAACGTCGAACAGTTTGGCGACGTCCTTGTCCTGCTTCAGCTGAGCCGCGGCCTGACGGCGGGCGTGCAGATCGCCGCGTTTGGCCAGGGTGATCAGTTTTTCAACGATCGGGCGCAGTTCTTTGGCTTTGGGCAGGGTGGTTTTGATTTGCTCGTGCTCGATCAGCGAGCCAGCCATGTTCGAGAACAGGGCCTTACGGTGCTCATGAGTACGGTTCAGGCGGCGGTAACCACGTGCGTGACGCATTTTCTATCTCCTAACGTGCGTTTTGCTTTGTCCGTCCGGCGATGCGTGTCACCGGCTCTCCTTGGGGCGTTGGCCCGGATGTTCCCCGCCAGATGCGGGCATATGCGGGGCAGGCTATGCGCCCGCCCCCTATTTTTAGAACGCGTCTTCGAATTTCTTGGCCAGATCTTCGATGTTGTCCGGCGGCCAGTCCTCGACGTCCATGCCCAGGTGCAGCCCCATGCCCGAGAGCACTTCTTTGATCTCGTTCAGCGATTTGCGGCCGAAGTTCGGAGTGCGCAGCATCTCGGCTTCGGTTTTCTGGATCAGATCGCCGATGTAGACGATGTTGTCGTTCTTCAGGCAGTTTGCCGAACGGACGGACAGTTCCAGCTCGTCCACTTTCTTCAGCAGCAGCGGGTTGAACTCCAGACCGTCATCCTCGTCCTGGCGGCCAGCGGCTTCGGGCTCTTCGAAGTTCACGAAGATCGACAGCTGGTCTTGCAGGATGCGCGCGGCAAAGGCCACGGCGTCATCGGGGGTGATCGAACCGTCGGTTTCCACCTTCAGGGTCAGTTTGTCATAGTCCAGCACCTGGCCCTCACG
>PAPN01000007.1 GCA_002708925.1 Paracoccaceae bacterium
CTGTGCTCCATCGCAAGCGACTCGGAGCTCGCGACCGAGGCGTGTGCGCGTCCATGCGACGTGCATGCTCATGTTCACGTGTGATGCACACGCAGTGCACACGCGGTGCACATGCCATGCACACACGGTGCACACGCGGTGCGCCCGCGGTGCGCACCTGTGAGTCGGAGCTCATGATCGAGATGGCGCCCATGTCGTGCAGGATGTCCTCGGCCGCGATGGTCTCGCGGCGAATGCGGCTTTCCGCGAAGGCGACATCTTCGGGTATGGCCTTGTCGAGGTGGTGGCAGACCATGAGCATGTCGAGATGCTCTTCCAGCGTGTTGCCGGTATAGGGGCGCGTCGGGTTGGTCGAGCTTGGCAGCACGAACTCCTCGCCGCAGATCTTGATGATGTCCGGGGCGTGGCCGCCGCCCGCGCCCTCGGTGTGGAAGGCGTGAATGGTGCGGCCCTTCATGGCGGCGACGGTGTGTTCCACGAACCCGGATTCGTTCAGCGTGTCGGTGTGGATCATCACCTGCACATCCATCGCGTCGGCCACACCCAGGCAGCAATCAATCGCGGCGGGGGTGGTGCCCCAATCCTCGTGCAGCTTCAGCGCGCAGGCGCCGCCCTTGATCTGTTCCTCCAGCGCGGCGGGCAGGCTGGCGTTGCCCTTGCCCGCAAAGGCCAGGTTCATCGGGAAAGCGTCCGCCGATTGCAGCATCCGCCCGATATGCCACGGCCCTGGGGTGCAGGTGGTGGCCAGCGTACCATGCGCCGGCCCGGTGCCGCCGCCCAGCATGGTGGTCAGGCCCGAGTGCAGCGCGTCCTCGATCTGTTGCGGGCAGATATAGTGGATATGGCTGTCAAAACCGCCCGCCGTCAGGATCTTGCCCTCGCCCGCGATGGCCTCGGTGCCGGGGCCGACGATGATGTCGACGCCGGGCTGCGTGTCGGGGTTGCCCGCCTTGCCGATCTTGTGGATGCGGCCGTTTTTCAGACCCACGTCGGCCTTGTAGATGCCGGTGTGATCGACGATCAGAGCGTTGGTGATCACCGTATCCACGGCGCCCTCGGCCCGCGTGGTTTGGGCCTGTCCCATGCCGTCGCGGATCACCTTGCCACCGCCGAATTTGACCTCTTCGCCATAGAGAGGCGCGTTGCCGCCCATGCCGTTGGCGCGCTCGGCCAGAAGGTCGCGTTCGACCTCGATGATCAGATCGGTATCGGCCAGGCGCAGCTTGTCGCCCACGGTGGGGCCGTACATGGCGGCATAGTCAGAACGAGAGATTTTGGCGGGCATTGCGAGATCCTTCGGACGTTATCGGACAGGCGCTTACAGCGCGCCCATGACCTTTTGATTGAAACCATAGACGGTGCGCCCCCCCGAGATCGGGATCAGCGTCACCTCGCGGCGTTGACCGGGTTCGAAGCGCACGGCGGTGCCGGCGGCGATGTCCAGGCGCAGACCGCGGGCGGCTTCGCGGTCGAACTCCAGCGCGGGGTTGGTTTCATAGAAATGGTAGTGCGAGCCGACCTGCACGGGCCGGTCGCCGGTATTGGCCACCATCAGGGTGATGGGCTCGCTGCCCGCGTTCAGGGTCAGCTCGCCAGCCGCGGGGAACAGCTCGCCGGGGATCATTTGCGGCCCCAGGCGATCAGGGCAATCAGGCCAATGGCGATCGAGCTGGCGATCAGCGGCAGCCAGCTGCTGTCATCGGCATGTGGGTGCAGATGCATCCCGTCATGCGCCAGGGCGGGGGCGGCGATCAGGGCGGTCAGGGCGGCGGTGGTCAGAGTCTTCATGGGGCTGTCCTTTTAGCGAATGGGGTTGTGGACGGTGACCAGCTTGGTGCCGTCGGGAAAGGTGGCTTCGACTTGCACTTCGTGGATCATCTCGGGGATGCCCTCCATGCAGTGATCGCGGGTGATGACCTGGGCCCCGGCCATCATCAGATCGGCCACGCTGCGCCCGTCGCGCGCGCCTTCGACCACGGCGTCGGTGATCAGGGCGATGGCCTCGGGGTGGTTCAGTTTCACGCCGCGGGCCAGGCGTTTGCGGGCGACCTCGGCCGCCATCGCGATCAGCAGTTTGTCTTTTTCGCGGGGGGTTAGTTGCATGTCAGATCATCCAGGTTCGAGGAAGGTTGGCACCGTTCAGATGGGTCAGAACGGGGATCAGAGACTGGCGCAGAACAAAGCCGTCAGAGGCCAGAATGCGGGCGAACAGCAGGCCGGGACGGATCAGAGACACGCCGCCGGTGTCCGGCATCAGATCGCGCAGGGGGGGCAGATGAGCCTCGGCCTCGGGGGCGGCAAAGAGGACCGAGGCCATGGCTCCGGCACCGTTCAGCATGGCGGTGCCTGGCAGATCGGCCAGCGTATCGGAGTCCAGCCGCAGCGTATCGGCAAAGATCAGGTCATCGTCGCGGCGGATGCGAATTCGGTCGCGCAGATGGGTGTTGGTCAGGGTCTCGCCCATCGCGCTGCGCCCCAGGATCAGCGATTCGACAGCCAACAGGCGGGAATCGGCGGTCATTTCAACGGTCAGCGTCCGGTCCAGCGCGCCGTGATCGAACAGGATGGTTTCCTGCGGCAGCCAGTCCAGCCGCGCGCCGGGCGCGATGGTCAGTCGGTTTTCGACATGGCCGATTTCGCCGGGTTGCGCGCGATAGATTCGCTCGGCGGCCTGGGTGGTCAGGCACAGATGCGATTCTGTCCCGGCCCGCGCCCGGAATTTCAGCCGGTCACCGCCGGTTATCCCCCCGGCGGTGTTCAGGAAAACGCCGGTCAGGCGATCACGGCTGCCATGCGGGAACAAGGTCTTCAGACAGCCTGACGTGCGGAAATCCGACAGGGCCGAGCCCCCGTCCCGCGCCTTGGAAGACACCAGCGCCTGACCCACCGCGCGAGGCTGGTGCAGCATGTCTGCCTTGGGTGATATGTCCGCCAGAATTTGAATCATCCCCTCCGTCAATCGCCTGAAACGAGTCGCACAGAGAGGCAGCACATGAAAGATGGATGCTCAAAAAGCGGGCTTATCGCGTCAAATCACGCCTAATTTGCACCATTAATAGGCAATTGCGGCTTGTGTGGATTAATAATTGTGCAGAGAGGCGGAATGGAAAGGTGACTCTTGGTCAGGTATTTGCCGAACGCAGATCTTCGTGACTTTGCTATGCCTGCCCAGGGCGCAAAAGCCGCCAGGGCGTGTGGACGACCGATCAAGACGTGAAAATCAGAAGCGGCCGCCACACTTGTGCAACAAAAACAATGTTGCGGGGGTCAGGTAAGGTTTCGGCCTGCCTGATGCAAGGATGAAACCTGCGTCCCCGCCTCGGAGGATGACCATGAACTTTATCAAAGCCACTCTGGCGGGGGCGCTGTCGCTAAGCCTGACCGCCCCGGCCTTTGCTGCCGAAGACACCATTAAGGTTGGCGTGCTGCATTCGCTGTCGGGCACCATGGCCATTTCGGAGACCACTCTGAAAGACACCATGCTGATGCTGATCGACGAGCAAAACGCCAAGGGCGGCGTTCTGGGCAAGAAACTGGAAGCCGTCGTTGTTGACCCGGCCTCCGACTGGCCGCTGTTCGCTGAAAAAGCCCGCGAGCTGCTGACCGTGCAGGACGTGGACGTGATGTTCGGCTGCTGGACCTCGGTGTCGCGTAAATCGGTTCTGCCGGTGATCGAAGAGCTGAACGGCCTGCTGTTCTACCCGGTCCAGTACGAAGGCGAAGAATCCTCGAAAAACGTGTTCTACACCGGCGCGGCCCCGAACCAGCAGGCGATCCCCGCCACGGATTATTTCCTGGATGAACTGGGCGTCGAGAAATTCGCGCTGCTGGGCACCGACTATGTGTACCCGCGGACCACTAACAATATTCTGGAATCCTATCTGAAGAGTAAAGGCATTGCCGAAGAGGACATCTTCGTCAACTACACCCCCTTCGGTCATTCGGACTGGTCGAAAATCGTGGCTGACGTTGTGGCCCTGGGCGCAGACGGTAAGAAAGTCGGCGTGATCAGCACCATCAATGGTGACGCCAACATCGGTTTCTACAAAGAGTTGGCCGCTGCCGGCGTGTCGGCTGACGACATCCCCGTCGTTGCCTTCTCGGTTGGCGAAGAAGAGCTGGCCGGCCTGGACACCTCGAACCTGGTGGGCCACCTGGCGGCCTGGAACTACTTCCAGTCGGCTGAATCGGAAATCAACGACGAATTCGTCGCCGCATGGAAAGCCCGCATGGGTGAAGAGCGCGTCACCAACGACCCGATGGAAGCGCACGTGATCGGCTTCAACATGTACATCAAGGCGCTGGAAGCCGCCGGCACCACTGATGTGGACGCCGTCCGCGAAGCCATGTACGGCCTGGAAGTTCCGAACCTGACCGGCGGCACCGCCGTGATGCTGCCGAACCACCACCTGGCCAAGCCGGTTCTGATCGGTGAAATTCAGGAAGACGGCCAGTTCGACATCATCAGCCAGACCACCGAAGTTCCCGGCGACGCCTGGACCGACTTCCTGCCGGAATCGGCTGTGCTGAAGTCCGATTGGAAAGGTCTGGGCTGCGGTATGTACAACACCGAAACCGAAACCTGCGTTCAGATCAAATCCAACTACTGATCTGTCTCTGTGACTGCCGAAGGGGGCGGGCGCGCCCCCTTCATTCCCCAAACACGACCCTTACATTCGCGGATCTCCTGGTATGCGGCACCTTCTCTCTCTCTTGCTCGCACTGGTGATGCTTGCCCTGCCGATGCAGGCCGCCGCCGGTCCGGTGCAGGATCTTCTGCAACAATATCGCAGCGTGATCGAGAAAAGCTCGCGCAAGACCATCCAGCCCGCGATTGATGCCCTGGCCAGCAGTGGCCTGCCTCAGGCGCAGACCGTTCTGGAAACCTGGCAAGCCAAAAACATGTGGCAACGCAAGGCAGACGGGCTGTTCTTTGTCGGAGAGAAGCTGCCCTCGAAAGACTACCGGCTGACGGATTTCGAAACCGGACAGGTTGTCGGCGAATACCCCAAGAAACAGTTGAAACAGCTGAAGCCAAACAGCGGCATCCGCGCGCTGATCGGCACCGCGCTGGTGCAGTTCCAGCTGTCTGACCCCGATCCGGCGCGGCGTTGGGATGCGGTGATCTCGATCGAGCGCGACCCCGCGCCCGAGCATCTGACCCCGCTGCGCAAGGCCATCGCCAACGAGCCCGACCCCGAATTGCAGGCCAAGAAACGCCGTCTGGAGCGCCTGCTGACCATCGCTTACGACACGGAACTGTCCAACCGGATCGTCGCAATCAACGCATTTGATACCGATCTGGGCGTGGACGTCCGCGCCACGCTGAACCCGCTGCTAACGACGAAACGCATGGCCTTTGCGGGCACGGTTGACGACACGCTGAATATCGCCACCGTGCTTCAGCCGGGCAGCGATGCCCTGCCGCAGCCCGAGGCCTATGAGCTGCTGGTCTCAGCCGGATTGGCCCCCGCCCTGATTGCCCCCGGCGAAGTGCGCGCCGCCCTAGCCGCCAATATTATCGAGGGGCAGGTCGGTGGAATCCCCGTGGCGCAGCTGAACACACAGGCCGCCCGCACCCGCGCCTACACCGCCCTGGCCGCAGCTGGCACTGTCCCGCCCGCGCCGACGGCGGCGGATGTTCAGGCTGCGCTGGCCGCGCACAGCTTTGCCGATGTCTATGACGAACCGGCCAAGGCCATTACCAATGCCGCCTCCGAGGCCCTGAAATCCATTGAATTGCGCGTCGGCATGAACCAGGCGCTGGATCTGGGGCTGGACGCGCTGTCGCTGGCCTCGATCTACTTCCTGGCTGCCATTGGCCTGGCGATTACCTTTGGCGTGATGGGCGTGATCAACATGGCCCATGGCGAATTCATCATGATGGGCGCCTACACCGGCTATGTGGTGCAGCAGATCATCCCCGATTACACCGTGTCCATCATCGTCGCGATCCCGCTGGCCTTTGCCGTGACCTTCGCCGCCGGTGTCGCAATGGAGCGCCTGGTGATCCGCTGGCTCTATAACCGTCCGCTGGAAACCCTGCTGGCCACCTTCGGCATCTCCATCGCGTTGCAACAGATCGCCAAGAATATCTTCGGCACGCAGGCCCGCCCGCTGACCTCACCTGCCTGGCTGGATGGCGCCTGGGTGATGAATGATGTGGTCTCCATCAGCTATATCCGCATTGCGATCTTCGTGCTGGCGCTGATCTTCCTGGGCGTGTTCCTGTTCATCATGAAACGCACCCGCCTGGGCCTGGAAACCCGCGCCGTCACGCAAAACCCGCGGATGGCTTCCAGCATGGGCATTAACAAAGACCGCGTGAACATGCTCACCTTCGGTCTCGGCTCGGGCATCGCGGGCATCGCGGGCGTCGCCATTGGCCTCTTCGCCAAGGTCACCTCGGAACTGGGCAGCGATTACATCGTCCAAAGCTTCATGACAGTGGTCGTCGGCGGTGTCGGCAACATCTGGGGCACCTTGGCCGGTGCCGCGATGATCGGCTTCCTGCAAAAAGGGATCGAGTGGCTGAACCCCTCCAATACCCTGGCCGCCCAAACCTACATGATCATCTTTATCATCATCTTCATCCAGTTCCGTCCCCGAGGCATCATCGCCCTCAAGGGTCGCGCAGCAGGAGACTGACATGCACCACTGCGCTTCTTTCTGGTCAAAATACTCCGGGGGGTCCGGGGGGCAGGCCCCCCGCCGCGCGCCTGAGGAACAGGCCCTCCGCCGCCACACTGAAAACGGGTCAAAGCCATGAAAAATACCTTCATCATGCGGAACCCTTCGGTTCTGATCTTCCTGGGTATCCTCGCGCTCTTTACCCTGACCGTCACCCTCATGTCCGAGGCCACCGGTGCGTCGCTGCTCTCTACCTCCTTCGTCAAAACCCTGGGTAAGACCCTGTGCCTGTGCCTCATTGCCATCGCGATGGATCTGGTCTGGGGCTATTGCGGTATCCTCAGCCTGGGCCATTTCGCCTTCTTCGGGCTGGGCGGCTATATGATCGGCATGTGGCTGATGTACGAACGCACCCGCGGCATCGTCGAAAGCTCGATGGCCAATGCGGAAATCCCCCCTACCCCCCAAGAGATCGTGGACGCCATCGGCACACAGATTTTCGGCGTGGTCGGCAGCTCGGAATTCCCGCTGGTTTGGGCCTTTGCCGACAGTCTGGCGATTCAGCTGGCTTTGGTGGTGCTGGTGCCGGGGCTGCTGGCGCTGGTCTTTGGCTGGCTGGCCTTCCGCAGCCGCGTCACCGGCGTTTACCTGTCGATCCTGACCCAAGCCATGACGCTGGCCTTGTCGCTGTATCTGTTTCAGAACGACAGCGGGCTGCGCGGCAATAACGGTCTGTCGGGCCTGCAAAACCTGCCCGGCCTGGATGACGTGCCGCAGGCAACCGTGTCCATCTGGTTCTTCTGGGTGTCCGCTTTGGCGCTGGGGCTGGGCTACGTTCTGGCCGCCTGGGTCGTGTCCGGAAAATTCGGCAGCGTGATCCGAGGCATCCGCGACGACGAACAGCGCGTGCGTTTCCTGGGCTACTCGGTCGAGGGGTATAAGCTGTTCATTTTCGTGCTGACCGCGATGATCGCGGGTATCGCCGGCGCGCTGTATTATCCGCAGGCCGGAATCATCAACCCGGCTGAAATCGCGCCCATTGCCTCGATCTACCTGGCCGTCTGGGTGGCCATTGGCGGGCGTGGGCGGCTGTATGGGGCCGTGATTGGCGCGGCTTTCGTGTCGCTGGTGTCCACGTGGTTCACCGGGGGGCAGGCGCCGTCCATTCCGCTGGGGGTCTACACGATCGACTGGGTGGACTGGTGGCAGGTGGTGCTGGGGCTTAGCTTTGTGCTGGTCACGCTGTTCGCGCCCAAGGGCATCGGCGGGCTGTTCGACCTGCTGCAAGGCGTCGCCGCGCCGCGCCGTCACGGCCAGCCGCTGGGCCCGGATGCCGGATCATTGCAGGAAAAGGAGGCCCAGGAATGAGCACTCTGCTAGAGGTCTCCGGCGTCTCCGTCAGCTTTGACGGGTTCAAGGCGATCAACAACCTGTCCTTCCAGATCGGCAGCGCCGAGATGCGCGCCATCATCGGCCCGAACGGGGCCGGTAAGACGACATTCATGGACATCATCACCGGCAAGACGAAACCAGACGAGGGCCGGGTGCTGTGGGGCGAAAAATCCCAGTCCTTGCTGAAAATGTCCGAGGCCAGGATCGCCCGCGCGGGCGTGGGCCGCAAATTCCAGCGCCCCACCGTATTCGAGGATCAGTCGGTTTTCGATAACCTGTTGATGGCGCTGAAAAATGATCGCTCGCCCTGGCAGGTGCTGACCTTCAAACCCAAGTTCAAGGATCTGGGCAAGGTCGAGGAACTGGCCAGCGAAATCGGCCTCACAGACGAGCTGGACCGCAAATCGGGCGAGCTGTCGCACGGGCAAAAACAGTGGCTGGAAATCGGGATGCTGCTGGCGCAGGAACCGCGCCTTTTGCTGGTGGATGAACCGGCCGCGGGGATGACTCTGTCCGAACGCGAACACACCACCGACATCCTGGTCGAGGCCGCGAAAACCCGCGCCGTCGTCGTCGTGGAACACGACATGGAGTTCGTCCGCCGCCTGAATTGCAAGGTCACCGTGCTGCACGAAGGCAGCGTTCTGGCCGAGGGCTCGTTGGACCATGTGACACAGAATCAGGACGTCATTGATGTCTATTTGGGGCGCTGAATCATGCTGAAGACTGAAAATCTGACCCTGCATTATGGCAGCTCGCAAATCCTGAACGGTATCTCAATGCAGGCCGATGTGGGGCAGGTGACCTGCGTGATGGGCACCAATGGCGTGGGCAAAACCAGCCTGCTGAAGGCTATTTCCGGCACGCATCCGCGATCTGGCGGGGGGCTGGAGCTGGACGGCGAGCAGATCGGCAAACTGCCCGCCCACGCGCTGGCGCGCAAGGGTGTGGGCTATGTGCCGCAAGGGCGCGATATATTCCCGCTGCTGACGGTGCGCGAAAACCTGGAAACGGGGTTTGTTTGCCTGCCGCGCTCGGAACATTTTATCCCCGATGAAGTGTTCGAGCTGTTCCCGATCCTCAGGGATTTCNTGCACCGCCGGGGCGGCGATCTGTCCGGCGGGCAGCAGCAGCAGCTGGCCATCGCCCGCGCGATGATCACCAAACCCAAGCTGCTGCTGCTGGACGAACCGACCGAGGGCATCCAGCCCAATATCATCCAGCAGATCGGCCGCGTGATCGAGTACCTGCGCGATCAGGGCAACATGGCCATCGTGCTGGTCGAGCAATATTTCGATTTCGCCTATGGGCTGGCCGATCAGTTCGTGGTGATGCGCCGCGGAGAGGTTCTCAAACAGGGTGCCAAATCCGAATTGACCCGCGAAGAACTGGTGCAAGCGGTCTCGGTCTGAATGCGGGGAAAAAACCTCGGGAATCTGTGTTTTCGGTCTTGACGCGGGCGCGCGGCTTTCGTATTTCGCGTCCACTTTCGGCGGTATAGCTCAGTTGGTTAGAGCAGCGGAATCATAATCCGCGTGTCCGGGGTTCAAGTCCCTGTACCGCCACCATTACTCCTACTTCGCATCAAAAATCGCTAAGGCCTTGAAGGGCAGGTCAAACCAGCGGTGCGTATGCCATTTTCGCGGCACTAGCCCAGCATATCCGCCCGCACAGCGGCATGTTGTGCTCTTGAAATAGCGCTCAAATGGCCAAGTCGGGTGCCGCCCGGCACGCGAGATGCAAGATGACACGAAATTTGGCGGAGGCGTTAGCGTTTCTCGCGGGCATCTAGGCTTTGCCTGATGACGTCAATCTCGTTTTGCAGATGCGCGCCGTTGTAGACGATCGACGTTTCATGGCGGGCATATCGGCCTTTTCGGTCAGCGCTCAGCCAGTTGTAGGATCCGATGCACAGAAGATTAGCGTCAACGATGACAATCTTACTATGCAGTTGCTGCACCTCATGAATGCGAACGCCCACATCCTGCAACGCAGATTTTGCCGCTTCCAACTGTGTCACGCCGTTATCGTATTTAAGCTGGTTCAAAAGAGGATCCGCGAAAACATCGATTTCTGCTCCGCGCGCCACCGCACTTTGGAAGGCATCGAGCAGCCCAGCACGTTTCATTGTTGAGGCAATGATCCACGGGCTGACAATGGTTATTTTGCGGGCTGTGGACAGGGCCTTTTTTAGGAACCGATCGTGTTCTTCTGCGTCTCTTAGTGTCGAAAGCGGGTGACTTGAATCCTGAAGATCAGGGCGCGGCTGCGCAGTAAACTCAAGCCCCCCATCGCTCTGAGAGAACAGGCACTCAGCCAAGACCGATCTGGGCGTACCCTTCGCAGCCGACGAAAATACGTCCATGTCACCGAACACAAGGAAGCTGTCTTTTGCACGCGATACGGTCACGTTCAGCATACTTGGCGACATGTCGATGAAATGCCCATCGGCATGTTTGGAATAGACTGGTGAAAACAGGATGATTGGGCGCTCAGCCCCTTGAAGCGAATGAACCGTGCCAACGGTCATTTTCGCGTCAATGCCCCGATCGGCACAAGCGCGTTTGATTTCTTGCACCTGCCGCCCAAAGGGGGTGACGACACCGACGATCTCTTCCAGTTTTTTGTTGTACTGGCCTTCAAGATCCTGCCGCTTTTCTGCAAGCCAGTCTGCAATTGTTGCAGCTTCAGTCGCGTTAGCGCGGCTGCCGCCGAAGCTTAACGCCATCCCGTCGATATGCAGGTAACCCATCGACGGCACAGCGCGCCCCGCGGGCGCACTGCCTCGCATCGGTTTGAGCGATCCTTTGTAGCAGAGTTTGTTGCTGAAATTGATGATTTCGTCATAGCAGCGCCGATGCTCGAACAGGTAAAGCCCGCGCTCTAATTCCGGGTAGGGCTCGTAGGCGCAGGCTTGCTGGGCAAGACGCATTACACTGCCGTCAACACTACGCATTCCAGTTGCTGACAGTGTGTTCAAATCGGTCTCAGCATAGGTCTCTTTCAGAAAACCCGCACGTTGCAGATTGCCGATATCGACGGCTTTGGGCACCGATGAGATCGGCTCGATCTGTTGGGTGTCCCCAATGACCAAGGCGCGCTTCGCTAAGGCAAACGACGGCGCCGCAACCTCTGGTAAGACTTGCCCGGCTTCATCAACAATCAGCAAATCAATGAAGTCGAACAAATAACCTGTGCCCCATTCACCGCCAGACTTCAGGCCAAAGCTCATTTTGCCTGGCAAGCTCGCAAATGTAGAGACAGCACAGGGTGTCAACATCATACGGCGATGCCAGCGTGGTTCGATTGTTTTCCGTCCGGTTTTCCGATGCGACGCCACGATATCGTCCAGGTTATCTTCCATTTCCAGAAGCCACCGCCCCTCCCAATAGTGGCAAGCCAGTCGGAAAAGATGAAAACGGGTGTGGCAATCGGCAAACCTATCGACGTCCAACGTATCCGCTGCTGGAACGGCAGGCGCACCAAGATTTTCCGTTGCGCGCGCCCATGCTCTCTGTGCCTGATCTAGATTGTCTAACGCAGATCGGGCTGCCTCATATCTGGCACCGGAGGATTGAGCAGCCTCCTGTGCAACACGAACTGCATCTCGCAGGCTATTCCCGATGTTTTCAACCGAACGACTATCTGAGAAATCCAGCGTGCAGCCGATGGCTTCCAGTGCAACACGCCCTTTCATCACTCTTTTCCGGGCCACTGACGGAAGAAAGCTGAACATGGCGAGAAAGACAGATTGCTCTGCATGATGTTTGGCCCATCCGGATTCCCAAGCCTTGTGGCATTCCAGCTCTGCTGCGCTATCCTGCATAGCTTCTGCCAGTTGCTGCAAAGCTGTCTCGGCATCGTCGCCCAGCAGGCTGGCAACTTTCGATGTTGTCTCCTCAACCCAGTGCCGCGCCTTGTTCGCATCAGACAGTTTTGCGACCTCTTCAGTAATCTGAGTGTGCAAGGAGGATACGATCTCTTTCACATCCGGGTTTTCAAGGTCCGGAAATGCTGTTTTCCCTGCCTCCAGAAATGCATCTCGGGCGCGGGGAANATAATCATGGCTTTCTAATTCAATGAAGAGCCGCTCAGTTTGATACCGGCGAGCAGCCTCTGCCTCTTTTGACTTTGCCGGAAGAAACAACCCATAGCTTCTGAGATCAGGCAACCAACGGCCCGCAAATGGGCCTTCGCCTTCGGAGAAGTCCTTGCCGAACGCGTCGATAATGTTTGTTACAGCCTGGTTATTGGTGGACGCTGCGACGATAACAGGTGGGGTACTTTCTTGCAGCGCCGCGCGCACCCACGCATCCGCAATGGCCGACAAGAGCATTGTCGTCTTACCCGTTCCAGGAGGCCCATTGACAGCAAGCACATCGCTGGGTTTTCCGGTTGAGAGATATGAAAGAACCTGACGTTGATGATCTGCGAGCGGAAATTCATCGCTGGCGTGCCCCAGTCGATTGATGAAGTTCGTTTCCGTCTGGGGGGAAAGTTCCTTTTGGGCCGAAGACGGCCTGGCCAGATTTTCCAACAGCGGCGCTTTGTGTTTTTCACCAAGCAGCGTGTCATATAGGCTGATAACTTGCGCGATAGCGGCGGTGGCCTCTCCGGAAATCTCCATAAACCCGACGCCAGCAGAGACATAATTTTTATCGTCAGCTGGCCAACCCGGAGATACGGCATCAAGCATCGCACGACAGTGTTTTAGATATTGCTCCCAAACAGAGGAGTTTTCGTCAGGCAAGAAGGGCGATGCCGAAAGAAAGGTATCGAAATCTTCGACCGTGCCGAGCGAAAAAACATCGTTAGGGAGTGGCTTCAGCAGGTCTCTCGCAATGACGTTTCGGGATGGGCGAATGTTGCCGTCTCTATCAATGGTCGCCTCTGTTACTACAGGTGCGACGATTTCTGGAAAACCATTGGATATAGTTGCACCGTGGGAAGTTCTCCGGGCCATGACCATCGGCCAGATTTGTACGGCTACCATCTTGGTGTCCGGCTTCTGTCCTTCAAAAGCCCTGCGGATCTGGTTCTTAGGCAGCACTCCATTGCGCAGCGTGTCTTTCGACAGTTCGATGAATTCCTTCCGGTCCCGTTGCCTGAAGCGCCCCCGCCCCAATGCACCATCTGCCAACGACGCACGCCAGTAACCCAAAGTCTCATAGAACTCATTATTCATCACAGTCTGCCAAATTCCGCGCCTGCATCACACAATTTGATGGCGCAAGCTAAATACTCAGTGCAATCTTAGGTGTAGACTGATTTCCAGACAGGTGACAGGCCCTTCAGAGCGGTTTGCAGCAATCAGCGCACTCTTATAGAAGGCCGTATGGCCTCGCGTGTTGAAACCCAAGCACTTTCATAAGCGGGTCTTCTCTTTTCGGTTTCTCTTACTCTAGCTCAACCAGCAGATCTTTTGCGTCGATCTGGCCCCCTGCCGTAACGTGGACTGCCTTCACAAAGGCATCGCGTTCTGCGTGGATGCCAGTTTCCATCTTCATTGCTTCGAGTGTCAGTAACAGATCCCCTTCTTTGACCTCTTGGCCAGCCGTTACTCCAACAGAGGCAACCACACCCGGCATCGGCGCGCCGATATGGTTCGCGTTGCCAAGTTCTGCCTTTGGCCGCGCCGCCGTTGAAGCTTTGACCATGCGGTTTGGAACACGGATCACGCGTGGTTGACCGTTAAGTTCGAAGAAGACTTTCACTTCGCCGTTCTCATCGGTTTCTCCGACAGCCTGCAAGCGGATTTCCAAGGTCTTACCAGGATCGATTTCTGCGGAAATTTCCTCGCCCGGCTCCATGCCATAGAAGAACGTTTTCGTTGGCAATGTGCGCACAGGGCCATACTGACGGTGGCGGCCCATATAATCCAAGAAGACCTTTGGATACATCAGGTAACCGTTCAGATCCTCATCATCGACCTCAAAGCCTTGAAGCTGTTTGGATAAATCTGCGCGGGTCGCTTCCATATCTACCGGCTTCAAATGCTTGCCGGGGCGGTCGGTGTTCGGCTTTTCGCCTTTCAGCGCCTTGTCTACGATGCCTTCCGGGAAACGGAATTGGCAGGGCTCAAACAGGGGCACCTGTGCGAGGTGACCTTTGATCGCACTGAGGTGCCGTTGAACCATTTGATCGGTAGTCCTGGGGACGCCGGGAAATACATGACCATCGTGTGGAACGCGAACCGTCCGTTGATCGGCTTGATGGCGCTTGGCGTCGCGCGACGGGCGTATGACATCGCGCTGGCACATGTCGCTGACCGGAAGCAATTCGGAGCGCCATTAGCGGCCAAACAGCTTGTTCAACAGGATCTTTCGGACATGGATGCGGGGATCTCCTTACCCTGCGAGAGCAGTGTGTTGGCGCCAGTGGGAGTAAAGAAGGCTGGGATGCCAGCGCCTGCGGCGCGCATCCGTTCGGCCAGCGTGCCTTGAGGCACCAACTCTAGCTCTAGCTTGCCAGCGCTGTAGAGCTCTTCGAAAATGGTGGATCCGGCGATGCGCGGATAGCTACAGATCAACTTGCGCACACGGCCTTCCCTAAGCAGCCGCGCCAGTCCGACTTTGCCGTATCCGGCATTATTGGCCACGATTGTGAGGTTGCTCACGCCAGTGTCTAACAGCCCTTCAATGAGTGGATTCGCTTGTCCAACAGCACCAAAGCCGCCAAGAAGGATGGTGGCTGCATCGGGAACCTCTGCGAGCGCCTCAGCGATGCCTGGGGCAAATTTGTCAATCATTCCAGTTTGATCCTCGTCTCTCGGTGGTTTCAACGCAACGTCGCCAGCAATGGCGCCGGCTCCTTCCCGCCAAATGTCCGCAATGTGAACAGTTGTCCAAAAAATGCACGTCAGCAAATAGCATGTCAAGGGTGTGTCTGCTATACGGACGATTGTCCGTTTTTGAGTGACGTGCTATGAGACGGGTGCAAGTGTCGAAAATTGTGTATGGTCGGCCTGAGTGCGCTATTGAGGAAGGGTGTGAATGCCAGGAAAGAATGAGGTGATCGAAGCCGGATCGGACACGCGCCGCACGGATTTCGTGAGCGCAGTAGGACGAGCGATGTCGATCCTGGAGTGTTTCACATCTGACGAAGCAGTGCGCCAGCGCGGACGGCTTACGCTCACCGATGCCGCCAAGCTCACCGATCTGAGCCGTGGTACGGCGCGGCGGCTACTGCTCACCCTTGCCGAGATTCACTATGTTGATACCGATGGAAAATTCTTCTGGCTCACTCCAAAATTGATCAACCTCTCGCGTGGCTTCCTGATGCCGCTTGGCGTGGGCGAAGGGTCGGCGGCGATCCTGAAGGAGCTGACCAGCACGCTTGACGAGTCGGCCTCGGTGGGCATCCTCGATGGCGAAGACATTATCTATATCGAGCGGGTAGAAGTGCGGCGGATCTACTCGTCGCGTATTGTGAACGGCACACGGCTGCCAGCGGCCTGCTCCTCGATCGGGCGAGTGCTTCTTGCCTCGCTTTCCGACAGCGATCTGCACAATTGGCTGCGCTCCTATCCGCTCAAGCAGCTTACAGAGAAGACGATCACCGACATGGAGCGCTTCTGGCAGGAGATCCGTGTGATACGTGAGCAGGGTTATGCGATTATCGATGAGGAGCTGGAGATCGGTATCCGTTCGATCTCAGTGCCGATCCGCAGCCCCAACGGGCGAACCATGGCGGCGCTGAACGCTTCGACCATATCGGCACGCCACAACGTGGATGAGCTGCGCAACGATTTTCTGCCCGAGCTGCTGAAGTCCGCGCAAAAACTTTCTGGTACGATGGGCTGGTAGCGGCACCAGGTGCGCTGCTTTTCCTTGATGTTTGCAAAAGGGCTGTGCAAATATTGCCCTCAAATTGCCGGACAATAGTCCGTATTGCGAACATATGGAGAAAAGATGCGCTGGTTTGAGAGTGACGAAATGGTGCTGCGCTACCATGTCCGGTACGGTAAGGGTCCGTATCTTGTGCTGATCCACGAGATGGGCGGCTCTATCGAAAGTTGGGATTGGGTGATGGAACATCTGCCGGCAGACCAGGGTGTGGTACTGCCGGAAATGCGTGGTATGGGCCAATCACAGAAGCTGAGCGCCACGCCGAGTTTCGCTGCGGTGGCGGCGGATGTGGCTGCGCTGCTCGACCATCTGGGGATCACCGAGCCGGTGGTGGTGGCCGGCTGCGCGATTGGCGGGGCGATTGCAGTGCAGTTCGCGCTGGACGCCCCGGAGCGCTGCCTTGCCATTGCGCCGCTCGATCCGGCGCTAAATGTGATCGACGGGGGGCACGAGGGCGTACTGGCTCTGGCCGACAAAATGGAGGCCGAGGGGATGCGCGCGATGGAGCCAATCCTGCTCGACCGCACCTATCCTGAGCGCTACCGGCAGCGCCATCCGGGACATTTTGCCGAAGTTCGTGGGCGCTGGTATGCCAACGATCCGACCTCGTTTGCGCATTTCTTCCGTATGTTGGCGGCGTCGGACGTGCGAAACGATTTGAAGCGGATCGTTTGCCCCGTCTGGTACGGATCGGGTGCGCATGATCTATTGCGCACGCCAGAGTACATGCAAGAGTTGGCTGCGCTCACACCGGGGGCGGAGTTGCGAAGCCTTGATGCGGGCCACCACGTTGCCGATCACGCTGCCGAGGAGGTGGCGTTGATGCTGACGGAATTGGTTGCGGCGGTCAGCTAGAATTAGTGCGCTGGCAGTACATAGATACCTGATTTCACCCGTCAGAAGAGAATCCAGTATTATCTGATCAGGCTGTGATTGAGCAAAATTGTTGTAAAAGGGCCCCGGTATGGTCCACGTTATTGAGTGCTCGCAGGTACATAGCCCAGTTCCGCCGATATACGCCGCGCGGCTTCAGACACGGCGTGGACTTGTTTGGCGTCTGGGGGGGATTCTATGTACTGGGTCAGGCTTACAATTGCGATGGTGGCGATAGTTTTGCCGCCTGCATCGAAAATCGGGCAAGACAACGCGTTGAGCCCCAACATGGTTTCATTTGGAGCCGTCGCCCAGCCCTGTTTGCGGATGGTGGCGATGTGGGCTTTAAACTCGTCCTGGTCCGTGATGGTAAACTGGGTGGCGGCCGTCAGCTTACGCGGAAGAGCGGCGCTGCGGGCTTTCTCTGACATGGTGGACAGGGCGACCTTGCCCTGGGCCGAATTGGTAAAGCCCAGCAAAGAGCCAGGGCGCACACCTACATCTATCTGCATGTTGCCGTGCAGAGTGTTGAGGATGCGAATCCCGTTCTTTTCAATCTGCCCTAAGCTGACTGCATGGCCCGTGGTGTCGCGCAAAACCCTCATGTGCGGCAACGCGACCGAGGTCAGGTCGGCAGAGCCGGATGCAGCTTGTCCCAAAGCAATCAGGCGCGAACCGATTCGATAGCGCTCGGTCTGGGCGGATTGCGTAATATAGCCCAAAGACATCAAGGTTCGCAGGTGGCGATGAATCCGGCTTTTGGTCGTTCCCAATGCCGATGCCAAAGCGGTTACGCCGATATCTGAGTCCGTATTTGCAAGAGTTTCAAGGAGTTGCAGGGCAAGGGCGACACTTTGGATCAGATCGGTTTTGCTGTCTTTTTCGGATGCCATTGGCGATTCCACTTTCAATCGTATGTCCGCTCACACCCGTGAAGACGGTTTTTCACGCAATGCTTGACAGCTCTGCGAGTCGTTGTTTACGTTCTGTATTGCACAACAGTGTATTGCATAGTGAAACAAAATCAAGGGAGGGACGCAAAATTGTTAGATGAAGTCGCAGGTTTTTCATGCGGGTGTTTCCGTCGCCAGACGCGGTGGATACAGCATGTATGATAAATCTGATCCGCGCGCGTCCTTGGTGTCGAAACCAGCTGCAAGTACGATTGCCCAAACCGGGCTGATCGCAGAGCCGCAAGAAGGGTTCTTTTATGCCTCGCCCCCCCAGATTAACGATGCCTCGGGCAAGACTTGGTTGTTGCGTGGCCATAATTTTCTTGTGGCCTACACCGAGGCTGCGCCGGGGGCAGTTTTTACGCGGGACGCGCAACAAGATGAATACGCGGTATTGCTGCCCAAAGCCGAGGCGGTGGTCAGTTGGAGAGGCAGCGCTGAAGAGGTGTCGGGCAACAGTCTGACCTTTGTTCCGCCCGGAGACAGCAGTCTGTGCCTGCCGGAAGGCGGTGTGGTTGTGCGGTTCTTTTCGACCCGGAACACCGATTTGGCCGAGGCCTGCGTCAATGCCCAAGGTTATGAGGTGCCACGCGGCCACATTCCCGAGTTCACACCCTGGCCCGATCCGGTGGGCGGCTGGAAAATCCGGTCATACAGCTTGGATGTGCCCAAACAAGAGGGGCGGTTTGGCCGGATATTCCGTTGCACGACCCTGATGATCAACGTGCTTGAACCGTTTGAAGGGCCGCGTGACCCGTCCAAGATGTCTCCGCACCACCATGATGATTTCGAGCAAGGCTCTTTGGCGCTAAAGGGGGACTTTACCCATTATCTGCGATGGGCTTGGACCAGCGATATGGCCGATTGGCGCGAAGATCGCGCCGTAAAAATGGGGGCTCCGTCGATGCTGGTGATCCCGCCCCCCGTCATCCACACCACACGGGCAACAGGTGCGGGAGAGAATGATCTGGTCGATATTTTCAGCCCCCCGCGAGAGGATTTTTCGGCAAAGCCGGGCTGGGTGCTGAACGCCGAGGACTACCCCATGCCAGACTGACCACCGTCGGGGCTGAATCATAAAACACTCATACGATCACATATTTCGGGAGGAGATGCCGATGATCACTAGAAGAACTCTTTTGCGTACAGGGGCCGCAGCCTTTGCAGGTGCGCTGGCTGCGCCGCATGTGGCCCGTGCCGCCGGGAAATCCATGAAGATTGCCCACGCGGCCAGCGAAGTACACCCAGGCCACCGTCTCGCCACCAGCTTTGCCGAAACGCTGGAAGAGCTGATGCCCGGCGCTTTCAATATCAACATTTTCCCTAACCGCCAACTAGGCGGGGACAAGCAGTTGCTGGAAGGCACCGTCGCGGGCACCATGGATGTCACCGCCGTGTCTGGCGTGTTGGTCCCACTGGTTACTGGCCGTTTGGCTATGAACGCTTGGCAGTTGCCTTTCCTGGTGCGGGACTATGATCACTTCGGCGAATTGGCCCTGGGCGAGGTTGGCCTGAAAATTCAGGACGATTTGCGCGAAGCTGGGCTCATCAGCCTGGCTACCGCCGACACCGGCCAGCGTCACTTCTTATCGGTCAAAGATCCGGTGGCGTCATTGGATGACCTGTCCGGCCTGAAAACCCGCATCGTGCCGGTGCCCCTGCACAAACAGATTTGGGAAACTCTTGGTACCGCGCCCGTAGGGCTGCCCTATGGCGAGATTTACGGCGCGCTGGAAACCGGCGTTCTGGACGCAGTCGAGATCAACGTGTCGTCTATGCTGGGCGAAAACCTGTGGGAGGTCGGCAAGAACTTCACCCTGACAGGCCACTACCCGTGGCACATGACCACCCTCATGTCAGACCGCTACTGGAACACGCTGAGCAGCGACGAGAAAGCCGCAGTGACCGAAGCCGGTCGCCGTTCGGTTTCCGCAACGCTGGACTATGCCAAGACGCAGGATGCAGAGGGCCGGGAAACGCTGAAGGCCAAAGGTGTCGAAGTGTTGGAGCTGACCGACCTGGACGCGATGCGCGCAAAAACCGCCGGCATGACCTCTGAATGGGCAGCCAAGAATCCGCTGATTTCCGAGCTGGTCGCCGCCGCTGGATAAATGTCCACCCCCCGCACGTCTTTCTAGGCGTGCGGGGGGCAACCTGAAAGGCAGGTCATGTCAACGGCACCCCAACTTCCATGGATCATCCGCACTTATTTATGGGCCATACGCGTTTTAGCTGGCCTGTGCATGACGTCGATCGTGGGTATCATGATCGCACAGGTCTTTGCCCGTTATGTCCTTGGGGACTCACTTATCTGGGCTGAAGAGCTGTGCCGTTACCTGTTGATCTGGCAGACATTCTTAGTGCTTGGCATGGCCTACACGCGAGGCGAATTCGTGGCGCTGGATTTCGTGCCTGCGCAGCTGCCCCCGCGCGGAAAATGGCTGTTAAGCGCCGTTATGGCCGTGCCGATCCTGCTTTTTCTGGGGCTAATGGCGTGGCATGGCTATGACTTTGCTTCGAACTTTGATCGTCAGACCATCCCGGCGCTGGATTTCATCTGGGAAACCTTAACTGGTGCTCCTTTGGGCCTGTCTATACGCTGGGTCTATGTGTCGGTCACTGTTGGCCTGTCGCTGATGGCGCTGCATGTGCTGGCTGATCTGATCACCCGGTTTCGCCCTGAATTCCTAAAAAACACAGATTACGACGGCCCTCCGCCGTCCGAAGGGGCACAGTGATGGGCAGTTTCTTTTTTGTATTCGCCGGGCTGCTGGCTAGTGGCATTCCGATCGCGCTGGCGCTAGGGATTGGCGGCACGATTTATCTGTACCTATCGGGCAACGGCATGATGGCCCTGATGCTGCCGCAGCGGATGATCGCGGGCATTGATCAGTTCGTGCTGTTGACCATTCCGCTTTTCCTTCTGGCCGGTTCGTTGATGAATGTGGGCGGTGTGACTGATCGGATCGTCAACTTCGCCCGCGCGATGGTCGGGCATCGACGCGGTGGGATGTCGTCTGTGTCGATCCTGTCTTCTGGCTTTTTCGCGGGGATTTCCGGCAGTGCCACGGCCGAGGCCTCGGCGCTAGGAACAATCCTGATCCCGACCATGTCAAAACAAGGGATGCCGTCTGCCTACGCTGCGGCATTGATCGCAGTCAGTTCGGTCATGGGGCCGATCATCCCGCCCTCAATAACTATGATCATTTACGGCGTGCTGTCCGGCGCTTCGATCGGCCAGTTGTTTTTAGCCGGGGTGGTGCCAGGCATTGGCATTGCCCTAGGTTTGCTGACATACGCCAGTTGGCGCGCCCGGCGCGATGGTTTTCCGGTGACCGATAAGATGGCGCTGGCCGAACGGCTGGCCGCCACCCGCCGCACCCTGCCCGCATTGATCCTGCCTCTGATCATTCTGGTGGGTATCAAGGCAGGCATCTTCACCCCGACCGAGGCGGCAGCTGTTGCCGTTGCCTATGCCTTGTTCATCGGGTTTATCTACCGCGATCTGACTGTGGAGCGAGTCTGGAATGCGCTGATCGCCACGGCGCTGGTTTCAGCCTCGATCCTGTTTATCACCTCAATGGCCAGCATCGTGTCCTTTGTGTTTACACTGGAACAAGTCCCGACCCTGATCGCCAATGCCATGCTTCAGATCACCGATAATCCTTGGATAATCCTTCTGTTTCTGAACTTGTTCCTGCTGGTGCTGGGGATGTTCCTTGAGCCGATTTCGATTCTGATCCTAACCATGCCGATCCTGCTGAAAATGCAGGCCATCATCGGCATGGACTCTGTGCAATTCGGCACCGTGGTGGTGTTGAACGTGGTGATCGGCATGGCAACACCTCCGGTGGGCATTTTGTTGTTTATCGCCTCGGCGATTTCAGGCGAGCCAGTAACGCGAGTCATCCGCGAGGCCCTGCCGCTGGTCGGTATCTGTCTTGGCATTCTGGCCCTGATCGCGCTGTTCCCCCAACTGACCCTGTTCATTCCACGCGCCCTGTTCTGAGGACCAAATGGCCAAACGTAAGATCATCATCTCCTGTGCCGTGACGGTTGGGATTCGCTCCTCGTCGAGTGCGCGGCATCAGCTTATCACAGTCGAGGGAACCGCCACCGCTGTGCATGAGACCCGTGAGATGCTGAGCCTAAGTGGCGCTGACAAGGTGGAATTTTAAGCCATGTCAGACGCGCGTAATACGTTGATCGTGGTCGCCCATCCCGAACCGGGCTCGTTCAATCATGCGCTGGCGCATAATATGGCGAATGCGCTGCACGTGGCGGGGCACGAGGTGGTCATCTCGGACTTGGCGGCCGAGAGATTCCGCGCGGACATTGGGCGCCATGATATAGACAGCGTTGCCGATCCAGGTCGTTTTCATGTGCAGGCCGAACAGGCCCATGCCGCGCGGCACATGGCTTTCGCCGCTGATATCGCGCGCGAACAGGCCCGCGTAGCGCGGGCGGACAATGTGATCTTGCAGTTTCCGCTGTGGTGGGGTGGTGCGCCCGCCCTGATGAAGGGCTGGATCGACCGCGTGCTGAGCTATGGATTTGCCTATGTTGATGGGCGTCGCTTTGACACCGGGTTGTTCAAAGGCCGCCACGCCATGATCAGTGTCACCACCGGCGGCACGCGGGAACGGTTCTCTGACACGGGTGTCTATGGCCCCATCGGCCCGCTGCTAATGCCGATTCGCAAGCTGGCGCTGGAATACATGGGGTTTGAGGTGGCTGAGCCGGTGGTCAGCTATGGCGTCCCGCGCACCGATGCTGCCGCCCGCGCCGAATACCTTGCGGCTGCGGCCCAAGCAGCGCTCGACCTTGCAGCACGGCCCATTCAACGCACGGATGATTGGCGCACCGCGCTAGACACCGTGCCCGAAGGCGCGTGGGCGCGCAAAGGATAAGCCATGACAGACACGAACACCAATAAGCAGGAGGCTCCCATGAATGACATCGAAAGCATCAAAGTCCAAGAGGCCGCGCGCATTGCGGACATCCTAAAAGGTGCAGTGGATCCGCATGTGCATTCAGGCCCTTCAATCGCGCCTCGCGCTGTCGATCATCTGGAGTTGGCGCAGGTGTATTCGGACAACGGGTTTGCCGCGATGGTGACCAAGGATCATGACTATTCCGGCGTGATCTGTGCGCGGATGGTACAAGATCACTACCCTGATCTGGCCACCAAGGTTTACTCGGGCATTGTGCTCAACAACGTGGTGGGGGGGATTAACCCCTACGCGGTCGAACACACTGCGGCGATGGACGGGCGGATTGTCTGGCTGCCGACGCTGGCCGCCGAAAACCATCTGGAATGGGAGCGCTCTTCCGGGTGGGAACATCCGGCTTCGACTCAGAAAATACGCCCGGCGTCGGCTGTGCCTTTGTGTGACGATGACAAACTACGACCCGAGGTGCTGGATTTGCTGGACGTCATGGCCGCCACCGGCATGGCGCTGGCCAGTGGTCATATCCATGTGTCTGAAACCAAGATCGTCTTTGCCGAGGCCAAGAAACGCGGGGTGGAGCAGCTGATCTTTACCCATCCCGAAGATATCGTCGGCGCCTCGATGGAGGACACCAAGGAAATCGCCGACATGGGGGCCTATGTTGAACATTCGCTGGCGTTTTTTGCCGAAGGCTCCAAGTTCAAAAATCGTACGGATGAGGAACTGCGCGATTTCATTGATCTGGTCGGAGCGGAACGCACCATCCTGTGCTCTGATCTGGGGCAGGTGGGTACGATCACACCGCTCGAAGGTTTCCAGAACGGCATCGCCGCCTGCATCGGGCTGGGGTACTCGGATGCGCAAATCCGTCAGATGGTCGCCAGCAACGCTGCCGATGCCATCGGCCTGAATGGATAAGGGAACCCGAATGCAAGACCTCAGATCCCGAATCAAAGCCAAAGAGCTGTTGATTGGCACTTTCATCAAGACGCCTGCGCCCCAGAATGTTGAAATCCTTGCCCATGCCGGGTTGGATTTTGCTGTGGTTGACCAAGAGCACGCCCCAATTGGCATCGCCCAGATGGATATGATGGCGCTGGCGTCCAAAGCGTCTGGCCTGCCTTTACTGTCGCGACGTTGGGGCGCAACGCGGGACTGGATTGCCCCGCTCTTTGATCTGGGGCTGACCGGGGTCATGGTGCCCCACGTTCTGGACAAACCCGACGCCGAGTCGGTCTGCGATGCAGTGCGATTTGCCCGAGGTAAGCGTGGCCTTTCTCCATCTCCGCGTGCGGGAAATTACGGCGGAATTGCGATACCCGAGTATCAAGCGCTGTGTGATGGGCGCAGCGTGGTAATGGTGCAGATCGAAGATGCTTGTGCCCTGGACAATCTGGACGACATTGCCGCGATAGCAGACGTGGACATGCTGTTCATTGGCCCTGCCGATCTGGCCCAATCCATGCAGGTGGGGTATCCGTCTGACGAACTGGACGCGGCGATTGAACGTATTATAGCTGCGAGTCAGCGGGCAGATACTCCCATTGGCCTCTTTGTAGGCAACCCAAACCAAATTGCGGCATGGCACGCTAAGGGCGTTACACTTTTCGTATGCGGCTCTGATCAATCCCTGCTGGGAAACGCGGCCCAGGGCGTTGTGTCTCGTGGAAAGTGCAATGAAAGCGAATAAACGGATGAGGAGACTGATTTCTATAGTCCAATTGCGCGGGTTGGCGTTTCAATCAATACCGTTTCCAGGCCGCTAATTGAAGCCGGTGACACCTGCGCCGCATACTGGCGTGTATACATACCTTTCTTTTGCGCGAGGTGTGTCAAAAGGTATGTATTGATAAAAATCAGTGACTTACGCGTAAAAGTCGATTTTTTGTTACTTTCGGTCGCCAAAAAGAGGTGCGAAAAGCATAATTGAAATCAATGTGTTATATATGTTTTCGGCAAAATTACAGAGTTGCAGGGATTTTGAACATGTCTGGAATTTGTTTTTAGGCTGGCAAACCCCGCGCCCGCCCCAGCCCACGGCATGCACCTTCCCGACCGATGTATGCGGGATCACACCCAAAGCCGCCCATTTAGTTTCATGGCTAAGGCTGAGGTTGAAACGAGCGGAACCTAACCGCCTGCCCCTGCGGGGGAAATGATTCTACTGCACCACAATCCCAGCGCTTTGTAACGCCCCAAGCCGCGCGAAATCTGAAACAGTGGTAGCCACGCAAAACACGGCTACACGTCGAAATCGTCTAAGTCTTCGTGTGAAATGACACGAGATCGTTCCTTTTTCGATATCTTATCTGCTTGATTTATAAAAACTATTAGAAAGTTCGCCGACTACAGTTTTTCCTTTTTCGACAAAGATTTTTTCCACTGCAAGAAAACCATCAAATATCTAGGTCCCGGGTTAATTCTCACTTTGTGATACACATACTTCATCAAGCATTTTCAGAACCTCTACCAATTCTCGCCTGACAATCCGCACGCGCTCCATCGCCAAAGCTTCATTGCGTCCGGCTAGCTGCAAAACCACATCCAGCACTGCATCCGAATGCTTCATCAGGCCAATCAGATGCTCACCGCTTGGGCCGTATGAACCCGCTATCCAGTTCTTTGCGGTTCTTTCGCTTACTCCTGTCCACTTTATCGTTGCTTTCGCCGCTCGGCCCGCGCCACCCAGCTCATAAGTCAGCGCAGACCTAACTGCCTCTCGATATTCTACAGCCGACACCAGATCCTGGCTGCCTCCATGAAAGATGTTGCCCTTTTTATGAAACATGTTTCCGTCTCCCTTCCGATAAGTTCGTGAAAGGAATCGCAGAACAGCTGCGCAAAATTACGAACTTGAATATGGAGGGGCACGTCATTGAGTTGGCCAATTAACAAGTCGGACGGAGGACAACGCCGGAACGCAGCGCAATACGTCCGTATGTCGACCGAGCACCAGCGGTACTCGACCGAAAACCAGGCCGACGCCATCCAGCGATATGCGATCGAGCGCGGCTACAAGATCATCCAAACCTATTCTGATGCTGGCAAAAGCGGGTTGAGCATTCAAGGCCGAGCCGGTCTTTCGCAACTCATCTACGACATCGAAGCAGGTGAGACCGATTTCAAAACGGTCCTCGTCTATGATGTCAGTCGCTGGGGCCGTTTTCAGGATGCGGATGAAAGCGCCTATTATGAGTATATCTGCAAGCGCGCAGGCATTTCTGTCGAGTATTGCGCCGAGCAATTCGAAAATGACGGAAGCCCCGTTTCCACCATTGTGAAAGGCGTCAAGCGCGCGATGGCTGGCGAATACAGTCGCGAGCTGTCGCAAAAGGTCTTTGCAGGACAGCGCCGGCTGATTGAGTTGGGCTATCGACAAGGCGGCGCACCTGGGTTCGGGCTGCGACGCATGTTGATCGATGAAGCGGGTCGTACCAAAGGCATCCTGTCGCGAGGAGAGCACAAGAGTATTCAAACCGACCGGGTTACGCTTGTTCCGGGTCCGGCTGATGAAATCGCTATAGTAAACCAGATCTTCTTGAGGTTTGTGGAGGATGGTTGGTCAGAAGCCGAAATCGCGTCAGACCTGAACCGACGCGGCATCCGAACCGATCTGGATCGGGACTGGTCACCAGCGGTTGTACGTCAAATGCTGACCAACGAAAAATACATCGGGAACAATCTCTGGAATCGCCACTCTTTCAAACTCAAGAAACGCCATGTCCAGAACGATCCGGAAAACTGGGTCCGTGCTGTTGGTGCCTTTGAAGCAATTGTTGACACCAACCTGTTCAACGCTGCCGGAGCAATCATTGCAGCTCGTTCACATGTCTTGTCCGACGACGAAATGCTGGATCGGCTGAAGGAGGTACTGGAAGAAAACGGCTACCTCTCAGGCTTTGTCATCAATGAAGCACCAAAGCTTCCATCAAGCGGGGCCTACCAGAACAGATTTGGTAGCCTGTTGCGTGCTTACAGCCTCGTTGGCTTCAAACCTGACAGAGATTACCGTTACATTGAGATCAACAGACGATTGCGCAGCCTGCATTCCGACATCGTCCGGGACATCATCGCCGGGGTCGAAGCCGTTGGTGGAAATGTCGCCCAAAGCCACAATGCAGACACTCTCATCATCAATGACGAGTTCACCGTTTCCATTGTCATCGCCCGCTGTCTGCAAACAGGCGCGGGCGCGTATCGTTGGAACATTCGCCTGGGCACCGGCCAGCTTCCGGACCTGTCCATCGTCGTCAGGATGGGACAGGCCAATACCGCGCCCCTCGACTACTACTTGCTGCCTACCTTTGACATGACCAAATCACAGTTACGCTTGGCGGAAAACAACGGCTTGTCCCTTGATGCATTCCGCGCAGGCAGTCTGGCGCATTTCTTCGACATGGCTGCACGGGCGCCGATACTGGAGGTCGCGTGATGAACCACGCCCCAGTCGAGCACACTGTTCTTGTTCCCGTCGATGCAATCACTGTAGTCAACCCAAGGCTCAGGAACAAAAAGGTGTTCGATGAGATCACTGCGAACATTGCAGAGCTTGGGTTGAAAAGACCCATTACGGTTGCGGCGCGTGAGACTGAAAACGGAGACAAGCCGGTATACGAATTGGTCTGCGGCCAGGGCCGACTGGAGGCATTCAAGGTTCTTGGCCAATCTGAAATCCCGGCAATCGTCATCAATGCCAGCAGCGAAGACTGCCTTGTCATGAGCCTGGTAGAAAATCTGGCGCGCAGGCAGCACCATTCGCTGGATTTGCTCAGAGATATTGGGCGGCTCAAGGAATGCGGATATTCCGCAGCTGAAATCGCCGCCAAGACCCAGCTGTCCAAGAAGTATGTCCACGGCGTTATTAAGCTTCTGGAAAGTCATGAACATCGCCTCCTGCGTGCAGTGGAGAGCGGTAAGATTCCGGTCAGTGTTGCCGTTGACATTGCGGACGCCGATGATGTCGGCGTGCAACGTGTTCTCCGGCAGGCTTATGAGAAAAAGCTCCTACGCGGCGGAAGACTCCTTGCAGCCAAGCGTCTTGTTGAAGCGCGCCAGAAACACGGCAAGGGCCGCGCGAACACTGTCGAACGGCCACGCAAGAGTCTATCTGTCGAGACTCTGCTCAAGACCTATGAAAACGATGTCGAGAAAAAGAAGGTGTTGCTGAGAAAGGCAGGCGCAACGCGGAGCGAACTGCTTTTTCTGACACAAGCGCTCAAGGTGCTGATGGCTGACGAAAACTTCGTCACATTGCTTCGCGCCGAAGGGGTGGCCAGTCTGCCAAAACAAATTGCAGAGCGCCTAATGCAGCCCAAGGAGACATCCAAATGTCAGTGACCCGGAAAGAACGGACCGTTGCGGCTGCTTTTGAACAGGAGCTGGTAACGCTTCCATTCGATGAGATCGCGCCACTCTACGTGGTCACCCCGCAAAAGAAGGCCAGCATTAAGTTCAAACAGATCTCGGCATCTGTTCTGGAAATTGGCCTTGTTGAACCTATTGTCGTGTCCCGCGACCCTTACAACGCTGGTCAATATACATTGCTTGATGGTCATCTGCGCCTTGAGGTTTTGAAGGACCAGGGTCAGACACATGCGCGATGTCTTGTCTCCACCGACGATGAAGCCTTCACGTATAACAAACGCATCTCTCGTCTCGCGACCATTCAAGAGCACAAGATGATCCTGAGAGCCCTCTCTCTTGGCGTGCCCGAGGCCCGTCTGGCGCGCGCGCTCAATGTCAACATCAAGACCCTGAAACAGAAACGCCAGCTTCTGGATGGTATCTGCGATGAGGCGGCGGAATTGTTGAAAGACAAACAAGTGGCTTTGACCGGGTTTCAGATTCTGAAAAAAATGAAGCCCATCCGGCAGATTGAAGCGGCGCAACTCATGGTCGCCATGAACAAGTTCACGATCAACTATGCCCGATCGCTTCTGGCCGCGACGCCCGAAAACCAGTTAGTGTCGGCGGCAACGCCAAAAAAGATCAAAGGTATTTCACGCGAGCAACTGGAGCTTATGGAGCGCGAGTCTGCCAACCTGGAACGCGAAGTCCGCCTTGTTGAAGACAGCTTTGGTGCCGATCATCTCAATTTGGTCCTGACCCGTGGTTACATCGCGAAACTGATGCGCTGCGACCGGATTACGCGTTACTTGTCGCTGCACCATGACGCGTTTTTACCCGCATTTGAAAAAATTACCGAGAACGAGGCCTTCACTTCATGATCTCTCGCGGCTGATTGAAACGGTTATTGGGGACCCGGACCCATCAAGCGCGGGGACCGCAGGAGGCGCCGCACTGTGGGGCGGATCGAGTGCGGCGATGGGGAGGGCGGCGAACCCGTCGGGGCCCATCACGCCGGGCAACATGCTTGATGAAAGTCACATTAGTTTGGTTGTATGTGACGAAAATGAGCCCTGTCGCTTGCGGATGTTTTGGCCGCTAAAGTAGGCTCTGTTTTCTCGGACATCTAGCCCGTCGTCTGCTGTATGCGTTCGAACAGGCCTCTATTTCGAGGTGCCGCCCATCGAAAATGCCACTTGCTCATATGGTGCCGTTTTGCGCCTCAAGCCATGAGGACATTTTATTGACCCAGACCGGATCTTTGCCGCGCAAGAGTACTGCGCACAGCAATTGTACATTGGCCGGAACTTCAGAGTCGTCCGGCCCATGGGCCATGATGAACTCAAGATCGCCTGCAACGGTTGCAATCAGTGCAGATGCGTTTGCGGGCAGAATGGTTTCTGCGCTCGAAGTTTCGATAGTCATTGATGTGTTCCTCTATTGCTGACCGCCGTCGTTCCAAGCATCGGCGTAAGCTGATGCTTGGAACATACTAAGGGGTCAGTGAATCAAGCTGTTGCTGGTAAAGGAGCGAATTTACCCGGTTAAACAATTCGAACCCGTCGGCAAGTAGTGCCCACCCTAAAAGCAAGCAGAGTCCCGAAACTGCTAGCATGAAAACCAGGAGGTAAGTTTCCGTGGACCACACAATGACGGTCTTCATGTTTTCTGGTGTTTTGTTTGCCAAGTAGTCGACGACCGAGATCATCCACTTGGGCCGTCGATCCACTTCTAAAGGCTCTGGTATCTTGTAACGCCTAAAATACACCAATCCAGCATAGTAAATGCCTGCCATCAAGAGTGGTATTGCTGCAAACCATCTGATCAACATGGCCGCTAAGTGCGGGTGATCACCTGAGCCAGATAGGGCATTTAGGACGACCGCAGCCACTGCGCCAGTCGCATAAATCAACCATTTCTCCAACACCATTTCAGGTCTGTCTGTCGAACTGGGTGCTTTGCTTTGGGCCTCGTTTTGGATGGGATCCATTTTGTTCTCTCTCACTTAGTATCGCTTGGACGGGTTTGAACGCCGTACGCGCTTTCCAATGGTGGCACCGGGTTGCAATGAATAGCAGTGGAGACTGCTCGTCAGTCATACACATGAGCCAATCACTCTTCGCTTGCGGTGTCGGTGGGCCGAACGCTGCGGTCGTTGGCTACCTCCAATCCAAAAATAATAGATTTCTCCATTACTTGAGCTCCCTCGCATTGCGCTCAACATCCTGCCAATGCTTGTTGACCGGCAGCGATTTGGCACGTCGTGTGATATCTTCAAACCGCACCGGCATGAAATCCCAAACATCGACACCGACAGTCACGCTGTTCCGTGATCCACGCCAGTTGTTATGGACGTGGCCAAAGAATTGGAGGGATTGGCGGCGTGCATAGTTCCAGGTGATCATCGGATAATGACAGAGAGTATGGGATTGATCGTGTGGCCCGTCGCGGATCTCGACCAGATGCGAGATGCTGTCCCACGGAAGCATTAGCGTTGGTTCAAGATCGTGGTTGCCAATTATCAAATGCTTCCGAGCACCAGGTAGCTGCCCAAAGATGCCGTTTAGGTAGGTGGCTTCTTTGGCCTTCGGACCGAATGCAAAGTCACCGACGATCCATAGATCATCATTGGGACCGACCTTGGACCAAAGGTTTTCAATCAACACGGTATCCATGTGCCCAGCGTCACGAAATGGCCGATCGCAAAACCCAATTATGTTTTCATGCCCGAAGTGGGTGTCGGCAGTGTACCAATTTACCATCTTAACAACCTTCCGCTTGCAACGACGGACCCGAGACCCACATGTCGCCTTCAATTAATCCGTCCAACTTTTCGCGTTCATAGATTTTGCTGAACCGAGGCGCCATCTGTATCGGATCAATTTTCAGCTTCTCGAGCCGGGACGACACATGCTTGGCCTGTGTGTCAATTTGATGCGCGAGGATGCCCAGAGTCACATAGCGCTTCAAAAACGCGTCATAGGCCTCATGCGGAATGACCGACATCGGGCGGCGTGAACGCGGATGCCGTGTCTTTTGTGCCCGGATGTATTTTTCCTGAATCAGATGGGTTATCGTTGGATCGTTGACGCGCAACAATCTTTTTAGCTCTTGTTTCGTGTATCCCTGCAAAGGTGGGCCCTCGAACAGGTCGAGGATCTCTTCGAGGTCGACGGCAAGCGCGGCCAGGCCCTCAACGCTTTTCTGCCTTCCGAGCCATTTCAGACGACCATCCAAAATCAGCGGAACAACGTGTTCGATCTTAACTTTGGCTTTGTTGCAGGCGACGCCAACATCCATTTGCTTTCCAACCAAATCATCGATCGGTTCAGCGCGATTGAGAAAGCGCGCAAGAACCTCATCCAAATGATCGGGCTGGTATAGCCCTTTCAAGCCTTCGAATGTTGCCGCTGGCTGGATGACTCCGATTTTTTCGCAAACGGTCAAATAGCGGCCTGTTTATATTAAGTCGCTTCGCGGCTTCCACGCGGTCCACCACATCTAACATCTCTCGATTTTTTGCCTCGCTTTCAGTAGCTGGAAAGTATCCGATCTCGCAGGTGGAGAGCGCTCTGGTTCGCTTGCCGTTCCCAAAACCAAAACCCCACAATAGGTTCTTCAAGCGAATGGGATCGATGTCGAACTCCTTTGCTATTGTGGCGAAGGAATGCAGGTGTCGCTGTGGGCAAGGTTTCCCCAACACGATCTCGCCTTGCCCAATCGGGTAATTGCGAAAGACAAAATCGCGGTAAACCTCGCAAATAGGATCGTAACGCTCGTCATGAGTTCGACGGTCCAGCCAGCGCGCGAGATGACAAAAATCGGTGTAGTGGCCCGAGCGAAAACCAACCGAGTGACTTTGCACGCCACTCAGCGCAGCTTCTATTCCCTGCTTTCCTTTGCGGAACGCCTCAAATCCGAGACGGCCGGCCTCGGCAAGCTCTGCATCACTAGTAGTTGAAAAGGCCTTCTGGGGACCGAAGGCACAAACCAGGCCCAACATTTCCGATGTTTTTGCAACGATTTCGAAGGGCAGTTCATCAATCCAGTCTTTCGACTTCTGCCCGTCCAATCGCTTGATTTGATACCGCTCAAAGGATGAGGGTTTTCGGAATTCCAGGCACCGCGTAGCCGCCTCGATTAGGCTCCAGTGATCTCTGATGCGACCAAAGGTGTCATGGATGTCACGCGGGAATTCCGCTGCAGGAAGCTCCAGCAGCGCGACCTGATGCTCTGGACAGGTCCGGATCGATGAGACGTGCCAGTAGACACGTGTGTAGGGACCAAAATCTCCAAATCTGGTTTTGTCTTCCATGATACATTTCGGGCAAACCCGCAGCCTGCCACGCGCGAACTGCCGATTTGACAGGTGCTGCCCCGCCATCACAAAGCTCTTACGACCACCAGGTTCGACAACGAGACGGCTGGCATACTTGTCCATCTGCTCGCGCGGCACGCCTGATAGTTTGGAGACGAGATCGAGTTCTTCAGAAAGGCCTTTGACAAGGCCTTTCCAATTTATCCGCATATCTAGCGAGAAATCCTGCACATATTGGCTGCCGTTGAAGGCTGCGATATTTGTAACCAGCGAGGTGGTCGTTTGTGCAGGGCGAAGAGGTAGGGTCAATCCAAGCTGCATCACGCTCCCCTCCGGCGTTTCTTAGCGTGCGGCATCAGGGCATCCGGCTCATCCTCGTCGACCTCCGCAAGCAATTTGCGCGCATCGACAGTGCGGTAATCTTCAGTAATGAAGGGGTTCAGATCATCGACACATCCCGACCGACGCCGGAACGCTGATGCGAAGTCATCCAAACCAACCGTCATATGATCAGCCAGCAGAGCCTCTTCGATTGCCGCAATGATGATTTCAATCGCGAGCCCCAACTCGCCAGCACCAGCGTGGATCAAACGTTTTGTGAACTCGGAATCGTAGGTTCCATCCGCAATGGGAAGTTTGGCTGCGGCGAGGTAGTTGGCCACGACTTCAGGCAAGATGTTCCCGTGGGTTGTGAAGCTGATCGGAGCGAGATGGATTGGTATGAAGCGTCGTGACAGCTGTGGATCAAGGTGCAGTAAATCCTTTAAAGCTGGCATCCCGCTCAAAATCAGACCGGTTGGCCACACCGGGTTTTGCATGAGAGATTTAAGTGTATTGACGACGGACTGCATCTCGCGTTCGTTACGGTTGATGTGCAGATCTTGTGCCTCGTCGAGGTGCAAGAACAGCGTCTCACGTTCCCGCAAATGGCTCCGCAGGAGTTCCCAGATGATGCCCGCCGTACGATCGCGACGGATAGGGTAGCCGATCGCATTCAGGCATGACATTCCGACGTGCTTCAGCGTTGCCGGGGATGGAACCGATAGGCTGATCGCCTCCGCCTTTATCTTGTTGGGCTCGAGTCGGGCCAGGTGCTTGTGTCGATTGAATAGATGGGCCATCGCTGTCGATTTACCGGCCGATCAAAACGATGCCACGCGCCTCGCTTGAGCGCCCTGTCTCTAATTCGGCGCGACGTCGATAGAGCAACAGATCGAACTGGTCTTGCAAGTCAGAGAAGGGAGTATGAGGCACAAATTTGGCGCACAGGTCAGAGATGATCTTGCCCGTGGCGAGCGCTTTCTGCTGTTTCAGTGACATTATTTATCCTCCAAATTCCAAGTCGGTTTTGTGATTGGTTGAGATGTTTCGTTGGAATCTGTTTCGTCATCTGCAATCTGCTCTCGAGAAGGCTTTGACCCTTCCAGCGCGGTAGCCGTTTCAAAGCGAGTTCCCATCAGGCCAAGCTCCTCCACGGGTGCTCCAATCTCCGGCCGAGGCTTGAAAGTGGTCCCGTGGAACAAGTCTTTCTGAAGTTTGAGGACCTGCTCTTTTGTGAGGTCGTGGGGACCAATGCCGGCACGCAGCGCAGCTTTGTGACAAATTGCATCGATGTTCTTCAATGCGCGGTCCCGCAGGTCGCTGGATAACTCGCTTTCGGCTTTGTTGTGCGCTTTGATCGCACGAAATTCGGTGACCCAACTGCTCATGTGAACGCCGTCGAGGTCACAATCCAAAGCATCAGCCGTTACCCAAATTTCTCCGAACAGCACTGAGATGGCACCAATATCGTGGGGATCTACCCTGATGCGCATCTGCCGTTTTGAAGACGCATGCCAAAAGGCTTGCAGCTCGGGACAGGTGTAATAGTTGCCGAAGACGTCGATTCCGCGTTTCGAGAGCTTGCGCTGCATCTCAATACCGACGGCAGATCGAACAGTGTGCCGATCTGGTGGCGCGTTGACGTAGTATTTGTCTTCTACTTCTAACCAGGAATTTGCCGGCGTTTTGAAATCCAACCCCGTGTGCTGATTGTGGTGGTAGAAATCGACGAAGAAGATCGTCAGTATTCGCGCCAATTCGTCGTCATCGAGAACGGCGCGCCCCTCGGAATCATAGTCGCCACGAGCCTTCGGGTTGTGAAAAGCACGCCCGTAGATCCGGGTCAGTAGCTTGGAATTGATTGTGCCGAACACCCGCTCGATCCGGCGCGAAGTTCTGGGATCTTCACCGGTGGAAAGAACATTATTCCGCCAAGCGCTGTCACAGCTGAGATGAACTCGTCGCTTACGAACGCCGATCCGGTATCGCAGGCAACCATGCCCAAACCGCCGTGAAACGGCCAAGGCGACTCTGCGCCCATCGCCTTCGCAATGTCCGTTTTGTCGCGAACAACCATTCGCAGCAATTTGACAGCTTCTTCCGCACAGGGTTTAGCTGCTACCCGAATACCTAAGATGACACGTGTGCGGGTATCGATCGCAGCGCAAATCCACCGGCGCCCGCGCGGGAGGTTCTCCTGAACGTGTTTGGGAAGATGATCGTAGATGCCCAGATTGGTGAAATATGTGAAGAGATCAACTTCGCATTCATCAAACTCGATCCTATCCATCGCGAATTGTTTGGATATTCCTCCGGCAGAGAGGGCGAACTCTTTCCGCGCGGCGTCTGCACCATTGAAAATGGCGTAAAGCTCGGCCTGGTTCATCGCCGAGAGTAATCCTACGTGCAGCACCTGAACTGGTTACTGGCATTTTCCTGCACAGAAGATCCGCCAACGCCGGATCTTCAACCGCACATATCACTTGTCTGCCCTCACGAACCAATTGACCAAGGAGCTCCGAGAGATGGACGCTCCTAAAATCATCGATGTGCTGGACGGGATCATCCAGCAAGACCGATGCCCAACGGCTCCATGCCATGGAAAGGTTCACCGCAATCAGAAAGGCGAGACCCGTTGCCCGTCGCTGACCACTAGAATAAACGAACTGGGGATTGATATCGTCGCCAACACTGAAACTTAGATGCCGCCGCAACTCCCCTCTAAGCTTGTAGCTGATCTCCTGAAAATTGGAATTTGGACGGAGCCTTGCGTAAAGCCCAGTGATCAATGGCAGTATACGATCTAAGCGTTGATTAGGTTTAGCGGCTGAAAGGCTGGATTTCGCACCCAGCTTGCCGCCCATGAACTTTGTGCGAGCGCCATGCGAGGGCGATATGGACAAGATAGAACTAGACCCAGATGGCTTGCGTCTGCTTGGCAGCGCCTTGTTGCACAAGAGGCGCGATATTCTGCGGTGGCGCGAAAGCACGATTCAGAAGCTGAGTGTGTCAAAAGTTCCGCCAGAGTTTCGCCCCCGAAATTCGGATGAAAGCTATCAGAGAGAAATCACGGCAAGTGAGCGACTTGAAGACCGCTTATCTTTCGTGGGTGGCCCAGCTGATCTTAATGACTATGCCCAATTGGGAATTTCGTCGTTTGGCTTCAATTGGTGCCATTTGTACGATCACCAAATCTTGGCGATTTACCTCAAGCCTCGTTTGCCGGGGTGGAACTCATTCATTCGATTGGATGACACCTATGACGGCAACAAGCCGATAGTCGACTGGGGTTTCTGGGGGCGTCCGTTGGATGCTCTGGAAAGCATATTTTTCAAGGAAGTCCACAGCGCATATTTTGGCGAAACCTATGAACGTAGCCCGCGCAGTGAAAACGAAAAGATATTCGCATTACTTGTATCTGATCTGGTCAATCCGCCAGACGTGCAGCCAAAGGGGCGAAAGAAGGGGAGTTCGCCAAATCAGCATCACTGGGATGAAATTGAACCGATATATTTTGCTCTGCGTAAGGCAGGCGGAACCAAAAACGGTTCTGCTAAGCAAGCCTTGAAGCAGTTGAATCTGGAGATTTTGCCGCGTTCCCCTGATCTTAGCAGCGCGAAATCCGCCTACATCGCCACGGATGAAAGGTCCGCTTTAAATTCAATCGTAGTTGAGATGGACAAGCGGGAAATTTCGCGCGCCCTCTGACGGTTTGTCAATTCAATCTAATGACATTCTTTTCAATTGAACCCATTGGATTCAATTGAAAAGGTTGCTGTTTGAATGAATGGCAGCCCAGCGCTGGGCGAACGCAATTTGCACTCACGTTCAAACGAAACGGAGTGCAAGAATATGCAAGAAAATGATGCTGATAAGTTGCTGGCGCGGGCCGAAGTCGAAGCCCGTTTCGGTTTGTCGCGGCGCTTCCTTGAGGTTGCCGCAGTCAAGGGCGATGGCCCCACAATGGTGCGCTTGGGGCGGGCCGTCCGCTATCGCGTTCAAGACGTGCGGGAATGGATCGAGGCGCGCCGTGTCGCATCCACTTCTCAGGAGGTTGGCCAATGACCGTCAATCGCAAACCTGTGAAAGTCCTGTGCGCGCCAAACGGGCAAATTTCGTTTTCTCAGGCTGACCAAGGCCACCATGCCCGTCTTGATCTGTCACGGCATGACCTCTCCACGCTGGATAAGCTGGGTTTTGCTATTGATGCCCTGAACCGCTGGGATGCTTTTGTGCGCTCGGTCGAGCAGATTGAGGGTCTTATCTGCCGCTACGAGCAAGCCACCTTGCCGATCCTTGGGGGTGCGCAAGATGAGTGAGGCACAAGACATCGTTAAGGCATTGGGCGGCGAGTGGCGTAGTAACTATGGCCTTTCGCCGTGCCCGATTTGCCAGCCCGAAGGGCGGCGGGATCAACGCGGGCTGTCTGTGAAGGATTCGGCTGGTCGAACTCTTGTGACCTGCCACAAAGCTGGTTGCTCAGCCCCTGACATTTTCACGGAACTGCGGGCGCGCGGTATTGTTCAAGGTCATGGGCACAGCTTGCAGCGGTCCCCAGCTGAAATTGAGCGTGATCGCGAAAGCCGCCGCAAACAGAAAATCAAGACGCAACGCTATTGCGATGACCTCTTTTCCCAAGCGGTACCGATCTCAGGCACCCCGGCGGAATCCTATCTGGAGGGTCGCGGGATCAAGGCGCAATGGCACAAAATGCGCCACACGCTGCGCTTCCATGCGGCATTGCCTCACGCGCGGACAAAGCAAAATCTGCCCGCGATGATTGCCCGTTTGCGCGGGCCGGATGGCAAACCCATGGGGATCCACCGTACATACCTGCGCCCGGACGGCTCAGACAAAGCGGACCTCCAAGGTGGCGCAAAAATGATGCTGGGTGCATGCGGCGGCGGCTCCGTTCGCTTTGGGCCAGATCGGCGCGTGATCGCACTGGCTGAAGGCATAGAGACTGCCTTGAGCATCGGTGTCGCGTCACGCCTGACTGTATGGGCTACGCTATCGACCTCTGGCCTCAAGGGATTGATTTTGCCGCCCCCTCCGATCGCTGAGGTTGTCGTTATCGCGGCTGACCATGACCCGGCGGGCTTGGCCGCAGCTGAAGAAACAGCGGCAAGACTTGAGGCAGAAGGGCGCGCAGTCTCGATCATTGCACCTCAAGCCAACGGGGCTGATTTCAATGATGTGCTGCGGGGTGACACCCATGGGTAAAAAGGACATCAAATCCGCTGTAGACGATGCGGTCGAGGCAGCAAAGTCAAAATCAGGCGCTGGGCGGAGCGGAAAGGCCCAGCGCAAAAAGATCAAACGCCCCTTTCCGTTCAAGGTAGATGAAACTGGCACCTATCGGCGTGTCGAGCGTGAAGCCGATGACGGAGGCACAAAGACGACATGGGTGCGTTTTATGTCACCTGTCTGGGTGCAGGCCCTTACGCGGAATGAAGACGGCGAAGACTGGGGCCGCGAAGTCGAGGTATTGGATCGGGATGGGGTCGTGCATCGGTGGGCTATGCCTGCGGCCTTGTTCGCCGGGTCAGGCGAACCCTTGCGGGCTGAGCTGCTACGTCTTGGCTGCGAAATTGAGCCGCGCCGCGAAGCGCGGGCTTGGGTTCTCGAATATCTGCAAAGCGCCGATCCTGATGGCCGCGCGCGGTGTGTTTCTCGTATTGGCTGGCATGGGGAAACCTATGTGCTACCCGATGGCGCAATAGGTGTGGCAGATGATGGTGAGCGGGTGTTGTTGCAAACATCTGAAAAACCTGACCACGCCTTTAATGTCGCGGGCACTCTGTCAGATTGGCAGGCAGAAGTTGCAAGCCCAGCGCTGGGCAACTCCCGCCTTGTTCTATCCCTTGCCGCTGGGTTCGCGGCTCCCATGTTGGCTCTGTCCGGTGATGACGGTGGCGGCTTCCACTTTCGTGGCGCGTCATCTTCTGGGAAATCTACTGCCTTAACAGTGGCCGGATCGGTTTGGGGTGGCGGTGGCACACAGGGTTTTGTGCGCCATTGGCGGGCGACTGACAACGCGCTGGAAAGCGTGGCGGGCATGTCCTGTGACAGCGTCTTGTGCCTTGATGAATTGTCACAGGTGGACCCAAAGGCAGCAGGCGCTGCGGCTTATATGCTTGCCAACGGCAAGGGCAAGGCCCGCGCAGGGCGCGAAGGACAGGCCCGCAAGGTTCTGGAATGGCGTGTTCTGTTTCTGAGCAATGGTGAGATCGCCCTCGCTGATAAGATCAAGGAAGGTGGTGGACGTATCGCGGCTGGGATGGAGGTCAGAGTCATTGATCTACGGGCCGATGCTGGCGCTGGCATGGGGCTATTCGAGGATACCCACGGTGCAGTTGATCCAGCCAGCTTTGCCCAGCGCCTGAAAAAATCCGCCAATACGTTCTATGGCACCGCTGGCCGGGCGTTTGTGGCCGCTTTGGTTGATGATCTGGCGGAATACCGGGAAAAGCTTGCCGATCTGCGCAAAGGCTTTGTTCAATCTGCTTTGCCGCCGGGGTCTGATGGCCAAGTGCGTAGGGTTGCGGATCGCTTTGCCCTTGTCGCAGCTGCGGGTGAGATTGCTACCTCGCTGGGGGTTAGGTGCGTTTGGGTGCCGACCGCGCACCATAGCTTTGTTTGCGCGTGGCCAGTGTCAGGCAAAAAAGCCCATGGGTAGGGGGTTCAAAAAGTTCACGCATCTGGATCAGGGGACCGGCGGCGGTAATGAGATTTTTTCGCGTGTAAAGTTGAAAGGGGGGGTGTCTCAAAAATACTTATTAAATTAAATCAATCGGTTAGGTGTAACGGCCCAATATTTCTGTAACCTTTTTTGTAACTAATGAAGGCAAATATAAACAAGTAAAAACAATAGGTTATATATACAGGTAACAAAGTTACAGAAGTTACAGGCTTTTTGAAGTGACCCGGCAAACTCCTGAGCCTTGGGGACAATATGTCACCCACCGATTTGCCCAAATCGCCTCTTGTTCTTCATGGTATCCTGTTTGGCCTCAAGCTGGCGCGACGGTGCCGCTTGCCCCTGCGGGGCGCGGGGATTTCATACTGCTTCCCGCAAATGCATGAAGTGGTGCGAAATCGCAAAGCGTGGTAGCCCCGTGGTAGCCACTAGAAACGGGGCAACGAATTCAAATCCGCTAAGTTATTGATTTCAGTGGTGAGCCGTGTAGGATTCGAACCTACGACCCACTGATTAAAAGTCAGTTGCTCTACCAACTGAGCTAACGGCCCACTGTGGAGGCAGCTTCTAGAAACAGACGCCCATAGGGTCAACCCAAAAAAGCCGCCTTTTTGAAAGTTTTTCGATTTTTGTCGGCCCGGTCCAATAAAACAAGGGGCGGCGGGGGGAACAAACTTGCGGGTCGGTCTGGAAACGTCCGGGAAACGCGCGTATATCGGCGCGATGGAAAACCATGTGGTCAAAACTCTGCCGTTCATGAAGATGCATGGGCTGGGCAACGACTTTGTCGTCGTGGATGCGCGGGCGCAGGACGTGCCTTTGCCTGCCGATCTGGTGGTGGCAATCGCTGATCGGCACAAGGGTGTGGGCTATGATCAGCTGGCGGTGATCGAACAGGGCGCGGGCGATGCGCATCTGGTGTTTTATAACGCGGACGGATCGCCCTCGGCGGCGTGTGGGAATGCGACGCGCTGCATTGCGCGCTATCTGTTCGAGGAGACTGGCAAGGACAGCCTGCATCTGACCACCGATCGCGGCGATCTGTATGCGGTGGACGCGGGGGGCGGGCTGACCTCGGTGAATATGGGGCAGCCGCAGCTCATGTGGCATGAAATCCCCCTGGCCCGCGAAATGGATACGCTGGAGCTGCCGATTGACGGCGCGCCCACGGCCACCGGCATGGGCAACCCGCATTGCACGTTCTTCGTGGACGATGCCGAGGCGGTGGATCTGGAAACCCGCGGCGCTGAGATTGAGCATCACCCGCTGTACCCCGAACGCACCAACGTGCAGTTCGCCAGCGTCATTGGCCCCGATCATCTGCGGATGCGGGTGTGGGAACGTGGTGTGGGGGTCACGCTGGCTTCGGGCTCGTCGTCCTGTGCGACGGCGGTTGCGGCGGCGCGGCGCGGGCTGACCGGGCGCAAGGTGCGGATTGATCTGGACGGGGGCACGATCTGGATTGACTGGCGCGCCGATGGCGTCTGGATGACCGGGGCCACGATGCATGTGTTTACCGCGCAGCTGACGCCTGAATTCCTGGCCTCGATATGACTGCCAAACCGCCCATTTTCACCACGCTTGGCTGCCGTCTGAACGCGTACGAGACCGAGGCGATGAAGGATCTGGCCCAGCAGGCCGGGATCGAGGGCGCGGTGGTGGTAAACACCTGCGCCGTGACGTCCGAGGCCGTGCGCAAAGCGCGTCAGGAAATCCGCAAGCTGCGCCGGGAAAACCCCTCGGCCCGTCTGATCGTCACCGGCTGCGCCGCCCAGACCGAGCCCGAAACCTTCGCCAATATGGACGAGGTCGACGTGGTCATCGGCAACAGCGAAAAGATGCAGCCGGAAACGTGGGCCGCGATGGGCCCCGATTTCATTGGCCAGACCGAGCGCGTGCAGGTCGATGACATCATGTCCGTCACCGAAACGGCGGGGCACTTGATTGATGGGTTCGGCACCCGCAGCCGCGCCTATGTGCAGGTTCAGAACGGCTGCGATCATCGTTGCACCTTCTGCATTATTCCCTATGGTCGGGGGAATTCTCGGTCCGTGCCCGCCGGTGTGGTGGTCGATCAGATCAAACGGCTGGTCGATAAGGGCTTTAACGAGGTGGTGCTGACCGGGGTCGATCTGACCAGTTGGGGGGCGGATCTGCCCGCGCAGCCGCAGCTGGGCGATCTGGTCATGCGGATTCTGAAACTGGTGCCGGATCTGCCGCGTTTGCGCATCAGCTCGATTGATTCCATCGAGGTGGATGAAAACCTGATGCAGGCCATCGCAACCGAGCCGCGCCTGATGCCGCATCTGCACTTGTCGCTACAGCACGGCGATGATCTGATCCTGAAGCGGATGAAACGCCGCCATCTGCGCGACGATGCGATCCGCTTTGCTGAGGAGGCAATCCGCCTGCGTCCCGACATGACATTCGGCGCGGACATCATTGCGGGCTTCCCCACCGAAACCGACGCGCATTTCGAAAACTCGTTGAAACTGGTCGAGGAATGCCAGCTGACCTGGCTGCATGTTTTCCCCTACAGCCCGCGCCCAGGCACGCCTGCGGCGCGGATGCCTCAGGTCGAGGGGCGGCTGATCAAAGCGCGGGCGGCGGCTTTGCGCGCGGCGGGGCAGCGGCGGGTAGATGCCCATCTGGACCGCCAGCAGGGACGCCGTCATAACGTGTTGATGGAAAACCCGCTGATGGGCCGGACCGAACAGTTTGCCGAGGTGCATTTCACCGATCCGCAAACCGAAGGTGCCATCGTCAAGGCCGTGATTTTCGGCCGTGACGGGGATCGTCTGCGGGCGTAACGGCCGAGCCACGCCCGCAAGCTGTATCACTCAAGCAAATTGGCGAACGAGCCCGCCGTGGTTTCCGCAACCTGGATCTTTGCGCCCATCAGGGATTGCTTTTGCGTCACGACAAAGAAATTCGGCGTGGTTCCGTTGCTTTCAAAGGTCAGGGTGCCGGGCGTGTTAAACGAGGCCAGGCCGGTATAGCGGACTGTCAGCGTGTTCTGGCCTTTGCTGGCGGTGGTTTTCAGCGATTCCTTGATTCCGATAGTGCCGGCTTTCTGATTGTTGATCAGAACCTCCATCAGTGCTCCAGACCCGGCAAACCCGGTGTCACGATAGACATAAATGCTGTTGGGTTCGGCTTTTTCCACCTCGGCCAGAATGGTGGCCCGGCCCGAGGTGCCGCTTCCGGTGCAGGCAGCCACAAACACCGCCATGGTCAGGGCGAAAATGATCTTAAGTACGCGCATCATGCAGTCTCCGATAGTACGATTGCGCCTGAATGAGCGCATCCGGTGTCTTTTTGCAAGTATTGAATGTGTTCAGCCAGCTGAATTGCGATATGTTTATGGCAGCCGCCTCCGGTGCCGGAACCCAAAGGAGCCCCCAATGCATCCAAACCCCGTGTTTCACACACAGACCGAGGCGCGAAACCTGGCTTTTGCCGCCCAGGCCGGGGTGGGTACGCTGGCGGTGTCGGGGGCAGATGGAATGCCGTTGATGGCGCATGTGCCCTTTGTGATCGAAGACGGGCGGGTGCTGTTTCATCTGGTGCGTTCGAATCCGATTGCGCGGGCTCTGGGCGATGGGCTGCCGGGAAAGATTTTCGTGCAGGGGCCTGGGTCTTATATTTCGCCCGATTGGTACGGGCTGGAGGATCAGGTTCCAACCTGGAATTACGTGGCGGTGCATCTGGCCGGCCCCGTGCAGAGGCTGGCCCAGGATCGGTTGCGGGATGTGCTGGATCGGCTGTCTTTGCGCTTCGAAGAGCAGCTGTTGCCGAAACCGATATGGACTGCGGAGAAGGTCTCGGACGAACAGATGGCGCGCCTGATGCGGATGATCGTGCCCTGCTGCCTGAATATCGCGGATGTGCAGGGGACGTGGAAACTGGCGCAGAACAAACCGGATTTTGCGCGTCTGGCCGTGGCCGATGTGGTGGCCGAGCACGGAATCGGGATGGAGCTGGCCGCCCTGGCCGATCTGATGCGTGCGCCTCCGGGGTCTGAATGATGGACAGCGCCCAGCCCGCGCCCTACCGTTAAGCGCGGAGCATAGGAGGGACACATGAAACTGATTTATTCCGGGGCCTCGCCATTTGTGCGCAAGGTCAATGTTGTGATGCACGAAACCGGGCAGGTGGATGACATCGAACTGATCGAGGTAATGACAACCCCGGTTGCCACCCCGTCCGAGGTGCGCGCCGCCAACCCGATCGGCAAAATCCCGGCGCTGATCCGCTCTGACGGGCCTGCGATTTACGACAGCCGGGTGATTTGCCGGTATCTGGATGATCGCGCGGGGGCCGGGCTCTATCCGGGCGAATCGCTGTGGGAAATTCTGACACTCGAGGCCACGGCGGACGGGTTGATGGATGCTGCTGTGCTGATGGTCTATGAGGGCCGGGTGCGCCCCGATCACCTGATCTACAGCGAATGGGTCGAGGCGCAATGGCAGAAGGTATGCGGCGCGCTGGACGCGCTTGAGCAACGCTGGATCAGCCACCTGAATGGGCCGCTGAACATGGGGCAAATCGCGGTGGGCTGCGCGCTGGGATACCTGGATTTCCGCCACGGAGCCCGCAACTGGCGCGCCGGGCGCGGCGCGCTGGACGACTGGTACGCGGTGTTTTCCGACCGCGCCAGCATGACAGCCTCGGCCCCGGCCTGAGACCCAAGGGCCCCCGCGGGGGCCTTGGGTGCGCGACGTCTAGAACGCGTAGCCGATCCCGATGTTGAATGCGTTCGAGGTCAGCGTGGTGGACAGCGTGCCGCCGCCGTCCAGGTCCACGTCATTGTCGGACCAGGTGAACTGGTATTCGCCAAAGAACGACCAGTTGTCATTGATCTGATAACGTGCGCCTGCCAGCAGGCGGATGGCAGGGCCGGTGACCTGATAGCCCAGCGTGTGCGCTCCGCCCGTTGGTTGAATATCCACATGCGGAATGGCAACGCCCACGCCGGCCCCCACGAAGGGTGTCCAGCGGTTCCACTTGCCGGGCCAGCGTTTCATCACGTTCAGAGTGACCAGGTTATGCCCATCCGTGAATTCCAGCCGGTCAAACCCCGTGGCGGCCATGTCGGCATCGGGGGCGTAGGCCTTGTTGTGGCTGAACTCCAGGCCAAAGCCCAGATTGTCGGGGCGCCAATACACGGCGCGCATCCCATAGTAGGGCGGCATCACATTGGATCTGCCGCGCCAGTCGATATCGGCGTCAAACCCGCCAATCGCCGGGTCCGAGCCGCTGATACTGCTGTTTCCGGGCTGTTCGCCCCCCAGGTAAAGGTCGATTTCAATCTCTGCGACTGCAGGCGCGGCCATGGCGGTCGTGGCAGCCAGAGCGACGATCAGTTTCCTAAACATCTGTCGGTCCGTTCTTTGCTGCGGCCCTGATGGAGCAGATATATGCGACGCAGATATATGCGACTCGGGCCGGTGCGGGATGAAAATTACAAGGCTACAGATCGGAACATATGACCCGAATTTCCACACAACAAGCGCGACACATGCGCACCTGTTGCAAATGGGGCACCCCTGCGCGGCATTGTCTGCTGGACTGAACGCAAATCCCCGGCTAAATAGCGCCACGGAAAGGCTGCGCAACACGCGGCCCCACGTCGTATAGGCCGATTTTGGCCGAAGAATGGAGAAAACCTCGTGTCCCACGCAGAAGATCACGAAGGCACCCGCAGGGATTTCCTGTATTACGCCACCGCCGGCGCCGGTGCTGTGGCGACGGGTGCCGCCGTCTGGCCGCTTGTCAATCAGATGAACCCCTCCGCCGATGTGCAGGCTCTGTCCTCGATTCGCGTTGACGTGTCGGGTGTGGAAACCGGAACGCAGCTGACGGTGAAATGGCTGGGTAAGCCGGTCTTCATCCGCCGCCGGACCGAGGAAGAGATCGCTCAGGGCCGCGCCGATGACAGCGCCACCCTGATCGACCCGCTGTCGCAGAACGCGAACAAGCCCGATACGGACGCGTCCGACGCGAACCGCACCCTGGACGAAGCTGGCGAATGGCTGGTGATGATCGGCGTGTGTACCCACCTGGGCTGCGTTCCGATCGGTAACGGTGCGGGTGACTTTGGCGGCTGGTTCTGCCCCTGCCACGGGTCGCACTATGACACCGCCGGCCGTATCCGCAAGGGCCCGGCCCCGCGGAACCTGGACGTGCCTGTCGCCGCGTTCGAAGACGCAACCACCATTAAACTGGGTTAAGGAGCGCGCACATGTCCGGAATCCCGCACGATCATTACGAGCCCAAAACGGGCGCAGAGAAGTGGCTGCATACGCGCCTGCCCGTCGTTGGCCTTCTCTATGATACCATCATGATCCCCACGCCTAAGAACCTGAACTGGATGTGGATCTGGGGTATTATCCTGACTTTCTGCCTGGCTTTGCAGATCGTCACCGGCATCATTCTGGTGATGCACTACACCCCGCATGTCAGCCTGGCCTTCTCCTCGGTCGAGCATATCATGCGTGACGTGAATGGCGGCTATATGATCCGCTATCTGCACGCCAACGGGGCCTCGCTGTTCTTTGTGGCTGTGTATCTGCACATCTTCCGCGGCCTGTACTACGGTTCGTACAAGGCACCCCGCGAAATCACCTGGATCATCGGTATGCTGATCTATCTGATGATGATGGGCACCGCGTTCATGGGCTATGTTCTGCCCTGGGGGCAGATGTCCTTCTGGGGGGCGACCGTGATCACCGGCCTGTTTGGCGCGATTCCCTTCATTGGTGAGCCGATCCAGACCTGGCTGCTGGGCGGACCGGCCGTGGATAACGCCACGCTGAACCGCTTCTTCTCGCTGCACTATCTGCTGCCCTTCGTGATTGCTGCGCTTGTCGCCGTACACATCTGGGCTTTCCACACCACCGGGAACAACAACCCCACTGGTGTTGAGGTGCGTCGCGGTTCCAAAGAAGAGGCCGAGAAAGACACCCTGCCGTTCTGGCCCTACTTCGTGATCAAGGACATCTTTGCCCTGGCCGTTGTTCTGCTGGTCTTCTTTGCCATCGTCGGTTTCATGCCGAACTATCTGGGCCACCCCGATAACTATATCGAGGCCAACCCGCTGGTTACCCCGGCACATATCGTGCCTGAATGGTACTTCCTGCCCTTCTACGCGATCCTGCGTGCCTTCACCGGCGATGTCTGGGTGGTGATGTTTGCCAGCTGGATCACCGGCGGCATCATCGACGCCAAGTTCTTCGGCGTGCTGGCCATGTTCGGTGCCATCGCCGTGATGGCGCTGGCCCCCTGGCTGGATACCTCGCGGGTGCGTTCGGGCCGGTATCGTCCGATGTTCAAATGGTGGTTCTGGCTGCTGGCCGTCGACTTTGTCGTGCTGATGTGGGCCGGTGCAATGCCTGCCGAGCCTCCGTACTCGACCATCTCGCTGATTGGCGCCACCTACTGGTTTGCGTACTTCCTGGTCATCCTGCCGCTGCTGGGTGTGATCGAAAAACCCAGCGCAATGCCGGAAACGATCGAGGAAGACTTCAACAACCACTACGGCAAACCCGCCGAATAAGTAAGGAAACGGGATAATGTTTAAGAAACTCGCGACTTCCGCAGTTGCCGCCCTGACCCTTTCGGCTGGCGCTGCTCTGGCAGCCGGTGGTGCAGGCCATGTGCATGACGTGGACTTCTCGTTCGAAGGGCCTTTCGGCAAATTCGATCAGAACCAGCTGCAACGCGGTTTGCAGGTCTACACCGAGGTCTGCTCGGCCTGTCACGGCCTGAAATTCGTGCCGATCCGCACCCTGGCCGACGAAGGCGGCCCGCATCTGCCCGAAGATCAGGTGCGTGCCTATGCCGCTCAGTTCGACATCTACGATGAAGAGCTGGAAGACGACCGCCCGCGCAAAGCGTCGGACTTCTTCCCCGAAGGGGGCGATCCCAACGCGCCTGACCTGTCGCTGATGGCGAAGGCGCGCTCGGGCTTCCACGGTCCTTACGGCACCGGCATGAACCAGCTGTTCAAAGGTATCGGTGGCCCCGAATATATCGTCTCGATCCTGACCGGCTATACCGGCAAGGAAAAAGAGGAAGCGGGCACCACCTACTACGAAAACACCGCCTTCCCCGGCGGCTGGATTTCGATGGCCCCCCCGCTGGCCGGTGAGGATGTCGAATACGCCGATGGCCACTCGACCGATCTGCACCACGAAGCCGAGGACGTCGCGGCCTTCCTGATGTGGACCGCCGAGCCCAAGATGATGGCCCGCCAGCAGACCGGCTTCGTCGCCGTTCTGATGCTGACCATCCTGTCGGTTCTGCTGTACCTGACCAACAAGAAAATCTGGGCCCCCGTCAAGAAAGCCGCCAAAAAGGCCTAAACCTGACGACCCCTGAATGCGATGAAAGCCCCGCCGGTCTGGCGGGGCTTTTGCCGTTTTGCGGTATCAGATTGGGCGCCTGCGGCGCTCTGGATGTCTCGTCCTTGGCCTGCGGCCGCGTCCTCGGGCGTGACGCAGATTGTTGATGTGGTGATTTTTGATGCCTCCGGCGGGAGTATTTGGGTCAAAAAGAAATCCACTTATCCACCAGGCAGAGTGTTTTCTTGTGATGAGCGAATATTGTTGCATCAGATGCCGTTAAGCATAGCGAGGCGCGCGCCGGAGTGCTGTTTCCCATGCTTGACAGTGTGATGCGATGCAAAACTCTGAGCGATATTCTTATAAGCAGAGTTGTTGTCGGTCATCGGTTGTGGAAGGACTGATCCGCTTTTTCTGAGGGGCGCGTCCCGTGTGTTCGGGATGAGTGCTACCGCTGATCAGGACCATAGGCTGACCCGGCCTCAGGATCTGTGCTATCAGGGCAGAGGTGGTTCTCTTGCGGGGTATCAGTACCAGAAGGCTTGCTGTGCTCTAGATCAGCAGGCTGAGGTTGCCACAGTCTGGACCATGGTGATCAGAGGGTTAAATCCTCGCTTCCAGCAAGATATGCGCATGGCGATCGCCGAGCATCTTGTTTCTTTCTGATCTAAATACTCATTTTCCAACCTAGAGTATCAGCGCATCAGGTCGGGCAGGTCTCCGTTCAGACCTGCAGCTTCTCGCATGAAGCTGCGGCGCAAGCCGGGAAAGGCGTTGATGGCGCCCATACCAATGTCCCGGCTCAGTCTGAGCAGGGGATTGTCGTTTGAAAACAGTTTATTGGTTAGATCCGTGGTCAGCGCCAATGTGGATGTATCGAAGCGGCGCCATTCCTGGTAGCGGTTCAGTACCAGCTCCGAGGCGAAATCTTCGCCGCGTTGTCTGGCGTGGGTCAGCACATGTGCCAGGGCGGCGACATCGCGCAGGCCAGCGTTCAGCCCCTGGCCCGCGATGGGGTGCATCCCGTGGGCCGCGTCTCCGATCAGGGCCAGCCGGGGGGCGGTAAGGCTGTTCGCGACTGTCAGGTTCAGCGGGTAGGTAAAGCGTTTCCCGACGAGACGGATATTGTCCAGGAAGTCTCCGAAACGGGGGCGCAGCACCTGTACATAGTCCTCATCCGAAAGGCTATGGAACAGCGCGGCGTTTTCGTGGGTTTCGGACCAGACGATTGAGGACATGTTGCCCGGCAGCGGCAGGATCGCCAGCGGGCCGGGGGGCATGAAAAACTGGTGCGCGATGCCTTTGTGGGGCAGGTCGTGCTCGATTGCGCAGACCAGGGCAGTTTGCCCGTAATCCCAGCCGCTGCGCTTGATCCCGGCGCGTTCGGCCGTGCCCGAGCGGCGTCCGTCTGCGCCAATCAGCAGCTTACCGCGCAGCAACCGCCCCGAGGCCAGGGTCAGCGTGACCCCGGTTGCATCGCTTTCTTGTGCGGTGACGGTTTCGCCGTTCAGCACTGTGATCCGGTCGGTCAGGGCCATCGCCTGAGCCAGGGCGCGGCGCAAGAAGCGGTCTTCAAGCATATAGCCCATCGGGCCTTCTTCGATTTCGGTATGGTCGAAATGCAGAAAGAATGGGGACAGCGGGCCCTCGCCGGCGCGGCCATCGCTGACCTTGATTTCCAGCATCGGCTGCGATTGCGGCGCGACCTGATCCCACACGCCGATGCCAGTCAGCAAGCGTTTCGAGGCCAGCGCCAGCGCATAGCCGCGCCCGTCGAAATTGTCATCGGTCTGAACGCCGCCCGGCAGGGCGTCGATCACGGTTGAGCTGAACCCGGCCTGAGCCAGGGCAAGCGCCAGAGCGGGGCCGTTCAGCCCGCCTCCGACGATCAGGATGTCGCTATCGGTGTTCATGCGGCAAATATGGCGCGTGATGCGGGATTGTCCATGCGTTCCGCTGCCGCTACCGTGCGACAAAACCGAAAAGGGATGGCTATGCAGGACTGGCTTTGGAAAAGCGCCACGGATCTGGGGCGCGGGATTGGCGATGGCTCGATTGATGCGGTGGCGCTGACGCAAACCTATCTTGCGGCGATCGACGGCCATGAATTTCGGGATCGGATATATTCCGCTGTCACCCATGACCGCGCACTGGCCGAGGCCGAGGCCGCGGCGGCCCGTGCCAGGGCCGGGGCGCGTCTGTCCCCCGTTGATGGGGTTCCGGTCAGCTGGAAGGATCTGTTCGATTCGGCCGGCACCGCGACCGAGGCGGGATCGGCCCTGCTAAAAGGCCGCGTGCCGGACCGCGACGCCTGGGTGCTGCGCAATGCCACGGCTTTGGGGCTGGTCTGCCTGGGTAAAACCCACATGAGCGAGCTGGCCTTTTCCGGGCTGGGGCTGAACCCGGTGACCGAGACGTCACCGTGTGTGAATGATCATGCAGCGGTTTCTGGCGGGTCTTCTTCGGGGGCGGCGACCTCGGTGGCCTTTGGGCTGGCGGCCTGCGCGATTGGATCGGATACCGGCGGGTCGGTGCGCATTCCGGCGGCCTGGAACGATCTGGTGGGGCTGAAAACCACCGCCGGGCGCATCCCGCTAACCGGGGTGGTGCCCCTGTGCAAAAGCTTCGATACGATTGGGCCGCTGTGCCGCTCGGTTCCGGATGCGGCGATGATGCTGGCCATGCTGGAGGGCGGCAAACCGGCCGATCTGCGCGGCGCGACACTGAAGGGGAAACGCTTTGCCGCGCTGCAATCGGTGGTGCTGGATGGCATTCGCCCGCAGCCGCTGGCCGCGTTTAACTCTGCCCTGGACAAACTGCGCGACGCCGGGGCCATCATCGAACCCATCGAGGCCCCCGAAGTGGCGCAGGCCATGGCGTTGGCCGGTCCTTTGTTCCCAACCGAGGCCTATGGCCAGTGGCGCGACGTCATTGAGGCCAACCCCGACCTGATGTTCGATCGCATTCTGGACAGGTTCCGCGGCGGGGCGCAGTTCAGCGCGCCAGAGTATGTACAGGCATGGGAACAGCTGACGCAGCTCCGGCTGACATGGTATGCGCGGGTGCAGGGTTTTGATGCGGTGCTGTGCCCCAGCTCTCCGGTTTTGCCGCCAAACGTGGATCGGCTGCTAAGCGACGATGACTATTATGTCTCGGAGAACCTGCTGGCGCTGCAAAACACCCGTGTGGGGAATCTGATGGGCAATTGTGGGGTGACGCTGCCGACGGGCGTGCCGTCCTGTGGTGTGATCTTCAACGGGCTGCCCCTGCAAGAGGAACGCCTGCTGCGCCTGGCCGCCGCCGCCGATCCCGTCCTGCGCGGCTGATCCAGCCGATCTGTTGCAGGATTTCCCAATCCGGGGCAGCGTTTACATCGCTATGACTGGACGAAAGCCGCGCGCTTGGGTACTCTGGCGTCAAACGGGGCGATAATGATCCCGAACACCGAGGCAGTATCTGATGTTTCCCGAGCGGTTTTCCAACCTACCGGCTTATGCGTTCCCGCGTCTGCGCGCCCTATTGGATGTGCATGAACCCGGCGGGCCGGTCATGCATATGACGATCGGCGAGCCCAAACACGCCTTTCCCGATTGGGTGGGCGATCTGCTGGCGCAGAATATCGCGGGTTTTGGGCAGTATCCGCCCAATGACGGCACGCCCGGTCTGCGCGCTGCGATCACCGGGTTTCTGGATCGGCGCTATGGGGTGCAGCTGGACCCCGATACGCAGGTGATGCCGCTGAACGGCACGCGCGAGGGGCTGTATAACGCGGCCATGGCCTTGATCCCCGAGGCCCGAAACGGACAGAAACCCACCGTTCTGATCCCCAACCCGTTTTATCAGGTCTATATGATTGGCACGCTGTCCGTGCAGGCCGAGCCTGTTTTCGTCTCGGCCACGCGTGAAAACGGCTATCTGCCGGATTATACCGCCCTGCCGCCCGACGTGCTGACGCGCACCGCCGCGGCCTATATCTGTAGCCCGGCCAACCCGCAGGGTGCGGTGGCCAGCCGCGCCTATTGGGCCGATCTGATCCGTCTGGCCGAACAATATGATTTCCAGATCTTCGCGGATGAATGCTATTCCGAGATCTACCGTGACACCCCGCCCCCCGGCGCGTTGGAGGTGGCCAGGGACATGGGTGCCGATCCCGAGCGCGTGATCGTGTTCCATTCTCTGTCGAAACGGTCAAACTTGCCGGGGCTGCGCTCGGGCTTTGTGGCGGGCGGTGTCGAAAGCCTGAAGCGGATCAAACAGTTGCGCGCCTATGCGGGGGCGCCTTTGCCGCTGCCGATTCAGCATGTTTCGCAAAAGGTGTGGGAAGACGAGGCGCATGTGATCGAGAATCGCCGCCTCTATGGGGAAAAATATGCCGTCGCGGATGAGGTCTTTGCCTCGATCCAGGGGTATCAGGGGCCTGAGGCCGGGTTTTTCCTGTGGCTTCCTGTCGAGGACGGCGAGCAGGCCGCGCTGAAGGCCTGGACAGAAACCGGCATCCGCGTCCTGCCGGGCGCGTATCTAAGCCGCGACGTGAACGGGGAAAACCCCGGCAAAAACTATATCCGGGTCGCCATGGTGGCCCCAAAAGAAGAGCTGCGCGCAGGCCTGATCCGTCTGCGCGACTGCATCTACAGGTAAGAGAACGAGGGCAGGAATGGCATTTCAAACCAGAGGACGAGACCCGCTTTTTGACAGCGATATGCAGGCTGCGATCGAAAAACGCGGGAAGGAACTGATTGGGATCGCTTTGGCGATTGTGGGGGTGGCCGCTGTGGCCATGATGGCGTCCTACAGCCCGGATGATCCTTCGTTCATGTTGGCCACGGACGCGCCGGTGCAGAACCTGCTGGGACGGCTGGGGGCCTCGATTACTGCGCCGATGTTCATGATTCTGGGGCTGGGATCCTGGGGGCTGGCGATTGCCCTGCTGGCCTGGGGATTCCGTTTCGGCCTGCATCTGGGCGAGGAGCGCGCGCTAAGCCGTGCGCTGCTGACTCCGATCTGGATGGCGGTGCTGTCCGTCTATGCCTCGACCCTGGCGCCAGGTCCCGATTGGGGGCAGGGCTTTGGCCTGGGGGGGCATTTCGGGGATACCGTTCTGGGGGTTTTGCTGAATATCCTGCCGTTCAGCATGGCCTTTGGGATCAACCTGATGTCGATGCTTTTTGCTGTGGCCGCGATTGTTCTGGGCACCTATGTGCTGGGCTTTTCCGTGGCCGAACTGCGCCGCCTGTTCCGGTTCCTGCTGGTCGGGGTGGTGATGCTTTATGCGGTGCTGCTGACGGCTTTGGGGCGTGGGGCCTCGGGGGCTGTGGTGGCGGCACAGGAATTGCAGGCGCGTCAGCGGGCCCGCCGCGATGCGCGCGCTGCCGCTGCGCCTGCGGCCACGCTTGGCGCGCAGGACGAATGGGTTGAACCCTTCGACAATTACGCCGCGCATGACTATGAGGACGCCCCCGCGATCGAAGAGCCGGCCAAGCCCAGCCTGTTGCAGCGTGTGCCCGGTCTGATCCGCCGGCCCGAGCCGCTGCCCGAATCCGAACTGGTCGAGCCCGCCCTGGCGGCCGATTCTGGCCAGGCCCCCGGCGATGACCGTATTAAGGCCAAGATCGCGGATGTGATCCGTAGCCGCGCCGCTGCCCAGCCCGAGATTGCCGCGCCCCTGACCAAGGGCCGGGGCCGTGGTCCTTCGGCTCTGGTTCTGGAGGCCGATCCGGGCCCGTTGCCGCCCGAACCGCCGCTAACCGCCGCCCATGCGGACCTGCCCAGCGAGCCGCCGATGACCGCCGTCCCCGCGGCTTCGATCGAAATGCAGCCTGAACTGCCTGTTGAGCCGGCCTATACGGATGCGTTGCCTCAGGAAAACATCTTTGATGCCTCGTTCGAAACCATGCCCGAGGAAAGCTACACCGCGCCTGCCTCTGTTTCGGCCCCGGCCCCTGCGCCGCAGCCCGTGGCCTCGCCGCAAATCCCGGTAGAACAGCCGCGCAAAGTGGTGGTCAAACCGTTGAATCGCAAACCGATTCAGCCCTCGACCCAGGCGCAGAAAGAGGCGCAGCCGTCGTTGCAATTCGATGAAACGGCTGTGGAATTTGAGCTGCCTCCGCTGAATTTGCTGACCAACCCGGCCAATATTCAGCGCCATCACCTAAGCGACGAGGCGCTGGAGGAAAACGCGCGGATGCTGGAAAACGTGCTGGATGATTACGGCGTCAAGGGCGAGATCGTCAGCGTTCGCCCCGGCCCCGTCGTCACCATGTACGAACTGGAACCCGCGCCGGGCCTGAAGGCCAGCCGGGTGATCGGCCTGGCCGATGACATCGCGCGCAGCATGTCCGCACTGTCCGCGCGTGTGTCCACCGTGCCGGGGCGCAGCGTGATCGGGATCGAATTGCCCAATGAAAATCGTGAAAAGGTCGTCCTGCGCGAAATCCTGGCCGCGCGGTCCTTTGGCGATGCGAATATGAAACTGCCTCTGGCCCTGGGCAAAGACATCGGCGGCGAGCCGATCGTGGCGAACCTGGCCAAGATGCCTCACCTGCTGATCGCAGGGACCACGGGTTCGGGTAAATCTGTGGCGATCAACACGATGATCCTGTCGCTGCTGTATCGCCTGACGCCCGATGAATGCCGCATGATCATGATCGACCCCAAGATGCTGGAACTGTCGGTCTATGACGGTATCCCCCATCTGTTGAGCCCCGTTGTGACCGATCCGAAAAAGGCGGTCGTGGCCCTGAAATGGGTGGTCGGCGAAATGGAGGACCGTTACCGCAAGATGTCCAAAATGGGTGTGCGCAACATCGACGGCTATAACAGCCGCGTCGCGGATGCTCTGGCCAAGAACGAAACCTTCAGCCGGACCGTGCAGACGGGGTTCGATGACGAAACCGGCGATCCGGTGTTCGAGACCGAGGAGATCACTCCGGTCAAGATGCCCTATATCGTTGTTGTCGTTGACGAAATGGCCGATCTGATGATGGTCGCCGGTAAGGAAATCGAAGCCTGCATTCAGCGTCTGGCACAGATGGCGCGGGCCTCGGGGATCCATATTATCATGGCCACGCAGCGGCCCTCGGTGGATGTGATCACCGGCACGATCAAGGCCAACTTCCCCACGCGGATCAGTTTCCAGGTGACGTCCAAAGTGGACAGCCGCACGATCCTGGGCGAAATGGGTGCCGAGCAGCTGCTGGGCATGGGCGACATGCTGTATATGGCGGGGGGCGCGAAAATCACCCGTTGCCACGGCCCGTTCGTCAGCGACGAAGAGGTCGAGGAAATCGTCACCCATCTGAAGAGCTTTGGCCCGCCCGATTACGTCGGCGGTGTGGTCGAAGGTCCGGGTGAGGATAAGGCCGACAATATCGACGCGGTGCTGGGCCTGAACACCGGCGGCAACACGGACGCCGAGGATGCGCTCTATGACACGGCCGTGGCGATTGTGATCAAGGATCGCAAATGCTCGACGTCTTATATCCAGCGCAAACTGGCGATCGGCTATAACAAGGCCGCGCGTCTGGTGGAACAGATGGAAGACGAAGGCGTCGTCAGCGCCGCCAATCACGTCGGTAAACGCGAAATTCTGGTGCCCGAGCAATAAGCCGCCGCATCGCAGATTTGTGAGCTAAGTTCGGGTGCGTTCGCGCGCCCGAATGCCTATCTAGGGGATATGAAAATGTATCGCTACCTTCTTGCGCCGGTCTTTGCGGCGCTGGCTATCCCCGCCGCAGCCGACGAGCTGAGCCTGGATCAGATCTCGGATTATCTGAACAGCTTCGCCACGGCGCAGGGTAAGTTCACCCAAATTAACGATGATGGCTCGGTTTCGACGGGGCGTATCTGGCTGAAACGTCCGGGGCGCGCGCGGTTCGAATACGACCCGCCGACGCAGGCGCTGGTGCTGGCCGGGCAGGGGGCTGTCGCGATCTTTGACCCCAAAAGCAACACCGGCCCCGAAACCTATCCGCTGAAACAGACCCCGCTGAATATCGTGCTGCGGCGGAATGTGGATTTGACGCGCTCGGATATGGTGGCGGGGAAATCCTATGACGGCACCGCCACGACGGTAACCGCGATGGACCCCGAAAGCCCCGAATACGGCAATATCCAGCTGGTATTCACCGACGCGCCGGTGCAGCTGCGCCAATGGGTGATCAACGATCAGGCCGGCAGCGCAACGACCGTCGTTCTGGGCGAAATGGAGTTCGGCCCGCGGATCAAAAACTCGATCTTCGACATCCGGGCCGCAACCGAGAACATCACCGACGGGCGCTGACCCGCGCGCTTAGCGTAAGCGGCGCGGGCAGGTGGCCAGCTGCGCCTCATAGCGCTGAGCGCGTGCGCCCACCTCGGCCGAGATCCGCATCAGCCAGCTTTTGCGCTTATAGCTGCCGCGCGCATAGCCGGTGTGGCCTTCGTGATAGGCCAGATACTGGTGACGCGCATTGTGCAGGCTGATCCCGTTCTTTTCGCGCGATTTGTTCATGTACCAGCCCATAAAGTCCGTCGCATCGCGGATTTTATCACGCCGGGCGCCGTAACTGTTGGTGGCGCGCCGGTATTCATCCCAGGTGCCATCCAGCGCCTGCGCATAACCATAGGCCGAGCTTTGCCGCCCCATCGGAATCACGCCCAGCACATAGCGGAACGGTGTGCGGGCGTTGCCGATGAATTTGCTTTCCTGATAGATCGTGGCCATCTGCACATGTACCGGCACGCCCCAGCGGCGCTCGGTCGCGCGGAAGGCGCGGGCATATTTGGGGCGCTGCGCCAGGATTGAACAGGCATTATCCAAATTGCGCGGGGCCGAATAGTTCCCCCCGCCGCAGGATGCCAGCAGCACAATCATGACCAACACGCGAAGAGTTCTGCTCATTTGCCTCTCGCTTTCTTTGTTTTTTGGCATTTTAGCGAAAATTGCCCGTTGGGGAAATGACAATTCCGCGTGATTGTCCGCGTTACAACAGCACGGCCAGCATGATCGGGATCGCGAACACGGACATTACCGTTGAAACCACCACCAGCCCGGCGACGGATTCGGCATCGGCTCCGTATTTTTCGGCCAGCAGATACGAGGTGACAGCCACGGGTGTGGACAATTGCAGCACCAGAACGGCAAAGGCGGTGCGATCCAGATGAAACCACAGCCCCACCCCCCAGGTCAGCCCAAAGCACAGCGCCAGCTTGGCCAGCGAAATCCAGATGGCGCGGCCCACATGGCCCGGCGTCATCCGCGCCACGGCCACGCCCAGGGTGATCAGCATGATCGGAATCGCCATCTGGCCGATCAGCTCCAGCGCGTTGGTCAGAAAAATCGGCGTCTGCCAGCCCTGCCACAGGAACAGACCGCCCAGCAGGGTCGCCGCAACCAGAGGCTCCTTGACGACTTTGGCCAGCGATCCGCCGCCCGCCACCAGCCAGACCCCAAAGGTGAAAGACCAGACTGCCATCACCGCGAAGACCACGACAGCATAGCCCAGCCCGACCTCGCCAAAGGCGAACATCGCCAGCGGCAGGCCCAGGTTGCCCGTATTGCCGAAAATGATGGGGGCCAGAAAGGTCCGGACATCCAGCCGCGTCAGCCGGACCAGCGCCCAGGCCGCCACCGAGACCACGCCATATGCGGCCGCCGAGGCAAAAAACAACGAGGTCAGCGCCTCGGGCTGTATCTGCGTCTTCATCAGAGCGGTGAAAATCAGGCAGGGAACGGCCAGCGTCATGGCCAGCCGCGTGACAAATTCCACCCGGTATTCGAACCCGACCTTCACCCATCCAAACCCGACCGCCGCCAAAATGAACACCGGCGCCGTTATTTCCAACACTGTCAAAGCAAGGTTCACAGACTGTTTCCCGCTATTTTCTGTCAATTCATGGACATTCACCCGAGTTTACGTCTATCCATGGCTTTAAGGGGCTGCAATCTAATGCTTAAGACGCGTGCGAAATACCATTTGGGACAGATTGTCCGTCACAAAAAACACCCGTTCCGCGGCGTGGTTTTTGACGTTGATCCGCGTTTTAACAACACCGAGGAATGGTATCACTCGATCCCCGAGGACAGCCGCCCCTCGAAAGAGCAGCCGTTCTACCATCTGCTGGCCGAAAACGATCAGAGCTATTACGTGGCCTATGTGTCCGAGCAAAACCTGATCGCCGACTATTCCGGAGAGCCGGTCAGCCACCCCGACATCCCTGATCTGTTCGGCCCGTTCGAAGATGGCCAGTACCCGCTGCAATTTCAGCTGAACTAGGGTTTAGTAGCCCAGGGCGCAGCCATCTTTGCGGGGGTCCGAGCCGCCCTCCAGTACGCCATCTTCGCGAATAAGAATGGCCTGGGCCCCGCCAATCGGCTGTTCGGGGATGCGGACATCATGGCCCAGATCGGCCAGCTCTTGCCGGACAGCCTCCGAATAGCCCCGCTCGACATTCATCTGCCCGGCATCGCTGAACGTCCGGGGCGCGTCGATTGCCTCTTGCGGGGGCAAGCCGAAATCCTCGATATTCGAGACAAAACGCGCGTGGCCGTTCGGCTGATAGGCCCCGCCCATCACACCAAAGGGCATGGTCACGCGCCCATTTTGGCGCAACATGCCCGGAATGATGGTGTGCATCGGGCGTTTGCCGCCGGCCAGCTCGTTCGGGTGTCCGGGCTCCAGGCTGAAACCCGCGCCCCGGTTCTGGAACAAAATCCCGAATTTCGGGCTGGCGATCCCCGATCCAAACCCATGAAAAATCGAGTAAATCAGGGACACTGCCATGCGATCCCGGTCAACCACGGTAATATAAACCGTGTCTTTGTGGATTGCCTCGGTCAGCGGGGCTGCCGCAGGGATCGCGCGCCCAGGATTGATCAGACCGGCCAGTTTCGCGGCGGTTTCCGGTGCCAGCATATGCGCCAGCCGCGAGGTATGATCAGGATCGGCCAGCAAACGGTTTCGCGCGTCATACGCCAGTTTTGCGGCCTCTGCCTCGATATGTGCGCGGCGGCTGCCGAATGGATCCATCCCAGAAATATCAAAATGCTTCAGTATGTTAAGCATTAATATGGCCGTTGCGCCCTGCCCATTTGGCGGGTGCTCAACCAGATCGACGGATTTATACGTGCCGCTGATCGGTGTCGTCGGTGTGCAGGCTGTTGCGGCGAAATCCTCGGCTGTGTGTTGCCCGCCCAAGGCCTGCAAAGCGCCCAGCATGTCCTCGGCCACCTCACCCTCGTAGAAGGCGCTGCGCCCATCGCGGGCGATTCGGCGCAGCACGTCAGCCTGTCCGAGGGCAGTGAAAAGCTGGCCGGTTTTGCCTGGCTGTCCGTCGATCAGAAAATGGCGTTTGCCCGCGTCATTCAGGCACGCGGCCGCAGTGGGCCAGTCAAAGGCAACGCGCGGGGCGACGGGGACGCCGGTTTCGGCGTAGTGGATAGAGGGCGCCAGCAGCACGTCCAGCCCAAGCTTGCCGTATTGCTCCGACATATGGCAGAAGGCATCGACCGCGCCGGGGATTGTCACCGCATCTGCACTGTCAAGCGGCACCGTTGTCAGCCCTTTTGCGCGCAAATCGCTGGCGGTGGCTTTGCCGGGCGCGCGCCCCGAGCCATTCAGCGCCAAGATTTCGTCGGACCCTGCCGGGCTGATCAAAGCAAAACAGTCCCCGCCAATGCCCGTCATTTGCGGCTCGCAGATGCCCAGTAGCACCGCTCCGGCAATCGCAGCATCGACGGCGTTGCCGCCACGTTCCAAGATGTCGATTGCGGTTTTGGCTGCCAATGGATGCGAGGTTGCGCACATGCCATTGCTTGCGAAGACGGCTGATCGGCCGGGCTGGTGAAAATCTCTCATCTGAGGCTCCCTGAGTTCCGCTTCGGACTTTAGGCAATCTTGTTGCCAAGTCCATGCCCCGCGGAACGATCAGGAGAAAGGTAGACCTCGACGTCGCGCACTGGGTGGGGGCTGTAAACGCGCGACGCCGAGGGAAGCTCTTGCAGCTACACCGTCTTTTTGACTCAGGTTTCGGGCGCGAATATGAGGTGAATCGGGCAATTCTGCGGCGCGTTGGATTTGCGCCAGGATTACGTGAGGGGAATCGCCATCCGCAGGCAGTTTGTATCCCCCACACGATGATAGGCCAGATTTTCAGTCATGTTCTGAATCAGCAGCCAGCCAAACCCGCCTTCGGGCAGATCGTCAAGGGGGACGTCTGTGTCGGGCGCGGATCTTTCGGCAAAAACGTGGACGGGCACGGGGGGGCCCTGATCCATGATGGCGACGTCCAGCCGGTCAACCTGTGATTTGCACTGCAATTCGATACTGCCCTGCCCGGTTTCGGCATAGGCATGTTCAACCACGTTGTTCAGCGCTTCGGCCAGGACGATTTCCACGGTGCCTCTGTTCATCTCGCCGATTCCGATTTCAGTCAGAAAGGACAGCAGGCTGGTCAAAGTCTGGCGGACACCCATTTCAGTGGCGTCAAATCGGATGTCGAACCGGTTCGGCACGGTTAGCTCGCTCCGCTTGGGGAAATGAAAATCCGTTTCAGGCCCGATCAGCATGAAGGCCTACAGCATCTTCGACCGAAGGATGAATGGCAAAGACCATATCCATACGGGTCAGGCGAAACACCTTTTCGACATTTGGCATCAGGCCGGCCAGGTGGAGCTTGCGCGCATTGCCCAGCTGTTTCATCGCAGCCACGATCGCGCCCAGGCCGCTGGAATCGATAAAGCTGACGGTGCTGAGATCCAGCACCACCTCTGAAGATCCGCCCTCGGTCAGCTGGCGCATCTGATCCTTGAACGCGATGGCGACGGCGGCATCAATCCGGTCTTCCTCGACCGAGACGACTTGATAACCGCCTTGCGCGGCACTGGACATTTGCATGGAAACCTCTTTCACGACACTCTTTCCCGAGCGACGCTAAGACGAAATCCTTACCATTCCGTATTCAGCCGCCAGCCAGGTGCGGATTTCAGTCGAATCGCGCCAGGCGGTCGATCTGGGGTGCCATGGTGCACCACTTATCCTCGACCTGGACCCAGACGGCATCGCGCTCTGTGGCGTGAATGGTGATCCGCCCGGCCTCCATCGAGATCACATCCGGGCTTAGCAGGTTCATAAACAGTGCAATCGCTTCGGTCGTCAGACACATGGCAACTCTCCTTCGCTTTTGATCAGCGACACAGAGCGTCCTCCGGCACCCTTGCCTGGAACGAGGGTAGGGCAGATGCGGGGGCTGCCCATCCATTATTGCTGCGGTGCGGCATTTAGGGCAGGGATGCTTCCGTTGATCGCTGAAAACTTAGGCAACTGTGGGTCTGAAACCTTAACGCGCCGCTGCCTGCCCGCACGTTGAGGCAGCCAGACGGGCTTGCACGGCGGCGGAAATTTTTATCCAATAAGCCGCGCAACAGGAGAAAAACATGCCAACCGGAAGCTGCGCCTGCGGGCAGATTCGCTATAGTTCAGAGGTGCCGCTCATGAATGGCTCGTGTTGTCATTGCAGCCAGTGCCGGAAAATGTCGGGGCATGTCTGGGCCTCTGCACAGGTGCCGCAAGAGGCGCTGACGATCACCGGGCCGGTGCACTGGATCTCGCTTACGCCACGGGCGCGGCGCGGGGTTTGCCCCGGTTGCGGAGCCTTTTTATTCTGGCAGGGCACGAACGAGGACAGCATCAGCATTGGCCTGGGCACGCTGGACGCGCCCGTGTCGGTCACACTGGAAAAGCACATCTTTACCGCCGACAAGGGCAGCTATTACCAGCTGACTGACGGGCTGCCGCAGCGCCCCTGAGCGGTTAGCTCAGCGCGTCCTTGTATTTCAGGAAACGCGGGTCCGTCATCACGCGGGCATTCATCGCCTCGCGCAGCGCCCCGACCGAGCTATGCGGCCGCATGACCACCTCGAAATCCGAGATCAACCCCTCTGCGTTCAGCGTGATCAGGTCCACGCCCACCGCGTCGCGATCACCGATTTTGCACTGAAACTCCAGCGCCCAGTCGTTGCCTTCACCCATGATGCGGCGATAGCGGAAATCCGAAAACACCTGCCCCACATGGCCCAGAACGGCGGCAACGGGGGCGCGCCCCTGCCAGGTTTTCCAATAGGTCGGGGGCAGGAATTTCACGTCCTCGGCCAGGATTGTTGCGATTTTTTCATCCTCGCCCGAGGCGACGATCTCGGCCATGCGCTGAATGGTTGGGTGCATTGGGGCTCCTCCGGTTTTGGGCAGGGTGGCAAGCGGGCCTGCCATCGCGCAAGTGTGACGTCGGGTTGCGCGTGCGGGCATCCCGGCGTAAGGGAGCCCATGTCCTTCAGCACCGATTATACTCCGCCCTCTGACCCGTTGGAGATTCTGCATCAGGATCACCAGATATTGGCGGTTAACAAACCCTCGGGTCTGTTGTCTGTGCCCGGACGGGGCGAACATCTGGCCGATTGCCTGCTGACCCGCGTGCAGGCGGTGTTCCCCGAGGCCTTGCTGGTGCATCGGCTGGATCGGGATACCTCGGGGGTGATGGTGTTTGCGCTCAGCCCCCATGCGCAGCGCAACCTGTCCATGCAATTCGAAAAACGCAGCACGCGGAAAACCTATGTCGCGCGCGTCTGGGGCCGGCTAGAGCCAAAGACGGGCACAGTGGATTTGCCGCTGATCGTGGATTGGCCGAATCGGCCGCGTCAGATGGTGGATCATGAAAACGGTAAGCCCGCCGTCACCGATTGGCGCGTGCTGCGCCATGCTGAGAACGAGACCCGCGTGCGGCTGATGCCAAGGACCGGGCGCTCGCATCAGCTGCGGGTGCATATGCTGGCGCTGGGGCATGTCATTCTGGGCGATCCGCTGTATGCGACGGGCGCGGCGGCCGATTTCCCGCGCCTGATGCTGCATTCCGAAGAGCTGCGCGTGAACCACCCCGAAAGCGGCGAGGGCATTCGTTTCCGCACGAAATCCCCGTTTTAGGGCCTATTTCATCGACCGATCGGTCAGATTTAAACGCGCGCTGACAATGGGTTTCACGATTGACTCCAGCGCGGGATCATCGCCGCGCAGCTGTTCCAGCTCGTCCAGGCGGTTGGTGGCGATCAGCTCCAGCAGGTCCAGACGCGGGGCGCCCCCAGTATCGCGGGGCAGGGCGCTGACTGTTTGCAGCAGATTGGGTTGCGGCCCGCCTGCGGGCATTTGCAGCTCTGCCCCGGCCTCGGCAAAGGCATACAGCCCCACGCCCCCCGCTGGCAGCGCATAGGCGGCAAAGGCCACATCCTGCGCGCCCGCCGTCATCAGGGCGGCACGGATCGCCGGGCCATCCTCGGCAATGCGGTTTTCCGTGCCCTCGCCATCGGACCAGTTCATCAGGCGGCGCGTGACGAAGTTATACAGCTTCTTGCCCGTGGCCATCCAAATCCGCGAGGGCAGAGATTTGCGCGCCAGCATCGCGCGTTCACGGGGCGTCAGCAGATCGTGGGCAAAGCTGCGTTTCTGCTTGAGCATGTGCCGCAGATCCTCGCGCGCGGCGACGCGATAGAGCTTCCCCTTCTTCGGATGGACGCTGGCCAGTTGGAAATCAATCACGGCGGCCCGCCCGTCCGGCGTCATCAGCCAGTTCTGAGGCTTGGCAATGTCGTTATGGCAGACCCCGCGCTGACGCAACTGCGCCAGCAGGCGTTTGGCATCCTTGAACCAGAGCGGGTCACGGGGTTTGGCCAGATGCAGCGGTGTGCCTTCGCTCCAGACACGCAGAATGCCGCCCCGGTCGGCTTCCAGCAATATCGGGCAGCCCTCGATTCCCTGAACGGCGCGCAGCCCGCGGGCCTCTTTGCGGGCCAGCATCTGCGACAGGGGGCGCGCCCACCAGGGCACCCCGTCCAGACGGCGCAGCACCACCTTAACCGACGGATCATCCGCCAGATGCCCCATGATGGTTTCGGAAAACACATCACGTTTCAGAACCGTGTCGGGCACAAAGCGCTGGATCGAAGGGAAGTCAGCCACCAAGGCCCCCATGAAAAAGAAATCCGGGGCCGTGATAGCCCCGGATTGAACCGTGTTGCAATGGTGTTGCGCTTATTCAGCGGCCCAACCGGCCACGGATTTGACTTCAAGGAAGTCCTCGATGCCCCAAACGCCGCCTTCGCGGCCATTGCCGGACTGTTTCATGCCACCAAAGGGCGCCCCGGCCCCGCGGCTCTGGCCGTTCATTTCCACCATCCCCGAGCGCAATTGCAGCGCCAGGCGGTTGGCTTTTACGCCATCGGTGGTCTGGACATAGTTCGTCAGGCCATAGACCGTGTCATTGGCGATCTGAACCGCTTCTTCCTCGGTTTCGAACGGGATGATCGACAGCACGGGACCAAAGATTTCCTCGCGTGCGATGGTCATCTGATTGTTGACGTCGGCAAAAACGGTGGGGCGCACAAAGAAGCCCTTGTTCAGCCCCTCGGGACGGCCCAGGCCGCCGGCAACCAGGCGCGCGCCTTCGTCGATGCCGGTCTGGATCAGCCCCTGGATCTTGTTCCACTGGGCCTCGTTGACGACGGGGCCGATGTGCTTGCCATGCGCGCTGGCAGGGCCGACGGTGACCGTATTCGCGACCTCGGCAGCGGCTTCGACCGCCTGGTCATAGACGCCTTTCTGCACCAGCATCCGGCTGGGGGCATTACACGACTGGCCGGTGTTGTTCATCATGTGCAGAACGCCGCGTTTGACGGCCTTTTCATCCGCATCGTCAAAGATGATGTTGGCGCCCTTGCCGCCCAGCTCCAGATGGACGCGTTTCAGCGTCAGCGCGGCGTTTTGGGAAATCGCGATGCCCGCGCGGGTCGAGCCGGTGAAGCTGACCATATCCACATCCGGATGCCCGGACAGCGCCGCCCCCACGCCCACACCATCGCCGTTCACCAGGTTGAACACCCCCTTGGGGAAGCCAGCCTCGTCCATCATTTCGGCGAACAGGATCGCGTCCAGCGGGCTTTCCTCGGAGGGTTTCAGCACCATGGTGCAGCCCGCAATCGCGGCGGCGACCACCTTCAGCGTGACCTGGTTCATCGGCCAGTTCCACGGTGTGATCAGCGCACAGACGCCGACGGGTTCGTGCACGATCCGGTCATTGGGGGCATGATCTCCCAGCGGGCGGATGAACTCGAAATTCTTGGCCGCTCGGATGAAATTCGTGATGTGCCAGGTGCCGGCCCCCACCTGAGAGGTGTTCGCCATGTCGATCGGCGCGCCCATCTCCAGGCTGATCGCCTCGCCCATTTCGGCGCTGCGGCGTTTGTAGATTTCCAGCAGCTTTTCGACCAGGGCAATACGGTCCGCGGGGGGCGTGTTCATCCAGGCCGGAAAGGCAGCCTTGGCCGCCGCAACGGCCGCATCCGCATCGGCCTGAGCGCCCAGCGAAATAACGGCACAGGGTTCTTCGGTGGAGGGGTCGATCACATCGTGATCGCGCTGCTCAATCGGGTCCACCCAGTCCCCATTGATGTAGAATTGACGTTTCTCGATCATCTCTGACCTCCGATAAAAGACCTTCCCGTCTCGCGGGGAATTCCGTTATGCAGAATTCTTTGCCGCGACGTTGAAAGGCAGTTTGTCAGGGGTTTTGACCCTTCGCAAGGGGGAGTCTGAACAGGTTTCGGAAATTTGATCAAATTAAGACCCTTGAGGAATCGCGACACTCTGTCACCCTGCGAAAAATCCCCGAGTCTGGGGCTGGTAAAGTGCGGTTTAGAATGTATCTAATTTACGGAATGTAATCCTGACCATTTTGAGAGGAAAAGAAAATGGGCCTGCGCATCAATGATATCGTCCCCAACTTCACCGCCGAAACCGACCAGGGCACCATCACCTTCCATGACTGGATCGGTGATAGCTGGGCTATCCTGTTCTCGCATCCGAAAGATTTTACGCCCGTCTGCACCACTGAATTCGGTGCCGTGGCGCAACTGGCCGATGAATGGACGCAACGGAACACAAAGGTGATCGGCCTGTCGGTGGACGCGGCGGACGAGCACGTCAAATGGAAATCGGACATCGAGGGGTTCTCGGGGGCGACGGCCGGCTTCCCGATCATCGCGGACGAAGATCTGGCGGTGTCGAAGGCCTTTGATATGCTGCCCGCCGAGGCCTATCTGCCCGATGGTCGCACGGCTGCGGATTCGGCCAGCGTGCGTTCGGTTTTCATCATCTCGCCCGATAAGAAGGTGCAGTTGATCATGACCTATCCGATGTCGGTGGGGCGTAACTTTGCCGAGGTTCTGCGCGCTCTGGACGGTCTGCAAAAGACCTATGGCGAGCCGCTGGCCACCCCGGCGAACTGGACCTCTGGTCAGGATGTGATCGTTGCCCTGTCGCTGAGCAACGAACAGGCCGAAGCCAAATTCGGCAAGCTGGACGTCAAGCTGCCCTATCTGCGCACCATCAAAGACCCGGCCTGAGGACGGGAGCGTCAAGGCAGAGGGGGGCGCTGCCCCCCGGCCTGTGGCCTCCCCCCGGAGTATTTCGGCAAGATGAAGTCGTGCCTCTGGGGCTACCGCTATTGATACCGGAAAAGGCGGGTGATGGCGGGCTGTTTTGGAGGGCCCGGCATCATATTGGCTGCTGTCGTTTTCTTGATGAATGCGTTGCGGGTTTACCGATGCAATGGTCGGGTGGGGAGTGTGCTGCGACATTTGAAGCGATGGTTTCAAAGGTCTGATAGGCGCTCCGCATCAAGGGTGACGCTACGCAGTATGGGGGCTGTGTCGATTATGGGCGGCGGCCTTGGCGTGTTTCAGGGCGGCGTCGATCCCGATCTTCGTGTAAAAGGCCGAAAATGCGCGCGATAGTGTGCCCAGTAATGAAAAAGCCCCGGCGCTGCGACCGGGGCTTTCTTTTGCTCAAAAGGGGACGGATCAGTCCTCTTTTTCTTCTTTTTTGGCCTCTTCGCCGGTTTCCTGATCGACGACTTTCATCGACAGGCGCACCTTGCCGCGATCGTCAAAGCCCAGCAGCTTGACCCAGACCTCTTGGCCCTCTTTCAGGACGTCCGAGGGGTGGTTCAGGCGGCGGTTTTCGATCTGGCTGACGTGCACCAGGCCGTCGCGCTTGCCAAAGAAGTTCACGAAGGCGCCGAAATCGACGATCTTCACGACTTTGCCTTTGTAGATCTTGCCTTCTTCGGGCTCGGCCACGATCGAGTGGATCATGTCGTATGCCTTCTGAATGGCTTCTCCGTTCGGGCTGGCGATCTTGATGATGCCGTCGTCGTTGATGTCGACCTTGGCGCCCGACACTTCGACGATTTCGCGGATGACCTTCCCGCCCGAGCCGATCACTTCGCGGATCTTGTCGGTGGGGATCTGCATGGTTTCGATGCGCGGGGCGTGGACGCTGAATTCGGCGGTGCCGGACAGCGCCTTGTTCATCTCACCCAGGATGTGCATCCGGCCCTCTTTGGCTTGGGCCAGGGCTTTCTCCATGATTTCCGGGGTGATGCCGGCAACCTTGATGTCCATCTGCAGCGAGGTGATGCCCGCTTCGGTGCCAGCGACTTTGAAGTCCATGTCGCCCAGGTGATCTTCGTCACCCAGGATGTCGGTCAGGACGGCGTAGGAACCGTCATCTTCCAGCACCAGACCCATGGCCACACCGGCAACGGCGGCCTTCAGCGGAACACCGGCGTCCATCATGGACAGCGAACCACCACAGACCGACGCCATTGAGGACGAGCCGTTCGATTCGGTGATCTCGGACACCAGACGCAGGGTGTAGGGGAAATCGGTGGCCGAGGGCAGAACTGCCTGCAGCGCACGCCATGCCAGTTTGCCGTGACCGATCTCGCGGCGGCCGGGGCCACCCACGCGGCCAACCTCACCGACCGAGTAGGGCGGGAAGTTATAGTGCAGCATGAAGTTCGATTTGAAGTTGCCGTGCAGCGCGTCGATGAACTGTTCGTCATCGCCGGTGCCCAGCGTGGTCACGACCAGACCCTGAGTTTCCCCACGGGTGAACAGCGCCGAACCGTGGGTCCGGGGCAGCAGGCCGGTTTCGCATTCGATGGCGCGGACCTGATCCAGGGCGCGGCCGTCGATACGTTTGCCCTCTTTCACGACCGAGCCGCGCAGAACGGTGGATTCCAGCTTCTTCAGGGCCGAGCCCAGGTTCGCGTCTTCCAGTTGCTCTTCGGTCAGGCCGGCCTTGATGGCCTCTTTGGCGGCGGCAACAGCGGCAACGCGCTCTTGCTTATCGGTGATCGCATAGGCGTCACGCATGGCGGCCTCGCCTGCGGCTTTGACCACTTCGAACAGATCCGCGTAATCCGGCGCGGCGAAGTCAAACGGCTCTTTGGCGGTTTCTTCGGCCAGGTCGATGATCAGGTCGATCACCGGCTGAATCTGCTGGTGGGCAAAGTTCACGGCGCCCAGCATTTCGGCTTCGGTCAGCTCGTAAGCTTCGGATTCCACCATCATCACGGCGTCTTTGGTGCCGGCGACAACCAGGTCCAGACGCTGTTCAGGGTTGTTGCGCAGATCCTGCATGTCGTCCACGGACGGGTTCAGCGTGTATTCGCCGTCAACAAAGCCAACGCGTGCGCAGGCGATCGGGCCACGGAACGGCGCACCCGAGATGGTCAGCGCCGCCGAGGCGGCGATCATCGCAACGATATCGGGGTCGTTTTCCAGATCGTGGCTTAGCACGGTGCACATCACCAGCACTTCGTTCTTGAAGCCAGGCACGAACAGCGGGCGGATCGGACGGTCGATCAGACGCGCGGTCAGGGTTTCTTTCTCGGTCGGGCGTGCCTCGCGCTTGAAGAAACCGCCGGGCACTTTACCGGCCGCATAGTATTTTTCCTGATAGTGAACCGTCAGCGGGAAAAAATCCTGTCCCGGTTTCGGTTCCTTGGCAAAGGTCACGTTTGCCATGACGCTGGTTTCGCCAAGCGTGGCAATCACGGTGCCGTCGGCCTGACGGGCAACCTTGCCGGTTTCCAGTGTCAGCGTCTCATCGCCCCACTGCATGGATTTGGTTGTTACGTTGAACATCATCGTATCCTTATAAGGAGCACTCGCGGGCCCTCCCGCGTCTCCTTTTTTGCATGGCGGCCCCATTGCCGCCGACTCCAATCTTTCTCATGCGCCCGGAGTCAAAGGCGTCACGTCTCAGATGTGTGGGGCCATACAGGAAATCGCAGAGTTTTGAAAGCCATGATTATCTGAACCCGGAAAATGCAAAAGGACGGCCCGGCAGGCCGCCCCGACGATTTTGGTGAACTGGTTCGGTTGGTTTCTTACCAGCCCAGGGTTTTTACATTCGGATCGAACAGCCAGCCCCCGACAAGCTCGGCGCTGCCCATCTGAACGCCATCAATATAGTCGGCTTTGGTCAATCCGGCGGCTTTTGAACATGCGCCGCACATGATGACGACGCCGCCATCAGAGAGGAAGTTTTGCAGCATATCCTGGATCGAGGTGCCGTGTTCGGCCATTAACCCATGCACGTGGCTGGGGCGTTTTTTATCGGCCAGATACACGGCGCGCACGTTCATCCAGATCGCGGTTGGATGGCCATTTTTCAGCGATTTCTGGTGGGCAAACATGATGGCCTTGGCGGCGGCCCAGGTGTCGTCAGTGGTGAGATTTACGAACAGGCCGGGTTTGTTACCTTCTGCATTCGCAGCGATTGGCATCAACATCAATGAAAAAGCCAGCATCAATTTGGCGAGGAAAGAGCGCATTGGGTTCTCCTGAATTTAAGATGCTGACGTCTCAACATGTATTCGCGAAAATTAATATGACATGGATCAAAACCTTCCAGTGCTGGAAGGTTGAGAAGCGGCACCAACGAAAAACGCCCGCTCGGGGCCGAGCGGGCGTTTGCGATTTACAAGAACCTGGGGTCTTAGCGGCGGATGCCCAGACGTTTGATCAGGTCTTGGTAACGGGCTTCGTCCTTGCCTTTCAGGTAGTCCAGCAGTTTACGACGCTGGGCAACCATCATCAGCAGGCCGCGGCGGCCGTGGTTGTCTTTTTTGTGGGTCTTGAAGTGCTCGGTCAGGGTGGCGATGCGCGAGGACAGGATTGCAACTTGTACTTCGGGCGAGCCAGTGTCACCTTCTTTGGTGCCGAACTCTTTGATAACGCGTGCTTTTTCTTCAGCGGTGATCGACATCGGGGTCTCCTGTTATGTTAAGGGTTAGGGCGCAGGCCGGGATGTCGTCCAGCAAGGTCCATGGAGTGCCCGGCGCAGCAGAACCGCACCGGATGCGCGCTCTTACGGGGATTCCCCCGAAAAGAAAAGGAAAAAAGCGGTCAGAGCCCCGCAGCGGACCGGGCGATCAGGGCGATATCCTCGACATTCAGCCCGGCGGCGCCGTCCAGCGTGGCGGCCTGCACGCCATTGATGGTCAGGATCATGGTGCCCGAGCCATCCTCGGAGGGGGTAAGCTCCAAAGTGGGCTGAGCGCCGTTTTCGTCGTCGAAAACAACGGCCAGCTGATCCGAGCTTTGATCGAAGTCCTGAATGGTCAGCGGGTTGTCCACCCAATCGCCGATCAGCACGGTATCCGCGCCGTCCCCCGTGTGAATAAGATCCCCGTCGCCGCCAACGATCGTGTCATCGCCGCCGCCGCCATTCAAGAAATCCATTTCAGCGTCATCGTCCCCGCGCAGCATGTCATCGCCTGCGCCGCCGAACAGCGTGTCAGTGCCGGTGCCGCCGGTCAGGGTGTCATCGTCCAGATCGCCATGCAGCGCGTCGTCGCCCGCGCCGCCATCCAGCACATCATCGCCCGCGCTGCCGACCAGACTGTCGGCCCCCTCGTTGCCGAATAGGGTGTCGTCATCGTTATGGCCGAACATCTGATCGTCACCGGCATTGCCCTCGATCAGGTCGGCTCCGTCCTCGCCGTGGAGGGTGTCGTGGCCATCGCCGCCATGCAGCGTGTCGGCCCCGTCCCAGCCGTGCACGTCATCGTCGCCCGCGCCGCCCGTCACATCGTCATCGCCGGCATAGCCGTTCAACTGATCGTTGCCCGCGCCGCCATCCAGAATGTCGGCCCCGTCACCGCCGGCCAGGATGTCATTGCCGTCGGTGTCCTCGAACTCTTCGTCCTCCGGAGCGGCAAGGATTTCGCTCTCGTCATCCTCTGTCATGACATCGGAACCGACAAAGACCGCGCCAACCGCGACCACACCTAAAAGTCCAGCAAGAAGTAGCATGTTTCACCCACGGATTACCCCGCAGGCATTACGGCATACGTGCCCCGAGTCGGTCAAAACCTATTGAGTCGATTGGTTAATATCCGATGAGCTGCCGCCGGTGGTTCCGGTGGCGCGTTCGAATTCGTCTGCCAGAACGGCCATCCAGTCGCCGATGATCGGCAGGAACTCGAATTGCGCCAGCCACCAGGTGATGAGCGAAACCAGCAGCGTCGCCCCCAGCACCGAGCCCAGCCCAAAGGCCAGCCCGCGCCCGAACTGAAACAGGATCATCCGGCGGGGCGAGTTCTGAATGGCGATGAACCGATGGCTGTTCAGCTTCTCGATTTCGCGGGTCAGGTGGCGCATGGCCTCCAGCGTGTCCTTGTCGGTCTGGTCAGTCATTGGGGATGTCCCACAGCGCGGGTTGCTGGGTATAGGCGATATAGAGCGGGTGTTTCGGGTGGCCGGCTTTGGTCAGGCCCAGATGGTGGATTTGGCGTCCGGTGCCGCGCAGCAGCCGCGCGATATGCGGCCCCTGATCCAGATGTTCACCATGCGTGCCCCAGGCGGCGATGATCTGATCTGCCCAGGCGCAGCCGTCCACAATTGTCTGATCATTGGCGGGCCCCACCGGATCGGCCGCGGCGCGCATGGCGCGCGGATCGGTATCGCGCCAGGCAAAGATATTCGTCACGCGAAACGCGCCAAAGCCCAAGGCCCGCGCGCGGCGCTCGCAGCGTTCCACGGTGGGGTCGTTCTGCACCTCGGTCGCGGTGGACGGGTTCAGCATCACGAACAGCGCCTTGCGCCCGGCCGGATCCCAGATGCGGGTCAGCTCGTAGCGGTATTTCTCGCAATCCGAGTAGATGGCGGTCGAATGGGCGTCGCCCTTTTGAAATTCACGCGTGATCATGGCCCGTTTGTGCCCCCGCGAGGGCCGCAGCGCAAGAGATCAATCCAGGTTGAACACGCGGTTGGGGTGCAGTTCCGCCCCTTGCAGCTGCCCCACGGCCAGAGGTTTGCCATTATACGAGGCCCAGCAATCCTCGCCCCAGTCCACATCATGCGCGATCACCATGCCGGGGTTGCCGTTGCGCAGGCGCACGGCGCCCTGATCGGTGGCTTTTACCTCGGGCAGATCGGCCAGGCCGTCCTCGACCGGGCGCAGGAATTCGTCCAGCTCAGGGGTTTTGGCCATGTCGTCGATCTGCTGGATGCTGATCCCGTCCTCATCGGCGTCAAAGGGGCCGGACCACACGCGCCGCAGCCATTCCACATGGCCATGACAGCCCAAGGCCGCCCCCAGATCGCGTGCGATTGCGCGCACATAGCCGCCCTTGCCGCAGACCATTTCCAGAATGACATGATCGGCGTCGGGGCGATCGTCCATCACCAGTTCCTCGACCCACAGAGGGCGGGCGGCGATCTCAAACTCTTCGTCAGCGCGGGCCAGCTTATAGGCGCGTTCCCCGTCGATCTTCACGGCGGAAAATTTCGGAGGCACCTGCATGATGTCGCCCAGGAACCCGCCCAGGGCGTCCTTGATCTGTTCATCCGTGGGGCGGGCATCGGATTCGGCGATCACCTCGCCCTCGGCATCATCGGTGTTGGTGGCCTGGCCCAAGCGGACGCTGAAACGATAGGCCTTTAGCGCGTCGGTGATATAGGGGACGGTCTTGGTGGCCTCGCCCAGGGCCACGGCCAGAACGCCGGTGGCATCCGGGTCCAGCGTGCCCGCGTGGCCTGCCTTGTTTGCGCCAAAGGCCCATTTCACCTTGTTCACCACAGCGGTCGAGGTCATGCCCGCAGGTTTATCCACCACCAGCCAGCCGGAAATGTCGCGTCCCTTGCGTCTACGTCCCATGTGTTCCTCGATCCTGTCGCAATCCAAGCGCGCGGGTTAGAACATGCCGCGCGTGCTGTCAATTTGGCTTGGACACAACGCCGACAATCGGCCCCAGCCAGAACCCCGGATCGTTCCGCCCATGCGCCGGCGCGTACATACGCGAGACCTTACCGTCAAAGTACAGCGCATTGGGCAGGCCCAGCGTGTCTTTGAACAGGGTGCCGAATTCGTGAAACGTCACCGGGTTGCGCGAGATGGCAAAGACCACCCGCGCGCCATCGGCCGAGGTGCCCACCCCGTTGCGCACATAGCGCGAGGTGCTGTCGGACAGAAACCGCGGATGCAGTGCGCCGTCGATCACCAGCATCGGGCCCGATTGGGTGGCGTCGCGGCAGGCGGGGCTTTCGTCGATATAGCGCCGGGTCTCGATCACATCGGCGCGGCCCTCGCGGATGCAGAACACCCCGTTCGGCAGCAGGCCGAAGTTCCCCGGCCCCGCATTGGGCACCACGCGCATTTCCTGCTGGCCGTCCTGAATATACAGCCCCACGGGCGCGCGATTGTCGTGATACATGCCCGCGTTCATGGCGAATTCCAGCACCTGACCATCCGGCAGGCTGTCCTGAATAGCCGAGAAATGCCCCAGGATGTCTCCATTCCGGTTACGCAGGAACAGGCGCAGATCCTCGGTTGCGGTCACTTCGCAGATGGTGAAGCGATTATCGTCCTGTTGCAGATCGCGGCAGTCAACCGCTTGTGCGGCGCGGGGCAGCATAGCCAGAAGGCACAAGCTGGCCCACAGGCGGATCATTCCTGATCCTTCTCGATGTCGCGGCGCACCTCGTCCTGGTTCAGCAGGCGGCGGGTTTCCTCCATCCTGTCAAAGGTCTCATCCAGGCGGAAGCGCAGCTCGGGCGCGTGTTTCAGCCCGCATTTGCGGCCGATCAGGCGGCGCAATTCGCCCTGATGGCGGGCCAGCAGCTTGATCGCGTCCTCTTTGCCTTCGCCGCCCAGAGGCAGCACATAGACCGTTGCCACCCGCAAATCCGGGCTCAGCCGCACCTCGCCCACGGTGATGGACATGCGGTTCAGGTCCGGATCGTGGATGTCCCCACGCATCAGGATTTCGGACATTGTCCGGCGGATTTGTTCCCCCACCCGCAGCTGACGCATACCGGGTCCGGAACCGAAAGAGCTGTTACCTTTGGCCATGGTCTGCATCTACGCTGTCGCAAGGGCTTTGCCAAGCGCAACGCGACGGGCTATGAGGGCGCACCGCAGTTTTCTTGGAGTAAGACCGATGACCAACCTGCCCGGAATTGTCGTGACCGGAGCCTCGGGCCGTATGGGCCAGATGCTGATGCGCACCATTTTGGACAGCGACAAGTGCAAGCTTGTGGGCGCGGTCGAACGCAAGGGCCACGATTGGGTGGGCCGCGATGTAGGTGAATGTATGGGCGGGGGTGCTGTTGGGGTGGTCGTGTCCGATGATCCTTTGGAGACGTTTTTGCACGCGCAGGCGGTGATTGATTTCACTGCCCCCGCCGCCACCGTGGAATTTGCCGCCATCGCCGCGCAGGCGCGGATCGTGCATGTGATCGGCACCACCGGCATGACGGACGCGGATCTGGCCAAGGTCGCCGCTGCCGCGCGACATGCCACCGTTGTGCGCGCCGGCAACATGTCCTTGGGTGTGAACCTGCTGGTGCAGCTGACCAAACAGGTCGCCGCTGCCCTGGACGAGGATTTCGACATCGAGATCATCGAGGCGCATCACAATAAGAAGGTCGATGCGCCTTCGGGAACGGCTCTGATGCTGGGCGAGGCCGCCGCCGAGGGGCGCGGTGTGTCGCTGGAGGCCGTGGCCGATCGGGGCCGTGACGGTATCACGGGGGCTCGGAAACGGGGCGACATCGGGTTCACCGCCATCCGGGGCGGCGACATCGTGGGCGAACATGACGTGCTGTTCGCCGCTGCCGGCGAGCGTATCGTGCTGCGCCACCTGGCCACCGACCGGGCGATCTTTGCGCGCGGGGCGGTCAAGGCCGCGCTGTGGGGGCAGGGGCAAAAACCCGGTGAATACGACATGATGGACGTGCTGGGGCTGTAATCCCCGACTGATCCAATCTGCCGCCTGCTCCGTATTCAGACCAACAGAAAACGGGGTGGGCAGCATGAGGTCTGCGTTTTTGCTGATGATTTTCCTGGCGTTGCCCCGGCCTCTTTTGGCCGAGGGGCTGGTGCCGATCACGGACCGGGCCCGCTTTTTGTCGCTGATTGAAGGGCGCGAGCTGCGGCGGGTGGGGGTACGCCTGACTGTGCTGGCGGACGGGCGGATCACAGGGCGCGCCCTGGGGCGTCCGGTCTCGGGGGGGTGGCAATGGCAGGGCCAGTATTTCTGCCGGGATATGCAGTGGGGCGATACCCCCGTCGGCTATAATTGCCAGACGGTGCGGCTAAGAGGCGATGTGTTGCGATTCACCTCGGACCGCGGGCGCGGGGATTTCGCGGATCTGAAGCTGCGATAGCGATCAGAAATCGACGGCGATGCCCTTCTTTTCCCAATCGCCGAACCGCACGGGCTCGGGGCCGTCGCGGCCGCCCAGTTCCTTGGGCAGGGCTTTGGCCTCGGCTTCGGCCTTTTGGCGGCGCTCTTCGGCCTCGGCCAGGGCACGCAGGGCGGCGGGGGGCAGGTTTTTTTCGGGCTCGCTCATGGTCTCTTCCTTATGCGGCTGCCTGTTGATATACGCCCCTGCACCCCAATCGCAAGGATAACGGATGACTTCTCGGCCCAGACTGACCCCGCGCATGGCGGCTCTGAACCTGCTGAACCAGGTTCTGGTCGAGCACCGGATGATCTCTGAGGTGACGGCCCACGCGCTGGCCAGGCTGGACCCGGCAGAGCGCGCCCGCGCGCAGCGGCTGGCGCTGGACACGCTGCGCGGGCTGGAGCGGGCGGATAAGCTGCTGGCCCGCCATCTGAAGAAAACCCCACCGGGGGCAGTGCGGAATATCCTGCGGCTGGCGGCGGTCGAGCTGGCCCTGGGCGGCGATGCGCATGGCGTGGTCAACGAGGCCGTCACCCTGACCGCCCGCAACAAGCGTATCCAGTCGATGAAGGGCATGGTGAACGCGGTGCTGCGCCGGGTGGCTGAAACCGCGCCCCAGGACTGGGCCAAGCTGCGCGCCCCCCGGTTGCCGCGCTGGCTGCGCGATCCGCTGATCGAGGGCTACGGCCCCGATGATGTTGCCCGGATGGAGCAGGCCCATTTCGCGGGCGCCCCGCTGGACATCACCGCCAAGTCCGATCCGCAGGCCGTGTGCGATGCTCTGGGGGGGGAATTGCTGCCGACCGGGACGATTCGTTTGGCGGAGGCCGGGCAGGTCTCGGCCCTGCCGGGTTTCGAGACGGGCGACTGGTGGGTGCAGGACGCGGCCGCCGCGATCCCGGCAAGGGTTCTGAACGTGCAACCTGGCGAAACCGTGCTGGATATGTGCGCTGCACCGGGGGGCAAGACGATGCAGCTGGCCGCCGCGGGGGCGCAGGTGACCGCGCTGGATATTTCCGCCAGCCGGATGGCGCGCGTGCAGGAAAATCTGGATCGCACCGGGCTGAGCGCCACCTTGATAACCGGCGATGCGCTGGAACATGCGGGCCAGTATGATGCGATCCTGCTGGATGCGCCCTGTTCGGCCACCGGCACGATTCGCCGCCACCCGGATTTGCCGCACGCAAAGGATGGCTCGGATTTCTGGCAACTGTTCCAGTTGCAGGCGCAGATGCTGGACCACGCTGTCAGCCTGCTGAAACCCGGCGGGCGGCTGGTCTATGCCACCTGTTCCTTGCTGCCGGACGAGGGCGAATGCCAGATCGAAGAGGCTCTGCCGCGCCATGACGGCCTGACGGTGGACGCTCAGGCGCTTGATCTGCCGGGGATTGATCCGGCCTGGAAAACCCCCGAGGGCGGGCTGCGTCTGTTGCCCGGATACTGGCGCAAACAGGGCGGCATGGACGGGTTCTATGTGGCCTGTCTGCGCAAGCGTTAGGAAAAGTTAACAATCCTGTCAGCCGCAGCCCATTGGGCGGTGACAGATGCCCGCGCGCACGGTATCCTGCCTGCAACCCGCCGTCAGAGCGCGAGAGGCAGAGCAAATGGTCAAACCCGACAGGATGACGGCGCGCCCGACGCGCTGGATGCACCGGCTTCATGCCCGGCTCAGCGGTTTTGCGCGCCCTGCCACAGGTTTCGTCAGCCAGCCCGAGCCCCGCACCATCGGCAGCTTTGCGCGTGGGCGTCAGTTGGTGGCCGGGAACTTCTTGTTTGCCGGACATCTGGTCGAATCCTCGGACCGGCAGCTGTGGGACATCGAGGCCCCGGACCTGGCCTATGCAGAAGAGCTGCACGGGTTTGGCTGGCTGGATGATCTGGCGGCGGTGGCGGATATGAAAACTCGCGAGCGCGCGCAGGACTGGCTGTGGGAATGGATCGCGCGGTTCGGCGCGGGCAAGGGCGAAGGCTGGATCCCTGATCTGACCGGACGGCGGATCATTCGCTGGATACATCATGCTCTGTTCGTGCTGCGCGGGGTGGACAAGGACCAGTCCGACGCGTTTTACCGCTCGCTTTCGCGGCAGACGATTTTCCTGTCGCGCCGCTGGCACACCTGTTCACCGGGGCTGCCGCGTTTCGAGGCGCTGACCGGGCTGATCTATGCGGGGCTGTCCCTAGAGGGCATGGCCCGACATGTGGAACCGGCGGTGAAGGCGCTGGCAAAGGATTGCGCCTCGCAGGTGGACGGGCAGGGCGGTATCCCCACTCGCAACCCCGAAGAGCTGCTGGAGGTCTTTACCCTGCTGACCTGGGCCGCCGCTGCCCTGTCCGAGGCCGGCCGGCCGATCCCCCCCGAACATCAGGCCGCGATAGAACGGATTGCGCCGACATTACGCACGCTGCGCCATGCGGATGGCGGGCTGGCGCGGTTTCATGGGGGTGGACGCGGGGCCGAGGGGCGGCTGGACACGGCCCTGGCGGCCTCGGGTGTCAAAGGCCGCGCGCCCGATGGGTTGGCGATGGGCTATGCGCGGCTGTCGGCGGGGCGCAGCTCGGTTGTGGTGGATGCCGGCCCGCCGCCCGCGGGCAAGGCGTCTTATAATGCCCATGCCTCGACCCTGGCATTCGAGCTGACCTCGGGGCGGCGTCCGGTCATTGTGAATTGCGGGTCGGGGGCGATCTTTGGGGCGAAATGGCGCCGTGCGGGGCGCGCAACGCCCAGCCATTCGACATTATGTCTGGACGGTCTGTCCAGCGCCCGGCTTGGCGCGCGCAGCAAATCCGACCTGCTGGTGGACCTGCCCACGGATGTCCCGATCGAGGTGTCCCAGGCCCCGGACGGCACCCGGTTCGAAGGCGCGCATGACGGGTATGTCAAATCCTACGGGCTGACCCATGCCCGCACGCTGGAAATGACCTTTGACGGACGCGCCATGGCCGGCGAGGAACTGCTGGTTGCGCTGAACACCAAGGCCAAGCGCCGATTCGACAAACGCCCGCAGACGGTGGCCTTGCAGGGCATTCCCTACCAGATCCGTTTCCACCTCCACCCTGAGGTGGACGCGACCGTGGATATGGGCGGGGCCTCGATTTCATTGGCGCTGAAAAGCGGGGAATTGTGGCTGTTCCGGCACGAAGGGGTGGCGCAAATGACGCTTGAACCCTCGGTTTATCTGGAAAAAGGCCGTTTACGCCCCCGTGCGACCAAACAAATCGTTTTATCTGGGCGCGCGATGGACTATGCGACGCGCATCCGTTGGTCCCTGGCCAAGGCGCAGGATACGCCCATCAGTATCCGTGACCTGAACCGGGACGACCCGGACCTGACCTGAACTGAACCAAAGAGCTGCCCCATGACCGATCTCTATCCCGTGCGCCGCGCGTTGATTTCCGTTTCCGACAAAACCGGCCTGACCGAGCTGGGCCAGGCGCTGGCCGCGCGCGGTGTGGAGCTGCTCTCGACCGGGGGCTCGGCCAAGGCGCTGCGCGATGCGGGGCTGGATGTGCGCGACGTGGCGGATGTCACTGGCTTTCCCGAAATGATGGACGGCCGCGTCAAAACCCTGCACCCCAAGGTGCATGGCGGTCTGCTGGCGCTGCGCGACAATGATGATCACGTTGCGGCCATGGAGCAGCATGACATCGGCGGGATCGACCTGCTGGTCGTGAATCTCTACCCGTTCGAGGCCGCCCTGGCGCGCGGTGCTGACTATGCCGAGATGATCGAGAATATCGACATCGGCGGCCCCGCCATGATCCGCGCCGCCGCAAAGAACCACGGCTTTGTCACCACCGTTGTGGATGTGCAGGATTACGACGCCCTGCTGGCCGAGCTGGACGCCAATGACGGCCAGACCTCGTACGCGTTCCGTCAGAAACTGGCGCAGATCGCCTATGCCCGCACCGGGGCTTATGATGCGGCTGTTTCCACCTGGATGGCTGGCGCGATTGGCGAAGAAACCCCACGCCGCCGCGTGTTCGCTGGCGAGCTGGCCCAGACTCTGCGTTACGGCGAAAACCCGCACCAGTCGGCGGCGTTTTACAAGGATGGCAGCGCCCGCGCCGGGGTGTCCACCGCGCAGCAGCATCAGGGCAAGGAACTGTCCTATAACAACATCAACGACACCGATGCCGCGTTCGAACTGGTCGCGGAATTCGGCACCGATGCGCCCGCCTGTGCGATCATCAAACACGCCAACCCCTGCGGTGTGGCATCCGGCGCGACCCTGGCCGAGGCGTACAGCCGCGCCTTCGATTGTGATCGTACCTCGGCCTTTGGCGGGATCATCGCGCTGAACCAGACTCTGGACGGCCCCACCGCCGAGGAGATTTCGAAAATCTTCACCGAGGTCGTCATCGCGCCCGAGGCCACCGACGAGGCCAAAGCCGTCTTTGCCGCCAAGAAAAACCTGCGTCTGCTGACCACCGGCGCGCTGCCTGAACCGAAATCGGTGATCACCACCTATCGTCAGGTCGCGGGCGGCTTCCTGGTGCAGGGTAAGGATAATGGGGCGATCACGCTGGACGATCTGAAGGTTGTCACCGAACGTCAGCCCACCGAGGCCGAGCTGCGCGACTTGCTGTTCGCGTGGAAAGTGGCCAAGCACGTCAAATCCAACGCCATCATCTATGTCAAGGACGGGGCCACCGTCGGTGTCGGCGCAGGCCAGATGAGCCGCGTGGACAGCACCCGGATCGCTGCCCGCAAGGCCCAGGACATGGCCGAGGTCATGGGCCTGGATGCCCCGCTGACCCAAGGCTCGGTTGTGGCGTCGGACGCGTTCTTCCCCTTTGCCGACGGTCTGATCACCGCGGCCGAGGCCGGCGCGACGGCGCTGATCCAGCCCGGCGGCTCTATGCGTGACCAAGAGGTCATCGACGCCGCAAACGAACGCGGGCTGGCGATGGTGTTCACCGGGATGCGCCATTTCCGCCACTAAGGGCGGAAGAATCAAACCTACACTAATCCGGCGGGCTGCTGTATGCTCGCCGGAAATACCATGACCGAGGTCCGCTGAACGGACCCGCACCGGGGCAGAATAGGGCAAGTAAATGAGGCTGGTTTTCTGGGCAGGCTTCTGGACATTTCTATTGGATCAGGCCAGCAAATATCTGGTCGTGCATATGCTTGACCTGCGCACGCTGGGCGAGATCGACGTGCTGCCGCCCCTGCTGAATCTGCGCATGGCGTGGAACGAGGGCGTGAATTTCGGACTGTTGTCCAGTGGCTCGGATCTGGCGCGCTATGGGCTGATTGCGGTTGCGTTGGTGATTTCCGGCGCCGTTCTGTGGTGGGTCTATCGCGATCCGCCGAACAAACTGGGACTGGCCGCCGCCGGGATGCTGATTGGCGGGGCTTTGGGCAACGTGGTGGATCGGTTCCTGTATGGTGCCGTTGCGGATTTCCTGAACATGTCCTGCTGCGGATTTGAAAACCCCTATGCCTTCAACGTGGCCGATATTGCGATCTTTATCGGCGCTTTTGGGCTTATCCTGTGGGGCGGGGCGAAAAAGCCCTCGTGACCTTGGCCGCAGGATCGGCTAATGCTGGGGCAATCTGATCTGGAGGGTGGCGATGCGACTGTCGCGCGCAGTAGTTCTGATGGCAATTCTGGGCCTGTCGGCCTGTAGCGGTGACGGGCGTCTGCGCGATCTGCAATCGTTCACGGGGGGGCCGGATGAATTCTCGGTGCTGCCGGGCAAGGAGCTGCAAAAACCGGCCGATTATACCGCATTGCCCGCGCCCACGCCCGGTGGGGGGAATGTCACCGATCAGAACCCGCGCGGCGATGCCGTTGCGGCCCTGGGCGGGCGGGCCTCGGCGCTGGTGCCTACGGGCGTTCCCGCAACCGAGGGCGCGCTGGTCACCTATGTCAGCCGCAACGGGGTGAGCCCCTCGATCCGTCAGGATCTGGCGGCCGAGGATGCCAAATTCCGCAAGGGCCAGGCCCGGTTCACCAAGATTCGCATCACCAAGGTGGACCGCTACAATCAGGCCTATCGCCGTCAGCGGCTGGACGCCTACAAAGAGGCCGCCCGCTGGCGTGCTGCCGGGGCGAATGTGCCCACGGCTCCGCCGGAATACGAATAATCTCACATCCGCGTCAGTGCGCTTGAAGCGGGCCGCGAAGGGCGTATCTTGCTGGAAAACAACAGGAGAGCGCCCATGATCCGTCTCGCCCTTGCCGTTCTGGCGACCCTGTCCCTGTCTGCGCCTTTGCGGGCCGCCGGGGACGTCAGCGATTTCGTTCTGGATAATGGAATGCAGGTCGTCGTGATCGAGGATCACCGCGCCCCCGTCGTCGTGCATATGGTGTGGTATCGCGCCGGATCGGCCGATGAACCGCCCGGCCAGTCGGGTGTCGCGCATTTTCTGGAACACCTGCTGTTCAAGGGCACCGACACGCTGGCACCGGGGGAATTTTCTGCCACGGTCGCGCAGAATGGCGGCACGGACAACGCCTTTACCAGCTACGATTACACCGCCTATTACCAGCGTGTCGCTGCGGATCGTCTGCCTTTGATGATGCGGATGGAGGCCGACCGGATGAAAAACCTGCGCCTCTCTGAGGACGATATCCGGACCGAGCGCGATGTCATTCTGGAAGAGCGTAACATGCGCGTCGAAAATAATGCCTCGGCGCTGTTTCGGGAACAAAAAGACGCGGTGCAGTATCTGAACCATCGTTACGGTGTGCCGGTGATCGGCTGGAAACACGAGATGGAAGAGCTGGACCGCGAGGACGCCCTGTCTTTCTACGGTACCTATTATTCCCCCAATAACGCGATTCTGGTGGTGGCCGGCGATGTGCAGCCCGATGAGGTACTGGCGCTGGCGCAGGAATATTATGGTACCATTCCCGCCAATCCCGCCCTGCCCATGGAACGCTATCGCAGCGCCGAGCCGCCTCAGACCGCCGAGCGCCGGCTGACCTATCGCGACGCGCGTGTCGCCCAGCCCTATGTCAGCCGCTCGTATCTGGCGCCCGAACGCGACAGTGGCGCCCAGCAAGAGGCCGCCGCCCTGACCATCCTGGCCGAGGTGCTGGGCGGCTCGACCACCTCGATTCTGGCGGAAAAGCTACAGTTCGATAGCCAGACGGCGATCTATACCGGCGCGTTTTATCGTGGTGGATCGCTGGACGACACGACCTTCGATATGGTTGTGGTCCCCGCCCCCGGCGTGACGCTGCAACAGGCCGAGGACGCGATGGATCAGGTGCTGGTGGACCTGCTGGAAACCGGCATTGACGACGACCGGCTGGAGCGCGTGAAACTGCAAATCCGTGCCTCGGAAATCTACGCGCTGGACAATACCGAAGGCTTGGCGAACCGCTATGGCCGTGCCCTGACGCAGGGGCTGACGGTGCAGGACGTGCAGGATTGGCCGAATATCCTGCAAGCCGTCACCGCCCAGGATGTGCTGTCCGCCGCGCGCAATGTTCTGGACCGGCGCAAATCTGTCACCGGCTGGCTGATGTCCCAGGAGGTAGGCCAATGATCAAACGTATTCTTCTGTCTTTGACCCTGACGGTTCTGGCGCTGCCCCTGCGGGCCGAGGTACAGATCCAAGAGGTGACATCGCCCGGTGGGCTGACGGCCTGGCTGGTCGAGGATCACTCGATCCCCTTCACTGCGCTGGAACTGCGGTTTCGCAGCGGGGCTCGTCTGGACGCTGCCGATAAGGCCGGGGCCTCGAACCTGATGGTCGGCCTGCTGGAAGAGGGTGCCGCCGACCGTGATGCCCGCGCCTTTGCCCGCGCCACCGAGGATTTGGCCGCCAGTTTCTCCTATGATCTGTCGGATGATTTCGTGTCCGTGTCCGCCAAATTCCTGACCGAGAACCGCGATCAGGCCATTGCACTGCTGCGCGACAGCCTGATCCAGCCCCGCTTTGACGCGGATGCGGTGGAACGCGTGCGCCAGCAGGTGCTTTCGGGCATTCTGTCGGATCAGAAAAGCCCGCGGGATATTGCTTCGGTTTCGCTTCGGACGCTGGTGTATGGCGATCACCCCTATGCCCGCGTCAAAAGCGGCACGATCGAGACGGTCTCGGCCCTGACGCAGGACGATCTGCGCGCCGCCCACCAGAACGCCCTGACACAAGACCGGGTGTATATCTCGGCGGTGGGGGACATCTCGCCGCAGGATCTGTCTGCTTTGATGGGTGAGCTGCTGGGCAATCTGCCCGCAACCGGCCCGGACTTGCCCCCTGCGGCCGATCTGAACCTGCCCGGCGGCGTGCATGTCACCGAATTTGAAACCCCGCAGTCCATGGCGCTTTTCGCCCAGCCGGGGATCAAGCAGGAAGATCCGGATTTCTTTGCCGCCTATGTGTTGGATCTGATCCTGGGCGGCGGCGGTTTCGAAAGCCGCCTGATGCACGAGGTGCGCGAAAAACGCGGGCTGACCTATGGGATTTACAGCTATCTGGCCGATAAGGACGGGGCGCAAATGTGGATGGGCTCGGTTGCGTCGGGCAATGAGCGCATCGGTCAGGCCATTCAGGTGATCCGCGATGAATGGCAAAAACTGCTGGATCAGGGCGTGACCGAACAGGAATTGCAGGACGCCAAAACCTATCTGACCGGGGCCTATCCGCTGCGGTTCGACGGCAATGGCAATATCGCGCAGATTCTGGTGGGAATGCAGGTCAGCGGGATGCCGATTGACTATATCGCCACCCGGAATGAGCGCGTGAACGCGGTGACTTTGGCCGATGTGCAGCGCGTTGCGAAACGCTTGATTGACCCGGCAAAGCTGACCTTTGTGGTGGTCGGGCAGCCCAAGGGTCTGATCGCGAATTAAAGCGCTAAAATTCGGTCGCTGCGGGCGCGTGAATGGTCTATGGCTGGGCCATGACGGATCGTTTTGAAATTTTTCTGGTGGCCACCCCCGGACTGGAGCCCGCCCTGTGCGTCGAAGCTCAGCAGGCAGGCTTTGCCGATGCGGCGCTGGTGCCGGGCGGGGTGACGTTGCAGGGCGGTTGGCCCGAGGTCTGGCGCGCAAATCTGATGCTGCGCGGGGCCACACGGGTGCTGGCGCGGATCGGCGGGTTTCGGGCGTTCCATCTGGCGCAGCTGGATAAGCGTTCCAGGAAATTCGACTGGCGCGCGGTGCTGCGTGCGGACGTGCCTGTCCGGGTCGAGGTGACCTGCAAGAAGTCCAAAATCTACCACGCCGGTGCCGCCGCGCAGCGGATCGAGGGCGGGCTGACCTCGGCTGGTCTGACCGTGGCGCCGGATGCGCAGATGGTGCTTAAGGCGCGGATTGACGATAATCTGGTGACGTTCAGCGTGGATAGCTCGGGCGAGAGCCTGCACAAGCGTGGCCACAAAGAGGCCGTCAACAAGGCCCCCATGCGCGAAACCATGGCCGCGCTGATTTTGCGGGAATGCGGTTACGTGGCCGGGATGCCGGTGCTGGATCCGATGTGCGGCTCGGGTACTTTCGTGATCGAGGCGGCCGAGATGGCCGCCGGTTTGGCTCCGGGCCGGACGCGCTCTTTCGCCTTTGAGCACCTGGCCAGTTTCGACGCCGCCGCCTGGGCGCGGATGAAGGCGCAGGCTACGCCCGACGTGCATGAGGCGCGGCCGCTCTACCATGGCTCGGATCGGGATGCGGGGGCGATCCGCATGAGTCAGGCCAATGCCGAACGCGCAGGCGTTTCCGCCTGGACCGATTTCCAGATGAAGCCGATTGCGGACATCACCCCGCCCGATGGCCCGCCCGGTCTGGTGATCGTGAACCCGCCCTACGGGGCGCGGATCGGGAATAAGAAACCTCTGTTCGGGCTTTATGGCGCGATGGGCGCGGTGCTCAAAGAGCGGTTCCAGGGGTGGCGCGTCGGGATCGTGACCTCGGATAATGCGCTGGCATCGGCGACCGGGCTGCCCTTTGTGCCCCCCGGACCGCCCATCGCCCATGGCGGGCTAAAGGTACGCCTGTTCCGCACTGGGCCGCTCTGATCTTTGAATACACCCGTTGATGGTTGCAAATGCAACAAACATCCACTCCTCAATCGTCACACGACCCAGAGGAGAGCCCGCATGAAACCCGAAATGGGCCGCGATGAAAACACCCCGGTCTGGGTGCAGCACATTGCCTTTAAGGTGAAGGACCGCGCCGAGCTGATCGCGTTCAAAGATCATCTGGAGACCAGCGGCGTCGAGGTTCTGGGCGTCACGGACCATTCGATTTTCCACTCGATCTATTTCTTCGATCCGAACGGTCACCGCATAGAGCTGGCCTGCCCCGATCCCAAAGAGGACGCAATGCTGGCGCGTCTGAACACGGTGAAATGGGACATGCTGGAGGAATGGTCACGCACCAAGAAAGCCCCCAAACACGCCGAATGGATGCACCAGAAAGAGCTGTCAGACATTTAGGCCTAGCCCTCGCCGTAGGGCACCCAGATGGTCTTGATCTCGGTTGCGGCGTTCAGGAAAGTCTGGGCGTCCGTCTGGCCCCAATCGCGGGCTTGGCCGTTATTCACCCAGGTGCGTTTCAGATTTCCGGTGCTGGCGGCCTCGATCCGGGGGGACAGATCGGCCGAGGCAAAGCTCCAGACCGCATCCACATCCATATGGGCGGCCAGCGTATCGGCCAGATCCTCGGCAGGGCCGGTCAGGATGTTCGCCACGCCCGCCGGCAGGTCTGACGTATCCAGAACCTGATAAAAATCCGTGGCTGCCAGCGGATAGGCCGTGCTGGCGCACAGCACCACGCGGTTGCCCATCGCGATTGCGGGCGCCATCGTGGACACCAGCCCCAGCAGAGGCGCCTCGTCCGGGCACATCACCCCGATCACGCCCACGGGCTCACGCATCGCCATGGCCGCGCCGCGCAGGGGCACGGGCTTCACCGCGCCATCGAATTTATCGGCCCAGGCGGCATAGGTGAACAGGCGATGAATGGCGGCGTCCACCTCTTTGTGGCCTTGCCGCCCGCCAACCATGGCATCAATCCGGGCGGCAAATTCATCCGCCCGCGCGCTAAGATTTTCACCGATGTAATACAGGATCTGAGCCCGCAGATGCGCCGTGGCCTTGGCCCACCCGGCGGCACCGCGCGCGGCCTCGACCGCCTTGCGCACGTCCTTGCGGCTGGCAATCGGGACATGGCCCAGCAGCTTGCCGGATTTGGCGTAGACGGGTTTCGAATAGCCCCCATCGGGCCGCGCCTGTTTCCCCCCGATATAGAGCTTGGGCGTGCGGTCCAGCCCATCCGGCCCGGCGCTGCCTTCGTGCGGTAAGATCGGGCTCAGCACCTTGGGCTTTCCGGCAGGTTTGGTATAGGCGCGCAGCCCCTCCCAGCCGCCCTCGCGGCCGAACCCGCTTTCGCGGAGACCACCGAACCCGGCGGCGGCATCGAACAGGTTCGTCGCATTCACCCACACCACACCAGCGACAAGCTTGGGCGCGATATCCAGCGCCAGGTTCACGTTTTCCGTCCAGACCGTCGCGGCCAGACCATAGCGCGTGTTATTGGCGATCTGCACCGCCTCGGCCGGGGTGCGGAAGGTGGTTGAAACAAGCACAGGCCCGAAGATCTCATCCTGCATCAGCGGGTCTGCGGAGGTCAGCCCGGTGATCAGCGTCGGCGGATAATAGCAGCCCTCGGGCAGGTCCGTGTCAGCGCGGAAAATGTCACCGCCCTTGCAGGCATCGACCATCCGGGTGATCGCCTGCAATTGCACCGGGTCCACCACAGCGCCCACATCCACGCATTTATCCAGCGGGTTGCCAACGCGCAGAGTCCCCATACGCGTGCGTAGCTTCTCGTAGAACCGATCGGCAATGCCCTCTTGCACCAACAGGCGTGAACCGGCGCAGCACACCTGCCCCTGATTGAACCAGATCGCATCCACCAGCCCCTCGATGGCCGAATCCAGATCGGCGTCATCGAACACGATATAAGGGGATTTCCCGCCCAGCTCCAATGTCAGCGCCTTACCGCTGCCCGCTGTGGCGGCGCGAATCTGGCGGCCCACTTCGGTGGATCCGGTAAAGGCGATCTTATCAATATCGGGATGCGCAGCGATCATCTGCCCGACCGAGCCATCCCCGGTCACGATATTCACCACGCCCTTGAGCAGCCCCGCCTGACGGCAAATATCGGCAAACAAAAGCGCCGTCAGCGAGGTATACTCGGCCGGTTTCAGCACCACGGTGTTGCCCATCGCCAACGCGGGCGCGATTTTCCAGGCCAGCATCAACAAAGGGAAGTTCCACGGGATAATCTGCCCGCACACCCCCAGCGCCTCGCGCCCCGGCAAGGCGTCCTCCATCAACTGCGCCATGCCCGCGTGATAATAGAAATGCCGCTGCGCCAGTGGGATGTCGATGTCCCGCGCCTCGCGAATGGGCTTGCCGTTATCCAGCGTCTCCAGAACCGCGAACAGCCGCGCATGTTTTTGCATCAGCCGCGCCAGAGCATACAGATACCGCGCGCGCCCATGCCCGCCCAGTTTCGCCCATTTCCCCTGCGCCTTGCGGGCCGCAGCCACGGCGGCGTCCACATCTGCCTCCGTGGCCTGAGACAAGGTGGCCAGCACCTCGCCCGTGGCAGGGTTATTCGAAACAAACCCGTCACCGGGCGCGGTATACTCCCCGTCGATGAAATGCCCGAACCGATCGCCCTGATCAATCAACCACGCCAAAGCCTCCGCAGCGCTTTCGGGGGCGGGGCCATAGTCCATGGTCTCGAATATCTCTTTCACACTCATTTCATCTTGCCCCAAATACTCAAATTGCGACGCCCGTCACAGGCTTCAACCCATCGGATGGCGATAGGCGGCGGAATAGGCGCCGGTGACATGATGCTCCAGCTGGCGTTCGATGTCCCCCAGCAGGGACGAGGCCCCAAAACGGAACAGATCCGGTTGCAGCCAGCGATTTCCCAGCTCTTCCTTGATCAGCGACAGATAGATCAGCGCGTCCTTTGCCTTGGATATGCCGCCCGCCGGCTTATAGCCCACACGGAACCCGGTGCGCTGGTAATAGTCCCGAATGGCGCGGATCATAACCAGGCTGACGGGCAGGGTGGCATTGACGCTTTCCTTGCCGGTCGAGGTCTTGATGAAATCCGCCCCGGCCATCATGCACACCAGACTGGCCCGCGCGACATTGCGTAGGCTGCCCAGCTCTCCGGTGGCCAGAATCGCCTTCACATGCGCATCCCCGCAGGCCGCGCGAAAGGCTTGCATTTCATCGTACAAGGCCTGCCAGTTGCCGGTCAGAACGTGCCGGCGCGAGATCACGATGTCGATCTCATGGGCCCCGGCGGCGACGCTTTGTTTGATTTCCTCGATGCGCAGATTCAGTGGGGACAGGCCCGCGGGAAACCCGGTGGACACGGCCGCCACAGGAATATTTGTGCCATTCAGCGCCTGAACGGCGGGGGCGATCATCTCGTGGTAGACGCAGACAGCCCCCACGGTCAGCCCTTCCATGTCCAGCGCGGTCAGGATGTCAGGGCGAACGGGCTGACGCGCCTTGGCGCACAGGCGCTGCACGCGGCCTGCGGTGTCGTCGCCCGACAGGGTGGTCAGGTCGATGCAGGTGATCGCCTTGCATAGCCAGGCGGCCTGGTAATCCTTTTTCACGCTGCGGCGGGTGCCCAGCGTGGCGGCGCGGCGCTCGATTGCCGAGGTGTTGGCCTGCGCCGAGCGGACCCACTCCAGGTCCAAACCCATGCCGGGATTGCGCGGCTCGGTCACTTGCGGCAGATGAGTTTGCATCACTTGGGTGTCGGTCTGCACCGGGGCCTCCCGTTTCGGTTTCAAAGGCAGGGTGGCACGGGCGCAGGGCGCTGACAAGGCAGCGCGTGGGGTCAGGTATGCGCGCTGCGCAGCACATACAGCCCGCGCGCGCTGGGATCATCGTGATGGGTGCAGGGAACGCCTTGGGCGGACAGGCCGGCGGCATAGGACTGCGCCAGGATTGCGGGGCCGATCACTGTCACCTGCTGCCCCAGCCACCAGGCGCGGGCCGCGCCCATCTCGGCGCCGATCAGATGGCCGGTTTGCGCGTCGGGCTGGCTTTCCGAGGCAGCCAGATGCGCCGCCAGCCGTTCGGGCCGCGACAGGGTATCGGCGATGGCATCGGCATCCGCCTGCGCAGGCACATCCAGCGCCGCGATCAGCCGAGGCGTCAGGAAGGCCTGAAACCCCACCAGTTCACGGGCCGACAGAAAGCACCAGTAGGAATGCGTTTCGGTCAGCAACAGGACAACGCCGTCCCAATCGGGGTGTTCGTCCTGAAAACCCAGGAGTTGCAGCCGCAAAGGCGCAGCCAGGCGCGAGGCCCCGTCGGTCATGTCCAGAAAAGCGCCTTCGGGCAGCAGCTTGGCGGGGACTTTCTGCGTGGCGCGGGCGGGGGTGATGACGAACACCTCTGCGTTTCCCAGCTGCGCCAGAACCGCGTCGGTGGACAGCCCCGAGGCCGGGGTGATGCTGTCCGAGCCAAACCGCCACCCGCGGGCGCCGGTCTGGTCTTCGATGATGCCGATCCAATCACTCATGCCCCGCAGATACGCGCTGCGCGGCATTGGGTCAAATCATTGCGCGGCCACGGGATGCGGCCGGGTCAGTTTCACCACGGCATCGTATTGGGCCAGGAAGACCTCGCCGCTTAGCGCGTCCAGGAAATGGCTGCGTTTCAGGCGGTCCATCACGGGGCCTTTGACCTCGGTCAGGTGCAGCTTGATGCCCAGATCAATCAGCCGGTGATTGATCGCCTCCAGGCTTTCCAGCGCGGACATGTCGATTTCATTCACGGCCGAGCACATCAGCACCACATGTTTGATCGGCTCATCGCAGGCGATACGGTTGTAGATGTAATCCTCAAGGAACCGCGCATTGGCGAAATAGAGGCTTTCGTCAATCCGCAGGGTCACCAGCTCGGGGTGGGTTTCCACGTCATGGCGCAGGATGTTGCGGAAATGCTGCGTACCGGGGACAAGCCCCACCTCGGCCACATGCGGGCGCGAGGTTTTATAGAGGAACAGCCCGATCGACAGGATCACACCGGCGGACACACCCATTTCCACGCCAAAGCCCAGGGTCAGGAAAATCGTGGCGGCAACGGCGGCGAAATCCACCTTTGAGTAGGTCCAGGTTTTCTGCAAGATCGAGAAATCCACCAGCGACAGCACAGCCACGATGATGGTGGCGGCCAGCGTGGCCTTGGGCAGGAAGAACAGCAGCGGCGTCAGCAGCAGCGCCGCCAGCAGAATACCCACGGCGGTGAAGGCTCCGGCGGCAGGCGTTTCCGCGCCCGCATCGAAATTCACCACCGAGCGCGCAAACCCCCCCGTCACCGGATAGCCGCCCGACACAGCCGCCGCGATGTTCGAGGCGCCCAGACCCACCAGTTCCTGATCGGGCACGATCCGCTGGCGTTTCTTTGCGGCCAGCGTCTGCGCCACGGAAACGGATTCAACAAAGCCGATGATGGAAATCAGCACCGCCGACATGAACAGCTGTGACCACAGATCCGCGCTGAAGGACGGCATGGTCAGCGGCGGCAGGCCCATGGGCACGTCGCCAACGATCTTGACGCCCTTGTCTTGCAGACCAAAGCCCCATGTCACCAGAATCGTCACGGCGACGGCACCGACGGGGCCGGCCTTGGCCAGAATATCGGCCATGCGCGGTTTCAACCCCAGGCCCAGCAGCAGCGGTTTCAGCCCCTTACGGACCCAAAACAGAAACGCGACCGAGCTAAGCCCGATGGCCAGCGTATAAGGGTTGGCCAGGTCTTGGTTCCGGAACAGATCGCCCCAGATGGTGATCAACGTGTGGCCATGCGCGTCCACCCCGATGATATGTTTCAACTGCGAGCTGGCAATCAGCACACCCGAGGCCGTGATGAACCCCGCAATCACCGGATGCGACAGGAAATTGGCCAGAAAGCCCAGCCGGAACACTCCCATCACCAGCAGCATCACGCCGGAAATAAAGGCCAGCGTGATTGCCGCCATGGCATATTCCGCCGTACCTTGTAGCGCCAGATTGCCCACGGCGGCCGCCGTCATCAGCGACACCACCGCCACTGGCCCGACAGCCAGCGCCCGGCTGGTGCCGAAAATCGCATAGGCCACCAGCGGCAGAATCGAGGCATAGAGCCCCATTTCCGCCGGCAGCCCCGCCAGCAGCGCATAGGCCAGCGATTGCGGGATCAGCATGATCGTCACGATCACCGCGGCCACCAGATCGCTGGTCAGCGTGTCCCTGTCATAGGTTTTCGACCATTGCAGGATCGGCAGGTGCCGCTCGATCTGGGTGCGGGTCAGTTTGGGCAGACGCATGGGAAATGTCCTTTGCTGCGGCGCTTAGCTGGCCGAGACTTTCTCGGGTTTGGCCAGCCATTCCTTGCCGCGCAGCATGGCCTTCCAATAGACGGGCGGCAGGATCTGTTCCTTCAGGATCCAGGCGGCGCGGGTGGGTTTCGTCCCGTCCAGCATCCACTTGGGCAAGGACGGCAGCAGCGCCCCGCCATAGCCGAACTCGGCCAGCACGATCTTACCGCGTTCCACCGTCAGCGGGCACGAGCCATAGCCGTTATAGATCGCCGTGGGCGATTTGCCGTTGATGTCATCCACCAGGTTTTCGGCCACAATCGGCGCCTGCATCCGCGCGGCAGCGGCGGTTTTGGCATTCGGCGCGTTCATCACATCGCCCAGAGACCAGACGTTATCGTATTGCGTATGGCGCAGGGTGGCCTGATCCACATCCACCCAGCCGGCGGCATCGGCCAAGGGCGAAACCCGGACGAAATCGGGCGCGGTCTGCGGCGGGCAGACATGCATCATGTCAAACTCGACTTCGATACGTTCCACGGGCGTGTCGGGCTTGGCCACATCGAACCAGGCCTTCTTCGCGGGGCCGTCCACAGCCACCAGATTATGGAAGAAGTTCAGCGTCGCATCGTATTTCTGGACGTATTTTTCCAACGCGGGGACGTAATCCTTGACCCCGAACAGCACGCCGCCCGCATTCATGAAGTTCACGTCGATATTCTGCAACGTGCCGTTTTTGAACCAGTGATCGCTGGACAGATACATCGCCTTTTGCGGCGCACCGGCGCATTTGATCGGCATGGGAGGCTGGGTGAACAGCGCGCGGCCGGATTTCAGCCCCTTGACCAGTTCCCAGGTGTAGGGCGCCAGATCGTAGCGGTAGTTCGAGGTCACACCGTTTTTGCCCAGCGTTTCCTCCAGCCCTTCGATCTTGTTCCAGTTCAGTTTCAGGCCGGGGCAGACGACCAGACGGTCGTATTTCACCACGCGGCAGCCATCCAGAATGACGGCGTTATCGGCGGGTTCGAACGCGGCAACGGCGGATTTGATCCAGTGCACGCCTTTCGGGATCCGGCTGCCCATGGTTTTCGCGGTGGTCTGCGCATCGAACACGCCGCCGCCGACCATCGTCCAGCCGGGCTGGTAGTAATGGATGTCGGCCGGGTCCAGAATGGCGATGTCCAGATCGGATTTGCGCGCCTTCAGGCTGGCGGCCACGGCGATACCTGCGGCTCCTGCGCCGACGATCACCACGTCGAATTTCGCGTCGCCTGTGTCGGTGGGGGTTTTGCCGCCATTCACGATGCGGCGCACAACGCCTGCCATGTCATAGCCGGCGGCCTTGGTTGCCTCAAGGATTTCCGACGTGGGCTTTTCGCCCGCAACAGCCAGTGACCACAGCGTGGTCGAGCGCGTCCCCGTCCGGCAATAGGCCAGGGTCGGGCCGGGCAGTTCCAGCAGGGCCTGGCCGAAATCGGTGGCGTCCTCGTCGCGTACCTTGCCCGAGACAATCGGCAGATAGCGGGTCTGCACCCCGGCCGCCTGGGCCGCGGCGTCGATCTCGTCGAATGTGGGCTGATCGGCAGCCTCGCCATCAGGGCGGTTGCAGATGATCGAACGGAATCCGGCCTGAGCCAGGGCAGCGACATCTTCGGGGGTGATTTGAGCGGCAACCGAGAGTTCGGCTGAAATTTTCTTGGGGTCCATTGGGGGGTCCTTTTTGGGGCGGGCACCTCGCGCTCCAGACATATAATGTAATGTGAATGTATAATTCAACAACACTGTGCCCGGATTTTGGTGAAATCGCAGAACAAATTCCCAAAAAGAAAAGGTCCGCAGGGATTGCGGACCTTCTGAAGCTGTTGGCGCTGTTCGTTAACGCCAGGGATTCGCTGCGGCTCAGTCCAGCTCTTCGGGAAGCAGCAGGTTCAGCACGATCGAAATACCCGCCGCCGGCAGCAGCCCGCTGGTCAGCAGGATCTGCGCGGTTTTGGGCAGGTGTTGCAGGGCCGTCGGCACCAGTTGCAACCCCAGGCCAAGCGACAGAGAAATCGCAAAAATCACCATATTGCGGCGGTTCCAGGTCACTTCTGACAACATGTTGATGCCCGCTGCGGCCACCATGCCGAACATGACGATCACGCCTCCGCCCAGCACGTTGATCGGCACGGTGGACACAATCGCCCCGAATTTCGGGATCAGCCCGCACAGAATCAGGAAAATCGCGCCGATGGTGACGACGTGGCGGCTCATGACGCCGGTGATGCTGATCAGGCCGACGTTCTGGCTGAACGAGGTGTTGGGCAACCCGCCGAACACCCCCGCAATGGCCGAGCCCAGCCCGTCCGCATAGGTCGCGCCGGCGATTTCCTTGTCTGTGGCCTCGCGGCCCGCGCCGCCCTTGGCGATGCCGCTGACGTCACCCACGGTTTCGATGGCGGAAATAAAGGCCATGAAGAACATGCCGATGATGATGGCCGAGTTGAACTCGATCCCCCATTTGAAGGGCGTCGGCAGCGCGAACATCGACGCACGCCCAATGTTGCCGAAATTCACCTGCCCCATGGCCAGCGCCACCAGATAGCCCGCGATCAGACCGATCAGAACCGCCGCAACCGAGGTCAGACCCTTGGTGAAGAACTTAAAGCCCAGCGTGACTACGATCACCACCAGCGCGGGCACCCACATCGCCAGGGATCCGAATTCAGGCTTGCCCATCAGGGGCACGCCGCCGGCGGCGTATTGGATGCCCACCTTGACCAGCGAAAGCCCGATCATCAGCACGATCAGGCCCGTCACCAGCGGCGGCAAGGCAAAGCGGATCTTGCCAATGACGGTGCCCAGCAGGAAGTGAAAGAGGCCTCCGATCACGATGCCGGTCATCAGCCCGGCCAGCCCGGCCGTGCCCTGGCCCGCCACGGCGGGGATCATCACCGGCAGAAACGCAAAGGACGTCCCCTGCACGATCGGCAGCCGGGCGCCCACGGGGCCCATGCCGATGGATTGGAACAGCGTGGCGATGCCGGCAAACAGCATCGACATCTGGATCATGTAGATCAGGTTCGGAAACTCGGGGCTGTTCGAGCCAAAGCCGAACCCCGCCGCCCCCGCGACGATGATCGCCGGGGTCACGTTGCTGGCAAACATCGCCAGGACGTGCTGAATGCCCAGGGGAACCGCCTTGGCCAGCGGTGGGGTGTAATTCGGATCCTTTAGCTGATCCGGCGTTCCAAGTGTCGTGTCAGTCATCCCTCTCTCCTGTTGATGAGGCCCCTCTTGGCGGGGGTTAGCGGTTGATTAATATCGGGTCGCTCAATGCGTATTCTTCCAGATTGGGGCTGTCTGCGATCCGGTCTATCACCGCGAACAGCCCCGGCGGGTGCAGAGGCGTCAGAACCCCGTGCCAGGTGCCGCGATGCAGATTGACGCCCTGTCCGGGCGCGGCCAGAAAGGCGCGGATGCCGGTGGGGGTGCCGTCTTGATCGCTGGCCACGATGACCAGCCACTCGTGCTGGCTCATGGGGAGAAAGGCCTGGCTGCCTTCGGGGTGGCGCTCTAGCAGGGTCAGAGTATAGGGCAGGGTGCGCGGCTGGGCCTGAAAGACCGAGATACCGGCCCGTCCGTCCGGCCCGAAATCCAGCTGCGCGCGGTCATGATACCGGCCGCAGAACCCCTGATTGATGATCCTGTCCGGCGTGCCTGACGCGTCGAGCACATCGCCATAGGGCGCGAAGGCCGATGCGGTTAGGGGCTCGATTTTGATCAAGTGGGGCATGGGCGGTTCCGTGGGACAGGCGGGGGGCTGTCTGCCCCCCGCACCCCCCGAGAGTATTGGGGGCAAGATGAAAGTCAGAGCGTCAGTTTGGGGTGGCGGTTCACGTCCTTATAGAGAAGGTAGCGGAAGGGTTCGTTGCCGGTGGCGATACAGGCCTGCGGACAGAAGGCGCGCAGCCACATGAAATCGCCGGGGCCGACCTCGACCCAATCTTTGTTCAGCAGATAGCGCGCGGTGCCCTGTAGCACGTAGAGCCCGTGCTCCATGACGTGGGTTTCGGCGAAGGGGATGCGTCCGCCGGGCTGGAACGTGACGATATTGACGTGAAAATCATGCCGCATATCGAACGGATCAAAGAAACGCTGCGTGGCCCAGACCCCGTTGCAATCGGGCATCTCGGCTTTGTGGATGTCCGTTTCATGCAGGGTAAAGGCGGCCAGGGGGTTCAGGCTGGCGACGGGCTCGTAGCGTTTGCGGATCCAGTGAAAGCCGCAGGGTTCGTCCGAGGTGTTCCAGATTTCCCAGTGGGCCCCCGCGGGAATATAGACGAAATGTCCGGGTTTCAGATCCTGCCGCGCTCCGCCGATGGACAGGCGTAATGTTCCGAAGGCGACGAACAGGGCGGCCTGTGCCTCGCGGTCCGGTTCGGGATCGTCACAGCCGCCGCCGGGGGCCAGCTCGACCGCGTATTGGGCAAAGGTTTCGGCAAATCCGGACATCGGGCGGGCCAGAATCCACATTCGCATCCCGTTCCAGCCGGGCAGGAAGCTGGTGACGATATCACGCTGAGTGTGGGCCGGAAGAACCGCGTAGGCCTGGGTGAAAACGGCGCTGCCTTCGGGGGTGCCGGTCTGAGGCACATGCCCCCCCGGCGGAAATGCGTAGCTGGTCACAGCATGTCCTCCAGTCGCAGGCGCGCGATGCGTTCAACCTGCCTGCACGCCTCGGCCAGCTCGGATTGAGTGTCATTGTTAACCCGGCGTTTGAAGTTTTCCAGGATGCTGGCCTTATCGTGGTCTCGGACGGCGATGATGAAAGGAAAGCCGTGTTTTTGCGTATAGTCTTGATTTAACTGGGTAAATTCTGCGTGCTCTTGCTGGGTCAGGGCATCCAGTCCGGCGCTGGCCTGTTCGGCTGTCGATTCGGTGGTCAGGCGCTTGGCGGCTGCCAGCTTGCCCGCCAGATCGGGGTGCGCGGTCAGCACGTTCAGGCGTTCGTGTGGGCTTGCGCTGCGGAAAATGCGGGCCAGGGCGTTGTGCAGCCCCGCTGGCGTGTCATGCGCAGGCCCAAGTTCCAGATCAAAAGCACGATCCGCGATCCATGCGGAATGTTCGAACACTTCGCCGAATTTCTGCACGAAGCGGTGGCGGTCCATCTGGCTGGGGCGTTCAAGCCGCTGGTGTGGATGGTGGGCGGCCCAATGGCGCGCGATGTCGATCCGGCGTGGGGTCCAGACGTCTTTGAAACCAGACAGGTAGTCGATGAATTTCTTTAGCCCGGCCAGCTTGCCCGGACGGCCGATCAGGCGACAATGCAGCCCGATGTTCATCATCTTGGGCGCGCCCTCTTGGCCTTCGGCATAGAGCACATCGAAGGCATCCTTCAGATAGGTAAAGAACTGCTGGCCCGTTATGTAGCCCGGCGCGGTGGCAAAGCGCATGTCGTTGGCTTCCAGCGTGTAGGGAAGGATCAGTTGGTCGCGGTCGCCAAGCTCCAGCCAATAGGGAAGGTCGTCATCGTAAGTATCTGATATATATTCAAAACCGCCCTCTTCTGCCACCAGCCGAACGGTATTCCCCGAGCACCGCCCCGTGTACCAGCCCAGGGGGCGCTCGCCCACCACTTCGGTATGCAGGCGGATGGCTTCGGCGATGGCGGCGCGCTCTTCGGGTTCGGACATGTCCTTGTGTTCGACCCATTTGAACCCGTGCGAGGCGATCTCCCATCCGGCGGTTTTCATCGCCTCGACCTGTTCGGGCGATCGGGCCAGGGCGGATGCGACGCCATAAATCGTCAGGGGGATGTCAGCGCCGGTGAACAGGCGGTGCAAGCGCCAGAATCCGGCGCGCGCGCCGTATTCGTAGAGGGACTCCATGTTCCAGTGGCGCTGGCCGGGCCATTGGGCGGCACCCGCGATGTCGGATAAAAACGCCTCAGAGGCAGCATCGCCGTGCAGCACGTTGTTTTCGCCGCCCTCTTCGTAATTCAGAACGAATTGCACGGCCACCTTGGCGCCGCCGGGCCATTGTGCGTCAGGAATGCGAGGGCCGTAGCCGATCATATTGCGCGGGTAACGCTTCATTTTTAACCTCTTTCACGTGTGAACGGTTGTACGGCAGGCGGGGGGCTTGCCAGTTTCAAGAAATTCTTGAAACACTTTCAGGGGTGAGTTGATCAACGCCTGCGCCTATCCTGTTGGCAGCATAAACCTTAAGTGCCTGAAAAAGGAGCGAAACATGTCCGAAGGCTATCTGACCACCCATGTTCTGGATACGGCCAACGGCTGCCCGGCTGCGGGACTGGAAATCACCCTGTTTCGTTTGCAAGGCGAAGCGCGTCAGGAATTGGCGCGTATGGTGACGAACGCGGATGGGCGCACGGACAGCCCGATTCTGCCACAGGGCCAAATGACTGCCGGCGTCTATGAGCTGGTATTTCAGGCCGGGGCCTATCTGGATGCCAGCGGTGCCGCACCCGAAGAGCCCCGCTTTCTGGACGTGGTTCCGATCCGCTTTGGCATTTCGGACGAGGCCGCGCATTATCATGTGCCTTTGTTGATCTCGCCCTTCGGAATGTCCACCTATCGGGGCAGCTAGCCCCTTGTCGCGCAGGCCACAGCGGCCCTATATATCTGCCTTCCGATGGACAGCGCCGGGGCGGCGCGATAGGGAAGGCGCATGGCCAAGCAGAAGACAGACCCGAACTATAAGGTGATCGCCGAAAACCGGCGCGCACGTTATGACTATGCGATCGAGGAAGACATCGAATGCGGCATCGTTCTGCAAGGGTCCGAGGTGAAGTCGCTGCGGGTGAACTCGGCCAATATCGCCGAGAGCTATGCCTCGGTCGAGGATGAGGAACTGTGGCTGATCAACGGCTATATCGCCCCCTATGAGCAGGCCAAAACCTGGGGCCACGAAGAGCGCCGCCGCCGTAAACTGCTGGTTTCGAAAAAGGAACTGGCCAAACTGTGGAACGCGACCCAGCGCAAGGGGATGACCCTGGTGCCGCTGGTCATGTATTTCAACCACAAGGGCCTGGTAAAGCTGAAGCTGGGCATCGCCAAGGGTAAGAAAACGCATGACAAGCGCCAGTCCGACGCGAAACGGGACTGGAACCGCCAGAAACAGCGCCTGCTGAAAAACGGCTGACAATTTCCCTGGAATTTTCCCCTGATAGGCCGCGCTGGGCGTGGCTAGGCTCTGATCGTCCGGTGCAGGGGCGGTGCCGGGCCGTGTGCAGATAGCCCCAAGGGAAGGAAAACTCATGGAACTTCTGATCAGTCTGATCGCAGGGGCCGTTGGCGGCAATGTCGCAGGCGGTGTGATGAAAAACGCAAGCCTGGGCACGCTGGGCAACTCGCTGGCCGGTATTTTGGGTGGCGGTCTGGGCGGGCAGATCCTGTCGATGCTGGGCGCGGGCAGCATGGCCGGAATGGCCGGCAGCGCAGGCGGCCTGGATATTGGCGCGATCATCGGACAGGTGGCCTCGGGCGGTGTCGGAGGCGGCGTTGTCATGGTGGTGATCGGGCTGCTGAAAAAGGCGCTGGCCAAGTAACGGGTTCGGTCGCGAGCCACGCAAAAGGGGTGGCACAGCCCCCCTGAAATCCGATAAATTTTCAAGCCCGGCGCGACCCTTTGGACCCTGCGCCGGGCTTGCCTCTGTTTCCCCTGCATTGTAGTCAGGTCGAAGCATAAAAAACGGGGGACCGGATGGCACAGGACGATCCTAAGACACTTGTTTCCACCGATTGGCTGGCGGCACATATCAAGGATCCGGATTTGCGGATTCTGGATGCCTCGTTGTTTTTGCCGGGCACGGATCGGGATGCGAAAGCCGAATACGAGAAGGCCCACATTCCCGGCGCGCGATTCTTCGATATTGATGAGATCAGCGACCTGCGCTCGGACCTGCCGCATATGGTGCCTCCGGTCGAAAAATTCATGAGCCGGATGCGCGCCCTGGGTGTGGGTGACGGGCATCAGGTGGTGGTCTATGACAGTCAGGGCATCTATTCGGCACCGCGCGTGTGGTGGCTGTTCAAGCTGATGGGCCAGAAAAACATCGCCGTGCTGGATGGCGGTCTGCCCAAATGGCGCGCCGAGGGCCACCCGACCGAGGACATGCCGCCCATTGTTCGGGACCGCCACATGACGGTGCGGCGCCAGTCGCATATGGTGAAGGACGTCACGCAGGTGTCCTCGGCCTCGAAGCTGGGCGATCATGTGCTGGTGGATGCCCGCTCGGCCGAGCGGTTCCGCGGCGAGGTGCCCGAGCCCCGCGAAGGGCTGCGCGGGGGCCACATTCCCGGCGCGCGCAACGTGCCCTATGACGCGCTGTTGGAAACCGACGGCACGATGAAAACCCCCGATGACTGCCGCGCCATTTTCGAAGGCGCGGGCGTCGATCTGTCCAAGCCTGTGATCGCATCTTGCGGGTCCGGCGTAACGGCTGCCGTGCTCTGCCTGGCCTTGGAACGAATGGGGAAAAGCGATCACGCCATTTATGACGGGTCATGGACCGAGTGGGGCGCCTTCCCCACCTTGCCCGTCGCTACCGGAGAGGCCTGAGAGGACAATGTTCAGCAACCTGAAAACCCAACCCGCAGATAAAATCCTTGCGCTGATGCAACTGTACAAGGAAGACCCGCGCCCGACCAAGATCGACCTGGGCGTCGGTGTCTACAAAAATGCCGAGGGCGTAACCCCGGTGATGCGCGCCGTGAAGGCCGCTGAAAAACTGCTGTGGGAACAGGAAACCACCAAGTCCTACGTGGCTCTGGCCGGGGATCCGGCCTATGGTGATGCGATGGTGAACCTGGTGCTGGGCGATGCTGTCGCGCGCGAAAATGTCGCCGCCGCAGCCACCCCCGGCGGGACCGGCGCTTGCCGTCAGGCCTTTGAGATGGTGCGCATGGCCAACCCGGATGTGCGTGTGTTCGTGTCTAATCCGACCTGGCCGAACCACCTGTCGATCCTGAAACATCTGGGCATTCCGACGGTTCAGTATCGTTATTTCGATGCAGAAACCCGCGGCGTGGATTTCGACGGTATGCTGGCCGATCTGGCCGATGCGAAGCCCGGCGACGTGGTGCTGCTGCACGGCTGCTGCCACAACCCGACCGGCGCGAACTTGAACATGGGCCAGTGGCAGGAACTGGTTGCGCTGCTGCTGAAAACCGGCGCGCTGCCGATGATCGACATTGCGTATCAGGGCTTTGGCGACGGTCTGGAGGAAGACGCCGCCGCGACCCGGCTGGTGGCCTCTAGCGTGCCGGAATGTCTGATCGCGGCCAGCTGCTCCAAGAATTTCGGGATCTACCGCGAGCGCACCGGCATCCTGATGGCCGTGGCCCAGGATGCAGGGCTGAAAACGCTGACCCAGGGCACGCTGAACTATCTGAACCGGCAGAACTACTCGTTCCCGCCCGATCACGGCGCGCGCCTGGTGACGATGATCCTGAACGATGACACCCTGCGCGCCGATTGGGCCGCCGAGCTGGAAGAGGTCCGCCTGTCCATGCTGGGGCTGCGTCAGCAAATGGCGGATGAGTTGCAAAAACTGTCGGGCTCGGATCGGTTTGGATTCATTGCGCAGCACCGGGGCATGTTCTCGCGTCTGGGGGCCTCGGCCGAGATGGTCGAACGCCTGCGCGCCGAGCACGCGATCTATATGGTTGGCGATTCGCGCCTGAATATTGCCGGCCTGAACGCGCAAACCGTGCCAATTCTGGCCAAAGCGATCGTCGACACAGGGATTTGATCGCAGATCCATTCAGAACTGGGCAAGAGCGGGCCATTTGGTCCGCTCTTTCCATCTAGGGGCTTGTCTGGCGGCGGTCTTGTGATCATATGGGGCACGCTAATGTTATTCTATTTCGACCTACTGTCTCCCGTTTTTGCGGCGTTCAGTCTTCGATCCAGACCGACTACGCCGGGCAGCCGCACCACCGCGGGCTGCAATAAACAGGAGAATACGGATATGGCCACTGGCACCGTAAAATGGTTCAACACCACCAAAGGTTACGGGTTCATCGCGCCCGATGGCGGCAGCAAAGATGTCTTCGTGCACATCTCGGCAGTCGAGCGTTCGGGTCTGACCGGCCTGCAAGACGGTCAGAAAGTCAGCTTTGAGCTGCAAGCAGGCCGTGATGGCCGCGAATCGGCGATCAACCTGTCGGTCGAGTAATCCGACCCCTTGCTAAAAAAACTGCGCGGCCCCTGGGGCCGCGTTTTGCGTTTCTACGACGGGGCAGAACAGGGGATAGGGCAGAACAGGGTGCAGGTGCGAAAAAGCCCGCCGGATCGGGCGGGCTTTGGGCTGAGATCGGTCAGATCAGGCCTGCGTGCTGCATGGCCGCGTCGATCTGGGCCTTGGTGCTGTCCAGCAGGCCGGTCAGCGGCAGGCGGACCTCTTCGCTGCACAGGTCCAGCTTGGACATGGCGTATTTGACGCCAACCAGGCCGGGCTCGACAAAGATCGCTTCGTGCAGGGGCATCAGTTTGTCCTGATATTCCAGCGCCTTGGCATAATCCCCGGCCAGCGTTGCCGCCTGGAACTCGGCGCACAGGCGCGGCGCGACATTCGCGGTAACCGAGATGCAGCCAACCCCGCCATGGGCATTGAACCCCAGCGCGGTGCCATCCTCGCCGGACAGCTGGCAGAAATCGGAGCCGCAGGTGCGGCGCTGCTGGCTGACGCGGTTCAGATCGCCTGTGGCATCCTTCACCCCCACGATCCGAGGCAGTTGCGCCAGCGCGCCCATCGTATCCGGCGTCATATCAATGATCGAGCGACCGGGGATATTGTAGATGATGATCGGCAGCGCACAGCAATCATGCAGCGCGGTATAATGCGCGATCAGGCCGCGTTGCGTGGGTTTGTTGTAATAAGGCGTCACGACCAGCGCAGCATCGGCGCCGACTTTCTCGGCGTGTTGGATCAGGCGAATGCCTTCCAGCGTGTTATTGCTGCCGGCACCGGCAATCACGGGCACGCGGCCGGCTGCGGCCTTGACGACCTCTTCGATGACGATCTCGTGCTCACGATGGGTCAGGGTGGGGCTTTCGCCGGTGGTGCCGACGGGCACGAACCCGTTGGTGCCTTCGCCGATATGCCATTCGATCAGCTTCTTGAGCGTCTCCAGATCCAGCTCGCCGTTCTTGAACGGCGTGACCAGGGCAGGAAATGACCCTTTAAACATGACACGCTCCTTTCGTGTTAAGGCGGGTAGAGACCCGGAGAAAATTTATGCACCCCGGCAGAACGCCGCTGACCTGCCATCTTCGTGATTTGCAGGCACGCAGGTGCACAATTAAGCTGCGGTTGCATATCCTTTGTTCCTTTGGAAAGGCAAGAGATGTTCCGTAGTTTTGCCTTGATTTTGGTAATTTGTCTGAACGCAGCCGGGCTGCACGCAGCCGGCCCCAGCCCCGAGGCCAGCGCGATTTCCGCCGCCCGTGCCGGAAACTGGGACACTGCGGCGCGACTGGCAGCGCGCGCGGGGCCCGTGGGGTCGGATCTGCTGGTCTGGATGCGGCTGCGGTCTGGCCAGGGCAGTTTTGCAGAGGTGCAGGAGTTTCTGGCGCTGCATCCGGATTGGCCTGGTCTGCACCGGATGCGCAAACGGGCCGAAGCCCAGCTGGAAACCGTGCCCCCCGCGCAGATCGCAGCCTTTTTTGCCAGCCAGCGCCCTCAGACCGGGGCCGGAGTTCTGGCCTATGCGCGGGCGCTTTTTGCGCTTGGCCGGGCAGAGGCAGCCCAGGCTGAACTGGTGCGGGCCTGGCGGACAATGGATCTGGACGAAACCAGCCACGAGGCGTTGACGGCGGCCTATGGCACGCATCTGGCGCCGCATCATCAGGCGCGGATGGACATGGCGTTGTGGCGCGGGCTGCGCGGGGATGCGCAGCAAATGCAGTCTCTGGTAGGCGAGGACTGGAACAAGCTGGCCGCCGCCAGACGCGGCCTGCGCAGTCAGGCCCGGAATGTTGACAGCCTGATCGAGGCGGTCCCCGCTGCGCTGCGGGACGATCCGGGCCTGGCCTATGAGCGGTTCCAGTGGCGGATACGCAAGGGGCGCACGGACGGTGCGCTGGACATTATTCTGCGTCGCAGCCAAGGCGCCAACACCCTGGGGCAGCCGCTAAGCTGGGCAGGCTGGCGACGGTATCTGGTGCGCGATCTGATGCGGGACGGGCGCTATGCCGAGGCCTATCAGGTGGCCTCGTTGCATCATACGCAGCCTGCGGACGGGTATGCCTATTCTGATCTGGAATGGTTGTCTGGCTATCTGTCGGTGCGGTTTCTGAACGCGCCCGAACGCGCCCTGGATCATTTCCAACGGTTCCGGGCCTCGGTTGAGACTCCGATTTCGCTGGGCCGTGCGGGGTATTGGATCGGCCGCGCCCAAGAGGCAATGGGCGATGCCGAGGGTGCTCGGGTGGCCTATGCCGAAGGGGCCGCATATCAGACCAGTTATTATGGCCTGCTTGCGGCGGAACGCGCTGGCGTGCCGTTCGATACCTCTCTGGCCGGGCGCGATCCGGTTCCGGATTGGCGTCAGGCTGCTTTTGTCGGATCGGATGTGTTTCAGGCCGGTCTTCTGGCGTTGAATGCAGGAGAATTGACACTGGCCGAGCAATTCCTGACCCATCTGGCCAGCACGCTGGAGCCTGAGGCGGCGGCGCAACTGGGCCAGGCGGCGATTGATTTGCAAGAGCCCCACCTTCAGGTCATGATCGCCAAGGCGGCGGCGAAACGGGGTATTACGCTGCCTGCGCCTTACTATGCGCTGCATCCGATGCAGCGGTTGGATTTGCCGGTTCCGATGGCGTTGGCTTTGTCCATTGCGCGCCGGGAAAGCGAGTTTGATCCGCAGGTTGTCAGTGGCGCGGGGGCGATGGGGTTGATGCAGTTGATGCCGGGGACGGCGGCTCAGGTGGCGGGTGAACTGGGGGTCAGCCACGAGCCCGGCAAAGTTCTGAGCGACTGGAGCTATAACGCGGTGCTGGGCAGCGCATACCTGGCCAGCCTGTCCGAGCGTTTTGGCGGAAATATCGTTTTGGTGTCAGCTGGTTATAACGCTGGCCCCAGTAGGCCGGACCAATGGATCGAGCGGTTCGGCGACCCACGGTCCTTGCGGGTGGATGTGGTGGATTGGGTCGAAATGATCCCGTTTACCGAGACGCAGAATTATGTGATGCGGGTGGCGGAATCGCTGCCGGTTTATCGGGCGCGGTTGGGGCTGGAGCCGCTGCCGCTGCCGTTCAGTCAGGAATTGGCAGGAAAGACGTTGCGCAGGCCTTGAGGCGCCCCTGTCCGGACGCCCACCCGCCCTCCCACGTCCGGACAGGGGCGGTTTCCCGTAATCCTTCGTTAAGCAGACTCGGTGCAGGATGTGCCTGATCGGGGTTGCGCCCGTGTATGCAGGCGAAGGCGGGGTGTCGATCTGTTCGTGCCGTGTTCAAAGGCTGGCTGTTGGGGCGAAGCCTTCGGGGATGTGGTTTCGGCCGGTCAGGATCAGTTCTGCCATGACCTCTCCGACTTTGGGGGCCATGCCAAAGCCGATCTTGAACCCGCCGTTGGCGATGAATGCGTCCGGGTGCAGGGGGTGCCTGCCCAGGACCGGCGCGCGCGAGCGTGATCGGGGGCGCACACCCGCCCAGCGTTCGATAATCGTGGCCTGCTGAAGCGCGGGCACGGCGGCAACTGCTCGTGCGATCACCTGATCCAGTTGCGCATCCGTTGTGTGCGGATCGTCAAACGCGCGCTCAGAGGTAGAGCCGATGGCAACCGTGCCATCTACATGGGGAACAACATGTACCGCATCCGCGAAAATCTGCGGGACGTTATGTGCAATGTCCAGGTGCAGCAAGGCCGCCTGCCCTTTCACCCCATTGCCAAAGCTTCGGTGGTGTGCGGCTGAGATCTCTTGCAGGTCTTGCACGCCGGTCGCCCAGAGAATACGGCCCTCGGGGTCCGCATCGGGGGTGATATGCCCGCCTTTGGCCGTGATGGCGGCGGCCAGCGCGGCGCAGGCCATCCGGGGGTGCATTCGGGCGGTCAGCGTATCGTGGATCAGCCAGCCTGAGGGGCTGTGCGGGGTCCAGTGCGCTGTCTTGTGCGGGGCCGCGTCCAAGGGGATCACCGTCCATTGCGCCTGGCCCTGCCACAGAGTTTGGGCCGTGCCGGCACGCGCGCGCGCCAGCGCTAACGCATGGGCATCTGCAATTGGTTGCAGCCGGCCGGTGCGCCCGTAACCGCTGTCTTTGCCGCCCGCTGCCGTAATCTCGGCCCACCAGCTTTGTGCCATCATCAGGCTTTCGAATTGGAATTGCTTCTTTTCGTTCCAATTCTCGGGGACATGTGGGGCCAGTGCCCCGACCAGCCCGCCGCTGCTGCCCGCGCCTGGCCCTGCCGGATCTATGACGCGTACCGTGGCCCCTTTTTTCAGGCAGCTCCAGGCGACGGACAGGCCGAAGATTCCCGCCCCGTAAATTGTCACATCTACCATTGCCATTCCCTCCGGGCCTCTGCATTCTCGGCGCGTTTCACACAGCTTCTAAGGGATCAGCGGATGCAAGACCAGCGCGCCGAACTGGAATGGCGGGACGGAGAGATTCCGGTTTCCACCCGATTTGATGACCCTTATTTCAGCCTGGATAACGGGCTGGCGGAAACGGCCTATGTTTTTCTGGATGGCAACGGGCTGCCGGGGCGGTTTCGGGATGGATTCCACATTGCCGAGCTGGGTTTCGGAACCGGGCTGAACCTGCTTGCGGCGGTGCGGTTGTGGCGTGAAAGCGGGCAGAGAGGTGTGCTGCATTTCACCACATTCGAGGCCTTCCCGATGTCCGCCGAGGAAATGATCCGCGCGCAGTGGGCCTTTCCCGAGATCGCCGATCTGGCCGCGGAATTCGCCCCTCATTGGCCAGCCGCCTCGCTGTCGCTGCCGGGGCTTGAATTCCGGATGATCCAAGGGGATGCGCGTCACAGCTTACCAGCCTGGAGCGGGCGCGCGGATGCGTGGTTTCTGGATGGGTTTTCGCCAGCAAAGAATCCCGAATTATGGGAAGAGTCCCTGATGGCTGAGGTCGGCGCCCATACCGCACCCCAGGGCACAGCGGCCACCTATACAGCGGCTGGATTCGTCCGTCGCGGGCTGCAAAATGCCGGTTTTGAGGTCGCCCGCCGGTCTGGATTCGGGCGAAAACGGCACATGACGGTCGCGCGAAAGGTTCCGGAATGACACAGGATAACACTCGTCTTGGTATTTGGCTGATGGTGGCCACGACCTTTGTTTTTGCGATGCAGGACGGGATCTCGCGGCATTTGGCGGGGGAATATAACGTGCTGATGGTGGTGATGATCCGCTATTGGTTTTTCGCGGCTTTCGTTATGGCAATCGGTGCGCGTCAGGCGGGGGGGATCCGGCAGGCTGCGGCGACCGCGCAGCCGCTGCTACAGGCGTTTCGCGCCGTCCTGTTAGTGGCCGAGATTTGCGTTGCAATCTGGGGGTTTACCATTCTTGGACTGGTCGAAAGTCACGCTGTTTTTGCCTGCTATCCATTGCTGATTGCGGCCCTGTCCGGCCCCGTCCTGGGCGAGCGTGTCGGCTGGCGCAGGTGGGTGGCGATCGGCGTGGGGTTCATCGGGATTGTGATCATTCTGGAGCCGGGCTTCGGCGTGTTCCAGCCCGCTGCGATCATTCCGCTGGTCTCGGCGCTGATGTTCGCGGTTTACGGTTTGCTGACGCGTTTCGTGGCACGCAAGGACAGCTCAGCCACCAGTTTTTTCTGGACGGGCACGGTGGGTATGGTGGCGATGACGGCCGTCGGCGCCTGGTACTGGGAACCGATGAGCGCCCCCGATTGGATCTGGATGGTGGTGCTGTGCCTGACCGGAGCCCTGGGGCATTTCCTGCTGATCCGCTGCTACGAGGTGGCCGAGGCCAGCTCGGTGCAGCCATTTGCCTATTTGCAGCTGGTGTTCGCCTCGGTTCTGGGGATCGTCGCCTTCAACGAGGCGATCCGGCTGAACGTGATCCTGGGGGCGGCGCTGATCGTGGCTGCGGGGCTGTTTACCCTGTGGCGCGAACGTCAGGCCGCCTGAAGGTTCAGCGCTCGATTTCCGCACGCAGAGCCTGCATCTGCGCGGTAATTGCCGTCAGATACTGATCGTTTTCCAGCTGGCCAGCGCTGAATTCACGCGCGGCCCCCGCGATCATCACGAAGGGGCCGGCAATCAGCCGGGGCTGCAAAGGGGCTAGGCAGGCGCGCACCATATATTGCGCGGTCTCGCCGCCCGTGCGGCCCGCTGCGGCAGACATCAGCGCCAGGGGTTTGCCCTTTAGCACCGCGCCTTCGATACGGCTGACCCAGTCCAGAGCGTTTTTCAGCACGCCGGGGATGCCCTTGTTATATTCGGGTGAGGACAGGATGATCCCGTCGGCCTGCCTGATCTGATCGGCCAAAGTCTGAACAGAGGCGGGGATGCCCTGCGCGGCCTCCAGATCGCCATCGTAAAGCGGCAGGTTCAGGTCGGCCTCGGTCACGGTGGCGGGGCCAAAGGCCCGCACGGCCTGAGCAATCAGCTGGCGGTTATAGCTGCCCGCGCGCAGAGCGCCGGAAATCGTCAGAAGGGTAGGGGTGCTCATGTTGCTCCTCTTTGTTCAGAAAAAAAACGCCCCGGCCCGGTAGGGACGAGGCGTTTCGGGATGAAACCGAGTATGGATCAATTCGGCAGGATGACAATCTCGACCCGGCGGTTCTGGGCTCGTCCGCTGGCCTCTAGATTCGAGGCAATGGGCGCATCTTCGCCCCGGCCGATGGTCTGCACGCGGCCCGCGCGAACGCCTGCGCTGATCAGAATGTCGGCCACGGCACCGGCGCGGCGTTGGCTCAGATCCTGATTATACGCGGCCGAGCCGGTGTTGTCGGTATGGCCCACAACCTGCACGGTGGTGTCAGGATAACGGTTCAGGCTTAGCGCCACGGTCTGGATGTCATCACGCAGCCCGGACTGCACATAGGTGCTGTCGGTGGCGAACAGGATGTCCTGCGGCATGGTCACGATCAGCCGGTCGCCGGTGTTCTGAATGCCGACATTGCCGTCCAGATCCTGGCGCAGCTCGGCCTCTTGTTTGTCCAGATTGTTGCCGATGGCCGCGCCCACACCGGCACCGATGGCCGCACCGACGATGGCGCCTTTCTTTTCGTCCTTGGACACCATCGCCCCCGAGATCGCCCCCAGGAACCCGCCCAGCAAGGCACCCTCTTTGGCTTTGCGGTTCGGGTCCGTGCCGCCCAGATGCTCGGGGCTGGTGCAGGCGGTGGTCAGAAGAAGGGCCGAGCCGCTAAGAACGGCGATGGCTTTCGATGCTCGGATCATATTGTGCCTCATAGCTTTAGCTCCGCATAGGCGGACAGCCCTTATTATATGGGGAGGCCCGTCACGGTCTAAACATGTTTATGTGAACTTGCGCGGGATTTCGCGCATCTACCCGGCGTCAGCGCGGGCGGATTCATAGGCCAGAAGCGCGCGTTTCACCGGCAGACCCCAGTGATACCCGCCCAAGCCCCCCGATTTGCGCAAGGCCCGGTGACACGGGATCAGCCAGCTGACCGGATTACGCCCCACGGCGGTGCCCACGGCGCGCACGGCCCTGGGATTGCCGATGCTTTGGGCGATTTCCGAATAGGTGGTGACATGGCCCGAGGGGATTTGCAGCAGCGCCTCCCATACTTTGATCTGAAAGGGCGCGCCGATCATGTGCAGTGCGGTTTCGCCTTTTTGCGCAAAGGCCGTATCGACCCAGGGTTTCAGGTGCATCGGGTCTTCGGTAAATGTCGCCTTGGGCCAGCGGCTGACCATATCCTGCATGGCGGCCTCGGTGCCGGTTTCGGCGGCAAAGGCCAGCCCGCACAGCCCGCGATCGGTGCCCATCACCAGAGTCAGATCGAAGGGGCTGTCGAACCAGCCCCAATAGACGGTGACGCCGTCCCCTGCGCGGGCGTAATCGCCGGGGCTCATGGCCTCCCATCTTATGAACAGATCATGCAGGCGGCCGTTGCCGGACAGGCCCACAGAATGGCTGACCTGAAGCGTCGTCATGTTCTGCTGCAACAGCGCCTTGGCGTGGTCCAGCGTCAGATATTGCTGATAGCGCTTGGGCGATACGCCGACCCATTGGGAAAACAGACGTTGAAAATGCGCGGGGCTCATGTCCATTTTCGCGGCCAGATCGGCCAGGGACAGGCCCGGCTGCGCGTCGATCAGATCCAACGCGCGGCGCATGACCTGATAATGATACCCCGCTTCCATATGCGACATGTCTCGTCCTTTCCTTTGGCGCGACGATACCGCCACGTCCAGGCCATATCGACCCGAAACTTGCGGGAAAGGCTTGAGCGGCGCGGCGCTCCGGGGCATAGGTGGGCGCATGGCAAAACAGCTTGATTATCATACGATCCGCGAGATCTTCGCCCGCTTTCAGGCCAGCGAACCCGAACCCAAGGGCGAGCTGGACCATGTGAACGCCTATACGCTGGTGGTGGCGGTGGCCCTGTCGGCGCAGGCCACGGATAAGGGCGTGAACAAGGCCACGTCCAAGCTGTTCAAAATCGCCGACACGCCGCAGAAAATGCTGGATCTGGGCGAAGAGCAGCTGGTCGAACATATCAAGACCATCGGCCTGTATCGCAACAAAGCCAAGAACGTGATGAAAATGGCCCGCATCCTGGTGGATGAGTATGGCGGCGAGGTTCCCAATTCCCGCGCGGCTCTGGAATCGCTGCCCGGCGTGGGGCGCAAGACGGCCAATGTGGTGCTGAACATGTGGTGGCACTACCCCGCGCAGGCCGTGGACACGCATATTTTCCGGTTCGGCAATCGCTCGGGCGTGTGCCCAGGCAAGGATGTGGTGGCCGTGGAACGCGCGATCGAGGATAACATCCCCGTCGATTTTCAGCAGCACGCCCATCACTGGATGATCCTGCACGGGCGCTATACCTGCGTCGCCCGCAAACCCAAATGCAACGCCTGCCTGATCCGCGATCTGTGCATGTATGAGGACAAAACCCCATGACTTCTCCCGCGAAAAAATACCAGGTCGTCGGCATCGGAAACGCTGTTGTGGACGTGCTTAGCCAGGCCGATGACAGTTTTCTGGATCTGATGGGCATTCAGAAAGGCATCATGCAACTGGTAGAACGCGAACGCGGAGAGATGCTGTATGGCGCGATGACGAAGCGGGTGCAGGCGCCGGGCGGGTCCGTAGCCAACACGCTGGCAGGGCTGGGAAATCTGGGGCTTAAAACCGGCTTTATCGGCCGTGTGCAGGATGACGCTCTGGGCCGGTTCTATGCGGATTCGATGGCCAATGGCGGCACGGATTTTGTCAATGCCCCGGTAACGGGAGGCGAGCTGCCAACCTCGCGCTCGATGATTTTTGTGTCGCCGGATGGTGAACGCTCGATGAATACCTATCTGGGCATCTCGTCCGAGCTGGGGCCCGATGACGTGTCCGATACCGTGGCCGGCCAGGCCGAGGTGCTGTTCCTTGAAGGCTATCTTTACGACAAACCCAAGGGCAAACAGGCCTTCGAACGCGCGGCCAAACTGTGTCGCGATGCTGGGGGCAAGGCCGGGATCGCCCTGTCCGATCCGTTCTGCGTGGAACGTCACCGCGATGATTTCCGACGTCTGGTCAAGGACTTGGACTATGTGATCGGCAATCAGCACGAATGGGAATCGCTGTACCAAACGGATCTGAGCAGCGCTTTGGAACAGGCCGCGCAGGATGCGGGCACCGTGGTTTGTACCCGGTCGGGCCATGATGTGGTGCTGGTGCGCGGCGAAGAAGAGGCCGTGGTCCCGGTGACAGAAATCACCCCCGTAGATGCCACCGGAGCAGGCGATCAATTCGCCGCCGGGTTCCTGTATGGCTATGCAACGGGTGCCTCGCTGGAGGTGGCGGGCCGCATGGGCTGCATCGCCGCCGCCGAGGTTATCAGCCATATGGGCGCCCGCCCCGAGACCGATTTGCAGGCGCTGTTCCGTCAGGCCGGGGTGCTGTGATCAGCCCCCCAGTTTGGCGTGGACCTCGTGCAGGTCGATCTCACCGATAGGCATTTTATTCCCTGGGTTTTCAAAGTCATAGCGGAACAGATCGAAGTCGGATTTATAGATCTCGTACATCAGATGCATGGACAGATCGTCAAAATAATCCTCGACCGGATGGGCGCGTTTGGGCCCGTGCCCTTCGGATTCATTGAAGCGCGGAATGTCTGTCAGAGACACTTTGTGCGGTGTTTCGATGTTGTCCAGAACGGTTTGCATCCCGTCGTTGAACTTCTCGGTCCAGAAGATGTGATCATAGGTGCCGCCGTTCATCACATAGGTCGATACATGTCCCGAAACGGCTGACCAGTGGATGTCGGGATCCATCGGTTTACGGAAGCGGATGGTATCGCGGACGAACAGCAAAAACCGGCGGAAGCTGCGAATCTGGTCGAACTCTTCTTTGCCTTCGGGGCCGCCCACCTCGATTCCGTATTTCTGAATCAGCAGCGGCACCAGATTCCCGCGATAGCGTTTGCCATTGCGCTGAATGCCGCAGATCTTATCGAAAAACGAGCTGAGCACCCGCGTATAGGGATTGCGCACACAGGTGAACGCATAGGACGAATGATCGCGCACCGTCCGTTCGATCACCGGCTGGCTGTGTTCGAACGCCCATTTATGCATACCTGACTGGGCGTCATGAATGTCGCCGTCAAAGAACGTACCGTGGTCCGAATAGAACATGATCTGCCCGATGGTCGAGCACGCGCATTTTGGAACCACCCGATAGATGACACTTTCGCTTTCTGTCATCCAGGTGCCTGGAAAACCCATTGAATCTGCCTCCAATTTCAGGCGATTACCACACAGGATGCCTTAATTTTACGTTTATTATCCAAAGATAGTAGCGAAGGTAACCCGCGGTCAATCTAACGTAAGGTAGAAGCCTTGGAAACACCTGTGGAAAATACGGCAGCCATGGTTCCCACAGGTTCAATTGCCGCCTAATATGCAGAAAAACAAGTAGCGGAGCAGCGCCTCTTTCATGGCAACAATTGCCTTCATCCTTCTGTGTCACAAGGACCCGGACGCCATCATCCAGCAGGCCGAACGTCTGACGGCGGTTGGGGATTATATGTCGATTCACTTCGACGGGCGGGCCTCGGATGCCGATTACGAAAAGATCCAGACCGCGCTGAAGGACAACCCAAACGTGACCTTCGCCCATAAACGCATCAAATGCGGCTGGGGCGAATGGAGCCTGGTGCAGGCCACGCTGAATGCTGTCGAAAGTGCCGTGCAGGCCTTTCCGCGGGCCACGCATTTCATGATGGTCTCGGGCGATTGCATGGCGATCAAATCCGCCGAATTCGCCCATGATTTTCTGGATGCGGACGATTGCGACTATATCGAAAGCTTCGATTTTTTCGAAAGCGACTGGATCAAGACCGGCATGAAAGAGGACCGCCTGATCTATCGCCACTATCTGAACGAACGCAAACATAAGCGGCTGTTCTACGGGATGCTGAATGCGCAGCGCAAACTGGGCCTGAAACGCCCCATCCCCGAGGATATTCAGGTTCAGATCGGCAGCCAGTGGTGGTGCCTGCGCCGCCGCACGATCGAGTGGATTCTGGATTTCACCCGCAATCGCCCCGATGTGATGAAATTCTTCCGCACCACATGGATTCCGGACGAAACCTTCTTTCAGACACTGGTCCGTCACCTGGTTCCGGAAACCGAAATCCGCACACGAACGCTGACATTCCTGATGTTCACCGACTACGGTATGCCGGTGAATTTCTATAACGATCACTATGACTTGCTGCTTAGCCAGGACTTCTTGTTTGCGCGCAAAATCAGCCCCGAGGCGCATGAGCTCAAAGAACGTCTGGGCGATCTCTATGCCGCTAAAGGGGCCGAGTTCAAAATCTCGAACGAAGGCCAGAGCCTGTTCGCCTTTCTGGTCGGGCGCGGCCGGATCGGGCGCCGCTTTGGGATGCGCTTTTGGGAAACCGAAAGCACACTGGGCCGCGAGCGCGAACTGCTAATCCTCATCTGCAAGAAATGGCACGTCGCCAAGCGCCTGCTGGGGCTGATCAAACATTCTGCGGACATTCCGTCGATTGAATATCTGTTCAACGAAGAGGACACGCTTCTGCCCGATCTGGGGGGGATTCAGGCCACTTTGCCCAAACGGATGCGGCACCAACGGGCGCTGATGCGGATGCTGTTTGATTATTTCGCCACGAACCGGCTGATCATCTGCGTGGATCCGGCAAACCTGGATCTGCTACGCGATTTCGCCGGCGACCGCTCTGTCACGCGCATGCTGGAAATCCAATGCGAATTCACCGATGATTTTCTGGTCGGCCACGCCATGCGGATCGGCTTGGCGGGTGAGCATACCTCAGACGAAACCTGGGAGCGGCTCCTGCCCACGATCCGGCAGGATATCGTCTATGAAAGCGACGCGATCCGAGACGCCGAATTCGAGCACCACACCCGCCTGCGCGAGACGGCAAGCCTAGCAGAAAACGCAGCCGCCTTGGCGCAATTCCTGTCCTTTCCGGAAGAGCAAGCCACTGAAATTCTGAACGTGGACTACTTGTTTTCCGACTAGCCTCTCCCCTCATCCAGCCCGTGTATTCCGCTCTGTTGGAATTTGAGTATTTTTATCAAAAAGAAGCGGAAAGGCGCTGTTAACTTTTATCTGCGACAAGTGCCGTACGGTACAGGCTGGAGAGCCGATGACCGTTCAGGAAGAAGCGGCCCCGTTCTCAACCCGGAAACGGCGGGGGGACGGGGCTATGCAGCCCGTTTCTTGCTGATCCAAATACTCACTGAGATGCCCGAGCGGCTGGGCGGAGAATCAGTGGGCCTCGGCCCAGTTCAGACCTTGGCCAGCGTCAACAGTCAGGGGCACGGAGAGCTTAAGAGCAGGGTCTGCGGCGCTTTCCATCACTTCGCGGGCGCGTGAGATGATGATCTCAGCGTGGTCGGCCTCGACCTCGAACAGTAGTTCGTCATGTACTTGCAGCAGCATTTTTGCAGGCAGGTCGGTGATGGCGCTTTCCATTCGGATCATGGCGCGGCGGATCACGTCGGCGGCGGTGCCTTGGATCGGGGCGTTGATCGCGGCGCGTTTGGCAAAGCCCGCGCCGGGGCCTTTGGCGTTGATTTCGGGCGTGTGGATTTTGCGGCCGAACATGGTTTGGACATAGCCGTGGTCTTTGGCGAATTGCGTGGTTTCGTCCATGTAGCTGCGGATGCCGGGGAAGCGCTCGAAATAGCGGTCGATGAAGCCTTGGGCTTCGGCCCGCGGAATGCGCAGGTTGCGGGCCAGGCCGAAGCCCGAGATGCCGTAGATCACGCCGAAGTTGATCGCCTTGGCGCGGCGTCGGATGTCCGGAGTCATCTGATCCAGCGGGACGTCGAACATCTCAGAGGCGGTCATGGCGTGAATGTCCAGCCCGTCCTTGAAGGCCTGTTTCAGCGCGTCGATGCCGGCCATCTCGGCCAGGATGCGCAGCTCGATTTGCGAGTAGTCGAGCGACAGCAGAAGCTTGCCTTCTTCCGCGACAAAGGCCTCGCGGATGCGGCGGCCTTCCTCGGAGCGGACAGGGATGTTTTGCAGGTTTGGATCGGTCGAGGCCAGGCGCCCGGTGTTCGCGCCGGTCTGCACATAAGACGTATGAACGCGGCCGGTGTCGGGGTTGATGTGGTCTTGCAGCGCGTCCGTGTAGGTGGATTTCAGTTTCTGCAACTGGCGGTAATCCAGCACGCGGGCGGCGAAATCATGCTCGGTTGCCAGGTCTTCCAACGTGGTGGCGGGGGTGGACCACTGGCCGGTCTTGGTTTTCTTGCCGCCCTCCAGGCCCATTTCCTCGAACAGGATTTTGCCCACTTGCGCGGGGGACTGGACGTTGAATTCGTGCCCGGCCAGCTCATACAGCTCGGCCTCGTACCCCGCCATTTTCTGGGCAAAGGCGTTGGACATGCGCGACAGGGTATCGCGGTCAACCTTGATGCCGTGCATCTCCATACGGGCCAGTACGGGCGACAGGGGCCGTTCCAGCGTTTCATAGACGGTGGTGACGCGGGTCTGATGCAGCTGGGGTTTGAACAATTGCCACAGGCGCAGGGTGATGTCGGCATCCTCGGCCGCGTATTTCACGGCGTCCTCTATGGGAACGCGGTCAAAGGTAATGGCGGATTTTCCCGTCCCCAGCAGGGACTTGATCGAGATCGGGGTGTGGCTCAGATAGCGTTCGGCCAGCGCATCCATCCCGTGGCCATGCAGCCCGGCATTCATCGCATAGGACATCAGCATCGTGTCGTCATAGGGGGCGACAGTGACGCCGTAGCGGGCGAAAATCTTGGCGTCGTATTTCATGTTCTGACCGATTTTCATCACCGAGGGATCGGCCAGAAGCGGTGCCAGCATGTCCAGCGCCTGCTGCACGGGCATCTGCCCCTCGGCCAGGTTGTCCGAGCCAAACAGATCGTCCGAGCCATCCTTGTGCGTCAGCGGAATATAGCAGGCCGTACCGGGGTCAACGCACAGGGAAATCCCCACCAGATCGACGCGCATTTCGTCCAGCCCCGTGGTTTCCGTGTCCACGGCGATATGGCCGCGTTCATAGGCGCGATCAATCCATTTTTGCAGGGCGGCCGCATCGCGCAGGCATTCGTATTCCTCGGGCTTGAACGGGAGGGCCGCGGGCGTATCGGCCGTGCCCGGCTCGGCCCCGGCAGGGTCCGTATCCACAACCGCCGGAGCCTCGGCCCCCAGTTGATCGGCCACGCGTTTCAGCAGCGTCCGGAACTCCATTTCGGCCAGGAACGGCAGCAGCACGCCCGGCTCGGGCTCGCGAACCTCAAGATCGTCCAGGGTGAAACCCAGCTCCATCGCGCAATCCAGCTGCACCAGTTGCTTGGACAGCTCGATCTGCGCGCGCTTTTCCATCAGAGTCTGCCGGCGCTTGGGTTGCTTGATCTCTTCGGCGCGGTCCAGCAGAGTTTCCAGATCGCCAAATTCGTTGATCAGCAGCGCGGCTGTCTTGATCCCGATCCCCGGCGCCCCCGGCACGTTATCCACGCTGTCCCCGGCCAAGGCCTGCACATCCACCACGCGCTCGGGACCCACGCCGAATTTCTCTACCACGCCGTCAGAATCGATGCGCTTGTTCTTCATCGCATCCAGCATTTCCACGCCGCCGCCCACCAGCTGCATCAGATCCTTGTCCGAGCTGATGATCGTCACCCGCCCGCCCGCATCGCGCGCCTGACAGGACAGGGTGGCGATGATGTCATCGGCCTCGAAGCCTTCGATCTCCTTGCAGGCGATATTGAACGCCTCGGTCGCCCGCCGCGTCAATGGGAACTGAGGCACCAGATCTTCGGGCGCGGGCGGCCGGTTGGCCTTGTACTGATCATACAGATCGTTACGGAAACTCTTGCCCGAATAATCGAAAATCACCGCCACATGGGTGGGCGCATCCGGGCCGGTGTTGGCCTCCACATATTTGTGGATCATGTTGCAGAACCCGGCAACGGCCCCAATCGGCAGCCCGTCCGATTTCCGCGTCAAAGGCGGCAGCGCATGATAGGCCCGAAAAATAAACGCCGAGCCGTCAATCAAATGAAGATGGCACCCTTTTCCAAATTGCATGACGGCTCCCTTCCTGCGCTGCCCGCTCTTTTTGCCACGCAAATCGGGGCGCGACCAGCCCGCCGGGCACGCCCTTGTGTTTCTTCTTGATGAAAATACTCAAATCCCGACCGCGCGGCCCTGCGCAGCCCCGGCGTTCAGGCGGCGTCCGCGCCTTTCAGCACGTATTTGGCATCGCAATAGGGGCATTCGACATAGCCGGTCTCGGCAGGGATGGTCAGCCAGACGCGAGGATGGCCCAGGGCACCTTCGCCGCCGTCACAGGCGATCTTGGTTTTCTCGACAATCTTGGTTTCGGGCGCTTGCGTCGTCATTGGGGCTGTTTCCTTTTGGCTGCAAAACAACTAGGTCCAGTTATGAGCGATAGGACGAGCAGGGGCAAGAGCACCATGAGCGGCAACGCAATTGAAATCCGGGGTTTGCGCAAGGTTTACGGCGGCGCCAAGGGCCAGCCGCGCAAAGAGGCGCTGAAAGGCGTCGATCTGGACATCCCGCGCGGGTCGGTTTTCGGGCTTTTGGGGCCCAATGGGGCCGGCAAATCCACCATGATCAACATCCTGGCGGGGCTGGTGGTGAAATCTGCGGGCTCTGTCAAAATCTGGGGCTTTGATCAGGACGTGAACCCGCGCCAGAGCCGCGCCTCGATCGGGGTGATGCCACAAGAGCTGAACCTGGATCCGTTCTTTACCCCGCGCGGCGCGCTGGAGGTGCAGGCGGGCCTGTATGGTGTGCCCAAATCTCAGCGCCGCAGCGATGAAATCCTGCGTCTGGTCGGGCTGGAGGACAAGGCCGAGGCCTACGCCCGCACCCTGTCGGGCGGGATGCGGCGGCGCCTTCTGCTGGGTAAGGCTCTGGTCCATCACCCGCATATTCTGGTGCTGGATGAACCCACCGCGGGCGTGGACATCGAGCTGCGCCAAATGCTGTGGGAAAACGTGCGGATGCTGAATCAGCAGGGCATGACCATCATCCTGACCACGCACTATCTGGAAGAAGCCGAAGAGATGTGCGACCAGATCGCCATCATTAACCAAGGCGAATTGGTAGCGCGCGACAGCACGGCCAATCTGCTGGGCAGTATCGACGCCAAGACAATGGTTGTTCTGCCCGAGGACACGCCCGCCGCGCTGCCTCGGGCCGAGGGGATCGAGGTCAGCACCCGCGCGGACGGGACCATCGCGCTGAGCTATCACGCAAACCAGACCAGCGCGGAACATGTGCTGGAATCGGTGCGCGCCGCCGGTATCCGCATTCGGGACGTCAAAACCGAAGAGGCCGATCTGGAAGATGTTTTCCTGCAACTGACCCGTAACCGTTAGAGGCCCGCCATGCCGCATGATCACAGTCATCACCACCACGCCGATCTGGACAGCGGAGACAAGCGTGTGGTCTGGGCGGTTGTGGTCAATATCCTGCTGACGGTGGCGCAGATCGTGGCCGGGGTTGTCTCGGGGTCTTTGGCGCTGATCGCGGATGCCATCCACAATCTGTCGGATGCGCTGTCTTTGGTGATTGCCTTTGCCGCGCGCCGGATCGGCAAACGCCCGGCCGATGCGCGGATGACCTTCGGTTATGGCCGAGCCGAGGTGGTGGCCGCGCTGGTCAACTATACCACGCTGATCGTGGTCGCGATCTATCTGGCCGCCGAAGGAATCGAGCGGCTGTTCAACCCGCAGCAGGTTGAAGGCTATATTCTGTGGCATTCGTGGCTGGGGGGGCTGCCGGTGATCCGTGTTCTGATGCTGGGCGCGCCCGAGGGCACGGATCTGAACGCGGTTCTCAGCGCGCTGCGCTCTGTGCCGGGGGTGGCGGATATTCACCATGTTCACCTGTGGCACATGCAGGAACATGAAACCGCGCTGGAGGCGCATGTGGTGCTGGATGGCTCGGTATCGGCAGAGCCGGTGAAACGCGCGGTCAAGGACCTGCTGCGCCGCCAGTTTGACGTCAGCCACTCTGTGCTGGAGCTTGAGGCCCCCGGCAGCGAATGCGCCGATGCCCAGGTGGTTGGGCACTGAAACGCCATGCTGCGACGCCGCGAAAGCCCTTGCACTTGGGGGCGAATTGCCCCTGTTTAAGGGGCTGTAGGATAAAATGGGTAGCCAGATGAACAACAAGCAAGACCGCCAACCGGGCCAATGGCTGGACGATGTTCTGGATGTCGAGCAGGTCGAACAGAACTATTTTCGCGGGATCGCAACGCCTCAGGGGCGGGGGCGGTCCTTTGGCGGGCAGGTGATCGGGCAGGCGTTGATGTCGGCGATCCGCACTGTTGGGGACGAACGCCCCGTGCATTCCCTGCACGCTTATTTCATGCGTCCGGGCGATGCGACCCAGCCGGTTTTGTATCAGGTCGAACGGGACCGCGATGGCCGCAGCTTTGCCACGCGCCGGGTGATCGCGGTGCAGGCGGGCAAGCCGATCCTGAACCTGGCGGCCAGTTTCCATGGGACCGAGCCGGGCTATCATCACCAATACGACATGCCCGACGTGCCGGCCCCCGATGGCCTGAAGGCCGATTCCGAAGTGGGCGAGGAAATGGCCGATGAGCTGCCCGTGGATTTCCTGAAATGGCTGCGCTCGCCGCGTCCGATCGAGATGCGCCCCGTCGGTCTGCGCCCCCCCTATACCCGCGAAGAAATGCCCCCCAGCCACGCTATGTGGATGCGTCTGCGCGGCGGGTTTGGCGACGATCGGGCGATGCACCGGGCGGCGCTGGCCTATACCTCGGACTATGGGCTGCTGACGACCTGCATGTTGCCGTTTGGCAAGACTTTCACTGATCCTGAGATGCAATTCGCCAGCCTGGATCACGCGGTCTGGTTCCATGATGATTTCCGCATGGATGAATGGCTGCTCTATGTGATGGACAGCCCGTGGTCGGGCGGGGCGCGCGGGTTTAACCGCGGTCAGATTTTCACGCAGGATGGGCGGCTGGTGGCCTCGACGGCACAAGAGGGGCTGGTGCGCAATATCGAGTTCAAGGACTAGCCAGCCTGCCATCGGGGCGAAGCCGCCCTTCGCGTTGGCGCGAGGCATAGAAATCCCGCAAGGTCTGGCCGCGTTGCGGTTTGAAGCGCGGCCCCTCGCTAAGGTCGGTGATCCGGTCCAGCCGGAACGAGCGGAAATCCTGCCGCAGCTCGCACCATCCGGTCAGGGTCCAGACCGTACCCCAATACCACGCGCCCAATGGGCGGACGCGGCGGGTGCTATGCTGTTCTGACAGGTCCAGATAGGTCAGGTCCAGGCTGGTCTGAGTATTGGTGGCCCGTTCGATCTGATCCAGCCGTGCGCGTTCCAGCTCGCTCATGCGGGACATGTCGAAAGCGTGGACATGCACCTCGTTGGCGCGGGTGCGGGCGGTGTCGGGCAGCACGGCGTTGATCTTGACCAGGGCCTCTTCGGCGGCGGCGGCCATGTTGGCCCCGCCCCAGGCCCGGACCATCCGCGCCCCGGCCACAAGCGCGACAATTTCATCCTGCGTGAACATCAGCGGCGGCAGGTCATAGCCCTCGCGCATCAGATAGCCGACACCGGCCTCGCCCTCGATCGGCACGCCCGAGCCGATCAGATCGGCGATATCGCGATAAATCGTGCGCGGCGTCACCTCCAGTCGGTCTGCCAGCTGCGCAGCCGTCAGCAGCCGACCGCCCCTGAGATATTGAACAATCTGGAACAGGCGGTCGGCGCGGCGCATGGCTTAGTCCTTATACTGGAACAGCCCGATGGTGTTGCCGTCGGGATCGGCAGCATAGAAATACGAACCCGGCGGGATTTCAATATCGGGGCTTTGGACGGTGCCTCCGGCGGCGATCAGACGGGCGCGGGTGGCCTCAAGCGTGTCGGGCACATGCAGGTGGACGATATTGCCGGTGCCGGCGGGGGCGGGGGTGCCCTCGATCAGATGGCCCGAGATGCCCGGATCGCCCGCATAGCTGAACACGGCCATCGGCTGAGGCCCCATGTCGGTGGTGATGGTCATCTCGTTTTGCAGCAGCTGAGCATAGAAGGCCGTGGCTTTGTGCAGGTCGCGGACGCGGATTTCCGTCCAGACGACGGCATTGGTGGGGGCGAATGTCATTGTGGTCTCCATCAGGTTGTTGATGCAGAGGGTATGACACAGCCCTGCTGACAGCATCCTGTCAGCAGGTTTCATGCCGGGGTGGTTTTATCCAGTGCAGCCCGTCCGTGGTGCGCCCCGCGGGGAAGTATTCGCCGCTGACGTGGCCCACATAGCCCTGCGCGTCCAGCAGCGCGAAGAATTCTGGATAATCGAGCGCGCCAGTGCCCGGTTCGTGCCGCCCTTCGGCGCTGGCAATCTGGATGTGCCGTGCGCGGTGGCCGTGTTTTGCCCAGACGTTGGGCATGTCCGTGGTGATTTTATGGGCGTGGTAGGCGTCGAATTGCAGGGCTAGGTTGGGGGCATTGAGGTGGTCCAGAATCGCGGCGGCCTGATCAAAGTTATTGAGGAAATAGCCGGGCATGTCCTGAGGGTTGATCGGTTCGATCAGCAGGGACTGTCCGGGCGCGCGCTGCACGGCCCAGCGGAGATTTTGCAGATAGGTTGCGTGGGGCTCGGGGCCCTGGGCGAGGCCTGCCATGATGTGGATGTGATCGGGGTTTAGATGCGCGGCATAGTCGAGGGCGGTTTCGAAAGACGCCCGAAAATCGGAGCGGCGAGAGGGGAGGGCGGCCAGCCCCCTCTCTCCGGCGGACCAGTCGGGGGCGGGGGTGTTGATGAGGACGAGGCGCAGATGTGCGTCTGTCAGGGCCTTGGCCAGATCGGCGGCGGGGGCGTCATAGGGGATCAGCAGCTCGACCGTGTCGAAGCCCGCGCGGCGGGCCGCGTCGAAGCGATCGAGCAGGGGGAGCTCGGTGAACAGAAGGGTCAGATTTGCGGCGAAGTTTGGCATGTGTGGATGTGGGGGATCGCCCCCCTCGGGCAGCGCCCACCCACCCTCCCTGCTGCCCTCGGGGGGCGATGGGCGGTCAGGTAAGCTCAGCGGAGGAAATGATGGGGAAGAACTGACCGCCCGACCAGAGGCCGAACCAGTCGGTCCCATCGACGGGGTGGTGGGCCCCCAGATCGACAAGGCGGTAGAAGCTTTTGCGATCAATCAGCGCTTCGAGATTGGCGCGGACAAGGACGTAGGGCGAGGGCTCGCCCGTGTCGGGGTCGCGGGTGACGCGGATCGGGGCATCGGGGCCGGCGGTGGTGTGATCGCCCACATTGGTGTGAAAGGTCAGGGTCTGGTCCGCGCCAGTGCCCGTGACGTCGAAATCGACGGCGACGAAGGGCGCGTCCTCGACCGTGATGCCGACTTTTTCGACCGGGGTGACCAGGAAATATTTATCATCGTCCTTGCGCAGGATGGTGGAAAACAGCCGCACCAGTTCGGGCCGCCCAAAGGGGGTGCCCAGATAAAACCAGGTGCCATCGCGGGCGATGCGAATGTCCAGATCGCCGCAAAAGGGCGGGTTCCACAGGTGGACGGGGGGCAGGCCTTTGCCTTTGGTGGCGGCTTTGGCCGAGGCAACAAGACTATTTGCCGATGGTTTCACGATCATTTGTTCGCTCATTGTTTTTGCCATTTCCCGTCAGCACGATACACTCTGAGTTGAGGATATAGTTTGCGCAGGAGTTTTGCCATGGCTGATCAGTTGACCGATCACAAGGATCTGCTGGCCCGGATCGAAAGCGTCGAGGAAAAGCTGGCCGAGGCAAAGGGCTCGATCACGCGGCGGTTCATCGGGCAGGAGCAGGTGGTCGATCTGACGCTATCGGCGCTGCTGTGCGGGGGGCACGGGTTGCTGATCGGCCTGCCGGGGCTGGGCAAAACGCGGCTGGTGGACACGCTGAGCACGGTGATGGGCCTGCATGGCAACCGCATTCAGTTCACGCCCGATCTGATGCCGGCGGATATCCTGGGCTCTGAGGTGCTGGAGACGGACGCAGACGGCAAGCGCGCGTTCCGATTCGTGCCGGGGCCGGTGTTCTGCCAGCTTCTGATGGCCGACGAGATCAACCGCGCCAGCCCGCGAACGCAATCGGCGCTGCTTCAGGCGATGCAGGAAAAACACATCACCGTTGCGGGCGAGGATCGTGTGCTGGGCACGCCCTTCCATGTGTTGGCCACGCAAAACCCGATTGAACAAGAGGGCACCTATCCGTTGCCCGAGGCGCAGCTGGACCGCTTTTTGGTGCAGATCGAGGTCAGCTATCCGGACCGCCAGACCGAGCGGGACATTCTGCTGGCCACCACCGGCGTATCCGAGGATGAGGCACACGAAGTATTCAGCGCCGCGCAATTGCTGGAGGCGCAGGAACTGCTGCGCCGGATGCCGGTGGGCGACAGCGTGGTCGAGGCGATCCTGGATCTGGTCCGCGCCTTCCGGCCCGAGGATGACAGCGCCGATGAGCGCGTGAAACAGACGGTCGCCTGGGGGCCGGGGCCGCGTGCGGCGCAGGCGCTGATGCTGACGGTGCGCGCGCGCGCGATGCTACAAGGACGGCTGGCCCCCTCGATCGAAGATGTGCGCGTTATGGCGCGTCCCGTCCTGTCGCACCGGATGGCGCTGAACTTTGCCGCGCGGGCGCGGGGCGACAGCCTGGCCGATCTGATCGACACGACGGCCTCGCGGATCACGCGGGTGGAGGCCGCTGCGTGAGCACGCCATCGCATCTCCGGGCGCGCGCCGAGGATCAGGCCGCGCGCCTGCCGCCGCTGCTGGCGCGTGCCGAGCATCTGGCGGGCACCGTCCTGCTGGGCGAACACGGGCGGCGGCGATCCGGGCTGGGCGATGATTTCTGGCAATACCGGCCCGTGCAGCCAGGGGACAGCCGGCGGATGATTGACTGGCGGCGCTCGGCGCGTGGGGATGCGCAATACGTACGCGAACGCGAATGGCAGATCGCCCAAAGCGTGATGTTATGGGTGGATCAGGCGGCCTCGATGCGGTTTGCGTCGGGCCAGGATCTGCCGCAAAAGGCGGATCGCGCCCGCCTTCTGGCGCTGGCGCTGGCGATTTTGCTGGTGCGGGGCGGCGAGCGGGTTGGCTTGACCGGCACCAACCTGCCTCCGCGTCGGGGCAACAATCAGATCCTGCGACTGGCCGAGTTTTTTAGCATCGACGCCGATGAGGATTACGCCCAGCCCGAAGCCCGCGCGATGATCCCTCATGCCCGTGCCGTGTTCATGTCCGATTTCATGGGCGATCTGGCCCCCGTGCGCGCCGCGCTGACCAAGGCCGCCGACCGCGGTGTGCGGGGGGTGCTGTTCCAGATCCTCGATCCCTCTGAGGAGGCTTTTCCGTTCACCGGCCGCACGATTTTCCAAAGCATGGGCGGAACGGTTGTGCATGAAACCCTGAAGGCGGGCGATCTGCGCGGGCGCTATTTGCAGCGTCTGGCCGCCCGCAAGGACGAGCTTTGGGCGCTGTGCCGCGCCACGGGCTGGCAGTTCCACACGCATCATTCGGATGACAGCGCGCAGGCCGCGCTGCTTTGGTTGTGGCAGGCCTTGAACCGGGGGACGGGCTGATGGTGTTGGGACCGATCGGATTCACCCTGCCCTGGCTGCTGTGGGGATTGGCCCTGTTGCCAGCCCTGTGGTTCATTTTGCGTGCCGTCCCGCCTGCGCCGATCCGGCGGCGCTTTCCTGGGGTGGCGCTGCTGCTGGGGCTGAAGGACGAAGACTCGATTTCCGACCGGACCCCCTGGTGGCTGCTGCTTCTGCGGATGCTGGCGGCGGCGGCTGTGATTGTGGGGCTGGCCGGCCCGGTCCTGAACCCCGAGCCCGAAAAGGTTACGGATGGCAGCCCCTTGCTGATCGTGATGGACGGTGGCTGGACCGGAGCGCAGGATTGGACGGTGCGCGCCCAGCAGGTGACTGGCTTCCTGACCGAGGCCGCCCGCGCGGGCCGCCCCGTTGCGCTGCTGCATCTCAGTGACCCCGAGCCGGTCCTTTTTCAAACGGCTGACGTTGTGCAGCAGCGCCTGCCCGGCCTGACCCCCAAAGCATGGGAGCCCGACCTACAGCGCATTCTGCCCGCGCTGGCCGAGGGCGATTTCCAGACTTACTGGCTGTCCGATGGGGCTGCCTGGCCAGGGCAGCAGGCGCTGCTACAAGCGCTGGAAAGCCACGGCGATGTGTCGGTGTACGAAAGCGGGCGGGCGGTGATCGGCCTGCGCCCTGCCACCTATCAGGATGGGGGGATTGTGCTGACGGCTGTGCGCTCGGTTCCTGGCGCCGAGAGAGAGCAGATCGCCCTGGCTCATGGGCGCGATCCAAATGGCACGCAGCGGGTGCTGGCGCAGGTGACCTTGTTGTTTCCCGCCGGCGGGACCGAAGCCAGCAATAGCCTGAATTTGCCTGCGGAATTGCGTGCGCGGATCACGCGGTTCGAACTACAAGGCCTGCGCTCGGCCGGGGCTGTTGCGCTGACAGACGACAGCCTGCGCCGCCGCGAGATCGCCCTGATCTCTGGCCGAGAGGATCGCGAAGGGCTGGAGCTGCTGGCCCCGATGCACTATCTGACGCAGGCGTTGAAACCCTCGGCGGATCTGCTGGACGGTCCTTTGCTGGAGCTGATCCCCGCCAATCCCGATGCGATCATTCTGGCCGATGTGGCCACCCTGTCCGACCCCGAGCAAGAGGCGCTTTTGGCCTGGGTTCAGGCGGGCGGCACGCTGGTGCGTTTCGCCGGGCCGCGCCTGGCCGCAAGCGAGGTAAGCCGCAGTGCCGAGGATCCTCTGATGCCCGTACGCCTGCGTACGGGTGGGCGCACCGTGGGCGGCGCCATGAGCTGGGGCAAGCCCAAAACGCTGGCTCCGTTCAGCGAAGGCAGCCCGTTCTATGGCCTGCCGATCCCCCCCGATGTCGAGATCTCGGCGCAGGTGATGGCGCAGCCCGATCCTACGTTGGCTGACCGCGTGGTCGCGCAGCTGAGCGATGGCACGCCGCTGGTGACACGCAAAGCGGTGGGCGAGGGGCAGGTGGTGCTGTTCCATGTCACCGCCAATGCCGAATGGAGCAGCCTGCCGCTCTCGGGGCTGTTCGTGCAGATGCTGGAACGTCTGTCCGTTGCCTCGAACCAGCAGTCCCCCGAGGCAAACGATCTGGAGGGTCTGACCTGGAAACCCACGCAAATTCTGGACGGTTTCGGCCGGTCCGAGGACGCAGGCACCTTGCCGGGGGTTGAGGGCGCGCAGCTGGTGCAGCCCGTGCTGGGCCCCGCGCTGCGCCCCGGCCTGTACCAGAGCGCCGACCGGCGCGTGGCGCTGAATGCGATGACGCCAGACCGCGTGCTGCATCCTTTCGCCTGGCCTGCGCATATTCCGGTGACGGGCATTGCGCGCCCTGATGAACTCCCGCTGAGCGGGTATGTCCTGGCGGCGGCGATCCTGCTGCTGCTGGCCGATGTGCTGGCGTCGCTGGCACTGTCGGGGCGGCTGATCGGGGCGCGGGCGTCGGCTGTGATTTTGGCCGGGCTGATGTTGCAGCCAACCTCCGGACAGGCGCAGGACGCCGAGGCGATCGCCGCCACATCCGAGGTGGTTCTGGCCTATGTGATCACCGGCGATACGCGTCAGGATGAGGTCTCGCAGGCGGGGATGCTGGGGCTGTCGGACGTGCTGTTTTTCCGCACCTCGGTCGAGCCGGCCTCGCCCATCGGGGTTAATCTGGAAACGGACGATCTGGCGTTTTTTCCGCTGATTTACTGGCCGGTCACGGCGGCGCAGGCGGTGCCGTCAGAGGAGGCCTATGCCAGGCTGAACCGCTATCTGCGTTCAGGCGGGATGATCGTGTTCGACACGCGGGATGCGGATATTGCGCGCTTCGGTTCGTCCAGCCCGATGGGGCGCAAGCTGCGGCAACTGGCGGCCCCGCTGGATATCCCTCCGCTAGAGCCGGTGCCCGCAGATCACGTCATGACCCGCGCGTTTTATCTGTTGCAGGATTTTCCGGGCCGGTTCAGCAGCCGCGATGTCTGGGTAGAGGCCGCCCCTCCGGGGGCCGAGAAGGTTGAGGGGATGCCCTTCCGCAATCTCAATGACGGGGTGACGCCGGTGGTGATCGGTGGCAATGACTGGGCCGCAGCCTGGGCGACGGACACGCGCGGCAATCCTCTGTATCCGGTCGGGCGCGGCTATAGCGGCGAACGTCAGCGCGAGCTGGCTTATCGCTTTGGTGTCAATCTGGTGATGCATGTGCTGACGGGGAATTACAAATCCGATCAGGTCCATGTGCCCGCCTTGCTGGACAGGTTGGGCCAATGAATTCAGTCGTTTTCGATCCGCTTCTGCCGTGGCCGGTTTTGGCCGTGCTGACTGTGCTGGTGATGCTGGCGGCGGGGATGGCGCTGTGGCGCGGGCTGGCGGGCTGGGCCTGGCGCGGCCTGGCGGGCGTTGTGATATTGGCGGCTCTGTCCGGCCCGTCACTGCGCAGCGAAGACCGTGGGGCCCTGTCCGATATCGTGTTGATGCTGGTGGATGGCTCGGCCAGTCAGCGCCTGGCGGACCGGCCCGGTCAGATGGCCAGCGCCGCCGACGGAATAGAGGCCCGCCTGCGCGCCCGCCCCAACACCGAACTACGCCGGATTGATCTGGGTGACGGCCCCGATGACAGCGGCACCCTGCTGATGAGCAAACTGGCCGAGGTTCTGGCACAAGAGTCCAGCGGGCGGATCGCGGGCATCATCGCGCTGACTGACGGGCAGGTGCATGACGTCGGGCGCGCGCCCGATTTGCCCGCGCCCTTCCATGTGTTGCTCTCCGGCCAGCCTGACGACTGGGACCGCCGCCTGGTGGTGGAAAACGCCCCGGCCTTTGCGATTCTGGGCGAGCCGATCACCCTGAAAATGCGGATCGAGGACATGGGGGCCGCCCCGGTGGGGGTGTCGCATACCGCGCTGGAGGTCTCGATTGATGGTGAAGAGCTGGGCCCTTTTCAGGTGCCCATCGGACGCCCGATTGAGCTGCCTCTGACGCTGGAACACGGGGGGATGAACGTGATCCGCTTTGCCCTGCCCCCAGCAGAGGGCGAGCTGACCGACCGCAACAACAGCGCCGTCATCCAGATCAACGGCGTCCGCGACAGGCTGCGCGTTCTGCTGGTCAGCGGCGAGCCTCATCCCGGTGGGCGTACCTGGCGGAACCTGCTGAAGTCTGACAGCTCGGTGGATCTGGTGCATTTCACCATCCTGCGCCCGCCCGAGAAACAGGACGGCGTGCCGGTGGACGAACTGTCCCTGATCGCTTTCCCGACCCGAGAGCTGTTCCTGGAAAAGATCGACGATTTCGACCTGATCATTTTCGATCGCTACAAGCGGCGGGGGATTTTGCCCTCGATCTATCTGGATAACGTGCGCAATTACGTGGAAAACGGGGGCGCGGTGCTGATTGCCGCGGGGCCGGATTTTGCCAGCGCGGATTCGATCTATCGGTCTCCTCTGGCGGCGGTGGTGCCGGCGGCGCCCTCGGCGCGGGTGATTGATATGGGATACCGCCCGGCGGTTACGGAACTGGGGCAGCGGCACCCGGTGACGGCTGGCCTGGCCCCCAAGGGCGAGGGCGACTGGGGCCGTTGGCTGCGCCAGATCGAGGTCGAGGCCAGCGCCGGAAACGTGGTCATGTCTGGCATCGAGGAAAAGCCCCTGCTGATTCTGGATCGGGTCGGCGAGGGACGTGTGGCCCTGCTGGCGTCCGATCAGGCCTGGCTGTGGGATCGCGGCTTTGAAGGTGGCGGCCCGCAGCTGGAATTGCTGCGCCGTCTGGCGCATTGGATGATGAAGGAGCCCGACCTGGAGGAAGAGGCGCTTTGGGCCGAACCCGTGGGGCAGAGGATGAAGATCATTCGCCGGTCGCTAAGCGAAGATGTGGGGCAGGTGACGGTGATCTCTCCGAGCGGGGCGCAGCAGGTTCTGCCCCTGACCGAAGTCAGCCCCGGCCGATTCGAGGCCGACTATACCGGCGCGGAAATCGGGCTGTATCGTCTGCTCAATGGCGAGAAAGAGGCGGTGATCGGCCTGGGCCCGTCAGCGCCCAAAGAGTTCGAAGCCACGATTGCCACCCCTGAAATTCTGTCCGAAACGGTGCAGGCGCAGCGCGGCGGGGCGCTGCCCGTCAGTGCCGGGCTGCCGCAGATCCGCGATATTCGTCCGGGGCGTCCGGCGGCGGGGCGTGGCTGGATCGGGCTGACGCCGCGCGATGCCTATGAGACTCTGGCGGTGACGCAGGTGCCTTTGCTGCCGGCCTGGCTGGTGGCGATCCTGGTGCTGTCGCTGACCCTGATGGGATGGCTGCGCGAGGGCCGGCGCTGATCATTTACGCAAGGGCACACTGGTCAGGCTTTCTGACCATCCATCCTCCGAGCACCGGGCCCGCAGAAAAACCTGGCTTGCGCCATCGGGGATCATCACATCGAACAGAGAGCGGGTAAATGGCTGCTCGTGTACATGGGGGTGCATCAATTCACGAAAACCCAGCCGGTTCCCGTCTGCATCCAGAACCGCCCAGCCATCGGCATAGTGATCCCAGCCGGTATCGGGATGCGACAGGGTGACCGTGATACGCCAGCCCATGCCAGAGCGCTGCGCCTCCACATGTTCGATTACGGGGTCATCCGCGCGCGCAGGGCCCGCGGCAAGGATCAGCAGCAATGGAAAAATACGGATCATACGGGCAGTCTAACACCGAAATCGCTAGCTGTCCGTTGACGTTCCCGTGTGGCCCATCCCATCGGTTGTCTCGATCAGGGCCGAGCGCGAGCGCGATGCAAATTCCCGGCGCCACAGCACCGCGCAGGTGATCATGATCGCGATCAGCAGCGGCGAGGCTCCGATCAGCCAGGCCGTGGATCCCAGGGCAAAATAGACCGAGCGCAACCCCTGATTATAGCTGCGGGCGGCGGTGATGTTGATCTCGCCTGCCTTGGCCGCGCGGGGCAGCGCGACGGGATCGGCGGGGTCATTCGGCACGGCCCCCATCAGCACCGCGCAATAGCCGAACAGCCGGTGCGACCACACGAATTTCAGGAAAGCGTTCGTTAGAAAGACCATCGTAATCAGGAGCTTAACCTCCCATACGAATTTGGGGTCGCGCGATATCGAAAGATCTTCGGCGATCCCGGCCAGTTGCTCGGCATTGCCAATCGCGGCCAGCACCCCACCGATTGCCAGCATCGAGGCCGAGGCAAAAAAGGACGTCCCCTGCCGCAGGGTCGCAAGCGTCTGCGCATCGAAAATCCGGGGCTGACGCGTCACCATCTGGCGCATCCATTCGCGCCGATAAGCGGCGATCAGCACCGATACTGACGGGCGTTTGGCGCGGGGGTGTTCGATCAGCCAGCCAATGCCGAACCAGGCCAGAAACAGCAGTCCGACAGCGGCAAGATCCAGCGGCGTGAACAGAGTAATGCGATCCGCCCAGGTCATTGTCAGAAGGGCTTGACCACGACGGCCCATAAGATGGCGATGGCGCCAAACACGCTGACCTCGTTGAAGATGCGCAGGAACAGTTCGGATTCGGCGAAAATGCCGGATTTCGCGCGGATCACCAGCCGTCCGGTCCAGACGTAGTGCAGTGCCAGCGCCGCCACCAGTGCCAGTTTCAGGTGAACCCAGGCCGGCCAGCCCAGATCATGCGCCAGCCACAGCCCGGTGCCGATGGCAATGACGCCCAGCCCGGCCGAGAACCGATACAGCCGGATCGTCAGATCGCCCAGCGGGCCGAATTCGTCCAGGCGGTCGTATTCACGCTTCCAGTAGATAAGCGCACGCGGCACTGCGAAGATCGAGGTCATCCACCCCATCACGCAGAGAATATGTATGATTTTCACCCATTCCATATGCCCTTGATGGCGCTAAGGCGGCCTCAGCGCAAGATGTCGCGGGGTCTGGGGCGGAAAAGAATTGCGCTGCGCATTGTTTTGGTTATATTTATTTACCAATTTAGGAGGGTAGCCATGCAAATGCCGACGCCAGACCCGTCTGTACTGAAAAACAAGGCTCAATTGGTCAGCCGATTGCGCCAGGTGCTGCCCGAGGGCGCGGTGATCCACGAAGAGGCCGAAACCCGTGCCTATGAATGTGACGCGCTGACCGCTTATAAATGTCCGCCATTGTGCGCCGTGTTGCCGTCATCCACGCAAGAGGTTTCAGACGTGCTGCGGATCTGTCACGAAATGGGCGTGCCTGTTGTGCCGCGCGGGGCGGGGACGTCTCTGGCGGGGGGGGCGCTGCCCACGGCCGATTGCGTGATCCTGGGGGTTGCGCGGATGAATGCCGTTCTGGAAACCGATTACGACAACAGGTTCATCCGGGTGCAGACCGGCCGCACCAATCTGAGCGTCACCGGCGCTGTCGAACAAAACGGGTTCTTCTATGCGCCCGATCCCTCCAGTCAGCTGGCCTGCGCGATTGCGGGAAATATCGCGATGAACTCGGGCGGGGCGCATTGCCTGAAATACGGGGTGACGACGAATAACCTGATGGGTGTCACCATGGTGATGATGGATGGCGCGGTGGTGGAGATTGGCGGCGCACATCTGGAGGCCAGCGGGCTGGATCTGTTGGGCGTGATCTGCGGATCCGAGGGGCAGTTGGGCGTGGTGACCGAGGCCACCTTGCGCATCCTGCACAAACCCGAGGGCGCGCGGCCTGTCCTGATGGGCTTTGACGATATTGTGGTGGCCGGTGAATGCGTGGCGGATATTATCAAATCGGGCGTTCTGCCCGTCGCGATCGAATTCATGGATCGCCCGTGCATTCGCGCAACCGAGGCCTTTGCCGGCGCCGGCTACCCCGATTGCGAGGCTCTGCTGATCATCGAGGTCGAGGGCAGCGAGGCTGAGATTCAGGCTCAGCTGAAGCGGATCACCGCCATCGCCCGCACGCATAATCCGGTGGAAATCCGCGAAAGCACCAGCCCCGAGGAAAGCGCGAAAATCTGGCTGGGGCGCAAATCTGCCTTTGGTGCAATGGGGCAGATCAACGATTATATGTGCCTGGATGGCACGATCCCCGTCAGCCAGCTGCCCTATGTGCTGCGCCGCATTGGCGAGATGTCCAGGGAATACGGGCTGGACGTGGGCAATGTGTTCCATGCAGGGGATGGGAACATGCACCCTCTGATCCTGTTCGATGCCAATAAACCGGGCGATCTGGAACTGTGCGAGCGGTTCGGCGCGGATATCCTGAAACTCTGCGTCGAGGTCGGCGGCTGCCTGACCGGCGAACATGGCGTGGGCATCGAAAAGCGCGATCTGATGGTGGACCAATACGCCCCCGAGGATCTGGAAATTCAAATGGCCGTAAAGGATGTGTTCGATCCCAAATGGCTGCTGAACCCGGCCAAGGTGTTCCCCCTGGCAGCGAGCGAAACACGCCGGATCGCGGCGGAATAGCCCCCGAAGTTAGGTCATGCAGATGATGAAACCCGATAGCGAAGCGGCCCTGGCCGAGATGTTGCAATCCGCGCAGGCTCCTGTGCGTATCCAGGGGGGCGGCACGCGGCGGATCGGCGTGCAGGGGGCGCAGGATACCTTGTCCGTCGCCGGGCTGAGCGGGGTGCGCCTATATGAACCCGGCGCGCTGACGATCGTTGCCGGGGCGGGCACACCGCTGACAGAGATTGAAACCGTACTGGCGCAGGAAAACCAGCGTCTGGCGTTCGAACCCATGGATCATCGCGGGCTTCTGGGGACGTCGGGCACGCCGACGATTGGCGGGGTTGTGGCGGCCAATGTCTCGGGGCCGCGGCGCATTCAGGTGGGGGGCTGCCGCGATGCTCTGCTGGGGGTGCGTTTCGTGGACGGGCTGGGGCGCATTCTGAAGAACGGCGGCAGGGTGATGAAAAACGTCACCGGCTACGATCTGGTGAAGCTGATGGCCGGCAGCTGGGGCACGCTGGGCGTTCTGTCCGAGGTATCCCTGAAGGTGCAGCCCGTGCCCGAGGCGGTGGCCGTTGTCTCGATCGCGGGGCTGAGCGAGCGCGCCGCCGTGCGCGCCTTGTCGCGGGCCTTGGGCTCGCCTTTTGATGTGACGGGGGCGGCCCATATGCCCAGCGGCCCCGACGGCACGCCGCAGACCCTGATCCGGATCGAAGGCTTTGCGGATTCGGTGTCCTATCGTGCCGAGCGTTTGCAGGCGCTGCTGGCCGAATTCGGCCTTGGCACGGTCGAAACCGATCCCGAACGGGCGGCGGCTCTTTGGAGATGGGTGCGGGATGTTCAGGCGTTTCACGGGCAGCCGGGGGATGTGTGGCGGTTCTCGGTCAAACCGTCCGAGGGGCCCGATCTGGCCGAGCACCTGACCCGGCGCTGGCCGCAGGCGCAGGTTCTGTATGATTGGGGCGGTGGTCTGGTCTGGGCCTTATTGCCTCAGGGCGTGGATGCGCGGGTGTCTGGCCTGCAAGGGCATGGAACCCTGATCCGAGCCAGCGCCGAAACGCTGGCGCAAGTCCCGGCCTTCCATCCTGAGCCGGCCGCTCTGGCCGCGATCAGCGCCGGGCTGCGGGCTAAATTCGATCCAAAATCCATTCTCAATCCGGGGCTGATGGGCTGATGCAGACACATTTCACCGAAACGCAATTGCAAGATCCCGGCATCCAGCGGGCGAATGAAATCCTGCGGGCCTGTGTGCATTGCGGTTTCTGCACGGCGACCTGCCCCACCTATCAGGTGCTGGGGGATGAGCTGGACAGCCCGCGCGGCCGTATCTACCTGATCAAGGATATGCTGGAAAACGAGCGGGTGCCGGATGCCAAGACCGTTCAGCACATTGATCGCTGCCTGTCTTGCCTGGCTTGTATGACGACCTGCCCCAGCGGTGTGCATTACATGCATCTGATCGACCATGCGCGCGCTTATGTCGAGAAAACCTATAAGCGCCCCTTCAGCGACCGGGCTCTGCGATGGGTTTTGGCGCGGATCCTGCCCTATCCGGGGCGGTTCCGGCTGGCCTTGTTGGGGGCCAAGATCGGGCGGCCCTTTGCCTTTCTGATGCCCGATGCGCGGCTGAAGGCGATGCTGAAAATGGCGCCCAGGCAGATTCCTCCGGTCAGCCGCAATGACGATCCGCAGGTGTTCACCCCTCAGATGCCCCGCAAGAAGCGCGTGGCCCTGATGACCGGCTGCGCGCAAAAGGCGCTGAACACCGACATTAACGACGCCACGATCCGGCTGTTGCGCCGGCTGGGCTGCGAGGTGGTGATCGCGAAAGGCGCGGGCTGCTGCGGGGCGCTGACCCATCACATGGGCCGCGAGGACGAATCCCACGCCACCGCCGCCAAGAACATCCGCGCCTGGACGGCCGAAATGGACGCGGACGGGCTGGATGCGATCGGGATCAACACCTCGGGCTGCGGGACGACGGTGAAGGATTACGGTCATATGTTCCGCAATGATCCTCTGGCTGCCGATGCCGCGCGGGTGTCGGGCATTGCGATGGATGTCTCGGAGCTGCTGATGCAGCTGGACCTGCCCGAAGGCCCCGATCAGAGGCTGACCGTCGGCTATCATGCCGCCTGTTCCCTGCAACACGGCCAGAAGGTGAAAACCTTCCCCAAGGACTTGCTGAAACGCGCCGGTTTCAAAGTGGCCGAGCCCGCCGACAGCCATCTGTGCTGCGGCAGTGCGGGGACGTATAACCTGATGCAGCCCGAGATTTCGGCGCAGTTGAAGGCGCGCAAGGTCCGCACGCTTGAGGCGATCCAGCCCGACATCATCGCCGCCGGAAATATCGGCTGTATGGTGCAGATCGGCTCGGGGACGGATGTGCCGGTGGTGCACACGGTCGAGCTGCTGGACTGGGCCACCGGCGGGCCCGTGCCGCCTGCGCTGAACGGTCAGGCCAGGCGCAACGATGGTGTGCCAATCCTGCGCTAAGCGCGCCCTAATTTCGCCTGATCCGTGGGCTACACCCGAAACCGGACCATAGGGATTCGGAGACGCAATGCTGCGCAGTTTCATCAAGGCTCTGGTACTTTCTACAGTTGGCGCAATGGCTTGGGCCGAGGACGCTCCGTTGCAACGCCTGAACACTGGCGACGATTCGCGCGGCTGGGAGGGCGTGGGTCGGCTGGAGCTGGGCGGCTCTGGTTTCTGTACCGGAGCGCTGATCGCACCCGATCTGGTGCTGACCGCCGCGCATTGTCTGTTCGATCCGGCCACGGGCGAACGGGTGGATTTCGGCAAGATCGAGTTTCTGGCGGGCCTGCGTAATGGCCGGGCCGAGGCCTACCGCAGAATCCGCCGGGTTGTCATTCATCCGTCATATCGGTTCAGCGAAAAGGCGACGGCCAAACGGGTCCGCAGTGATCTGGCTCTGTTGCAATTGCTGCGCCCGGTGCGAAACACCATCGTGCATCCGTTCGAAACCGGCGTGCATCCCGATCAGGGAGACAGTGTGGGCGTGGTCTCTTATGCGCTGGACCGAGCCGCCGCGCCGTCCTTGCAGGAAGCGTGTGACGTGATCCACCGCTCCAAAGGCGTGCTGGTGATGAGCTGTGACGTCAATTTCGGATCGTCCGGGGCGCCGGTGTTCCGTATCCAGGATGGCCAGGCGCAGATTGTTTCAGTCATTTCGGCCAAGGCGCAGGTGGACGGGCAAAAGGTGGCCTTGGGCGCGCAGCTGGATGGCTCGGTTGAGCTGCTGAAATCCCAGCTAAGCAGCGGTGTCGGCGTGACTCAGGATTTCATGCCCCGAATTCGCGGCGCCGTTCCGGTGACCGGGCGTTCCGTCGGCGGGGCGAAGTTCGTCAAACCCTAGGGGCTTGAATCCGGCCCGTTCCATCCCCAACTGAGCATCATCAGGGACGCCACAAACGGGTCCCGTGATTTGATCTGCCTGTCCAATCGGAAGGCTTCATTCTGGTATCGCTCAACGGAGGATTCCCTATGCGTAGCTTTGATCTTGCCCCCCTGTATCGCGCCACGGTCGGTTTTGACCAGATCGCAGACATGATGGACCGCGTGTTCACCAACGATGTCCCTCAGCCCAGCTATCCCCCTTATAACATTGAAAAAACGGACGAGAACACCTACCGTATCTCGATTGCCGTTGCCGGGTTCTCAGCCGATGATCTGTCGGTCGAGGTAAAGGAAAACGCCCTGATCGTTTCCGCCCGCAAAGCCGACGAACAAGACGAGCGCACCTATCTGCATCGCGGCATCGCCACCCGCGCATTCGAGCGCCGCTTTACTCTGGCAGACCATGTGCGCGTCAATGGTGCTGCCCATACGGACGGTATGCTGCACATCGACCTGGTTCGCGAAATGCCCGAGGCCCTGAAACCGCGCCGGATCGAGATCGCCAGCGGCGCGCCCGTCCCGCAGGATGTGGTGGATGCCAAAGCGGTGAACTAACCCGCCGCGTTCCCCGGTTGTCATGCGCACCCGCCTTGTCCTTGGCAAGGCGGGTTTTTCTGTTTTCCGACGGCTTCACAAATTATGTCAGGCATATTGACTTATATTCGAATCCGGCAGATGTTGCGCAATATCACGAAAGGAATCGGGTCATGAGCTTTCCAAATATTTTCGCCAGTCGCATGTCAGGGATGAAAGCATCGGAAATCCGCGAGCTGCTGAAGCTGCTGGATCAGCCGGATATCATCTCGTTTGCCGGGGGGATTCCGGATCCGGCGCTCTTTCCTGTCGAAAAATTCCAGGCGGCCATGAACAGGGCTCTGAGCGATGGCCATCATGCGGCCTCGTTGCAATATTCGACATCCGAGGGCTATCTGCCGCTGCGCGAATGGATTGCGGGGCAGATGGCCGCGCTGGGGGTTGAGTGCACGCCCGAGAACATCCTGATCACCAGCGGATCGCAACAGGCACTGGATTATCTGGGCAAATTGTTCCTGTCGCCGGGGGATACGGCCCTGGTGGGGTGGCCGACCTATCTGGGGGCGCTGGGGGCGTTCAATGCCTACGAGCCGTGCTATGACCAGTTGCAACCGGGCGCGAACCGCGCGGCTGGGGATTTCGCGGATCAGGCCGCTCCGGGCCGGGTGAAATTCGCCTATCTGTCGGTGGATTTCGCGAACCCGACGGGGGCGACGCTGACCCAATCCGAGCGCGAAAACATTCTGGATCTGGCAGAAGAGCTGGACTGCGCCGTGATCGAGGACGCGGCCTATCAGGCGCTGCGCTATGAAGGTGCGCCGATCCCGCCGATCCTGGCGTTGGAAATGGCACGCAAAGGGAAGATCGACGCGTGCCGCACGGTCTATTGCGGGTCTTTTTCCAAGACGCTGTCTCCGGGGTTGCGGATCGGCTGGGTCTGTGCGGCGCGGCCGGTCATTGATCGGATGGTGCTGCTGAAACAAGCGGGGGACCTGCACACGCCCTCATTGAATCAGATGGCAATCGCCCAGGTCGCGGCGGATGGGTTTGACGCGCATTTGTCGTGTCTGCGGGCCTCGTATCGCGCGCGCCGGGATCGGATGTTGGCGGCGCTTGAACAGCACATGCCTGCGGGCGTAAGCTGGACACGCCCCGAGGGCGGTATGTTCGTCTGGCTGACCCTGCCCAGGGGCATGGACGGCGCAAAGCTGCTGGCGCAGGCGCTGCAAGAAGAGAAGGTGGCCTTTGTTCCGGGCGGTGCGTTTTTTGCGGATGGATCGGGGAAGAATGCGCTCAGGCTCAATTTCTCCAGCCCGTCACACGCGGCGATTGACGAGGGAATCGCACGGTTGGGGCGGGTCTTGCGCCGGGCGCTATACGCATGATTTTTCGCAAAAATGAGGGGCGTTAACACTTCGGTCAGGGTATTGCGTCATACCTGAAACATAAGCAGACGGGTCTGGGGCGGAACACGCGTGCTGATCGCATTGTCTTGGCAGGAGGTCTATTTTGCCCAACGAAAATCTTGAACTGATCCGCCATAGCTTTCCGCTGATTTTTCAACACAAGGCTGAGATTACAACAAAGTTCTATGAGGGGCTGTTTCGCGATGCCCCTGAATTACGGCGGCTCTTCTCGAAAGAGATGAACGTGCAGAAAGACATGCTGGTCAGTGTACTGACCACGCTGGCCAAAGCCAGTTTCGACGAAGGGCTGGTCGAATCCATGATTGCACGCATGGCGCGTGTGCATTCGGGGCTGGGCATTACATCGGGGCAATTCCGGACCGGCGAGGCGGCTCTTTTGAGCGCGCTGGATCAGTCCGTCGGCGATCTGCTGTCCGAAACGACTCTGGACGCCTGGAAAACAGCGGTGCGGCGGGTCATCTCGGCGATGATTGACCCGCCGACGGTAGAGGCGTGATATCAGACGGACATGCAGACGTATTTCATTTCCAGATAGTCCTCGATGCCGTGATGGCTGCCTTCGCGTCCCAGCCCGGATTGTTTGACGCCGCCAAACGGGGCCACCTCGGTTGAGATGATTCCGGTGTTCACGCCGACAATCCCGTATTCCAGCGCTTCGGCGACTTTGTAAACGCGGCTCAGGTCCTTGGCATAAAAATACGAGGCCAGGCCGAAGATCGTATCGTTTGCCATCTCAATAACGTCATCCTCGTCCTTGAAACTGAACAGCGGCGCGAGCGGGCCAAAGGTTTCGTCTTGGGCGAATTGCATATCTTGCGTCGCGCCGGTGACGATGGTCGGCGGCAGAAAATAGCCCGGCCCCTGCACGGGATCGCCGCCGCCCAGGATGACCTGCGCGCCTTTCGCGGTTGCGTCGGCCACATGCTCTTGGACCTTAGAGATCGCTTCGGCGTTGATCAGCGGGCCCAGATCCGTGCCAGGGGTCAGCCCATCGCCAACGGTCAGGTTTTCAACGGCAATCCGCAGCTTTTCGGCGAAGGTGTCATAAACGCCCTCTTGGACATAAATCCGGTTGGCGCATACGCAGGTCTGGCCGTTATTGCGGAATTTACACAGGATCGCCCCCTCGACAGCGGCGTCCAGGTCCGCGTCGTCAAACACGATAAACGGCGCGTTGCCGCCCAGCTCCATCGAGCATTTCATCACGCTGTCAGCCGCCTGTCGCAGCAGGATTCGGCCAACCTCGGTGCTGCCGGTGAAGGTCAGCTTGCGGACGGCGGGGTTTTCGCAGAATTCCTTGCCCACTTCGGAAGAACGCGAGGATGTCACCACGTTGAACACGCCTGCGGGGATGCCCGCGCGCTCGGCCAGGACTGCCAGAACGGTCGCTGACAGGGGCGTTTCCGCCGCCGGACGAGCAACGAAAGAGCACCCGGCCGCCAGAGCAGGCCCGGCTTTGCGGGTGATCATCGCGTTCGGAAAATTCCATGGCGTGATCGAGGCGGCAACACCGATGGGCTGCTTCAGAACGGTGATACGCTTGTCGCGCTGGTGGCCGGGGATTGTCTCGCCGTAGATGCGTTTGGCCTCTTCACCGAAAAATTCGATGAACGAGGCCCCATAGATGATTTCGCCTTTCGCCTCGGCCAGAGGTTTGCCCTGTTCAGCGGTCAGAATGGTGGCCAGGTCGTCGGCGTTCTCGATCATCAGGTCGAACCATTTGCGCAGCACGGCGGCGCGTTCCTTGCCCGTCCAGGTGGCCCAGTCTTTCTGCGCAACTTGAGCGGCAGAAATGGCCCGCGCGACCTGCGCCCGGCTAAGATCGGACATGTTGGCAATCACGTCACCGCGCGCGGGGTTCGTCACGGCAAAAGTCGCGCCGTTCTCGCCTTCTAGCCAGGCGCCGCCAACATAGGATTGCTGCGCCAGAAGGCTTGGATCCTTCAGCAATGCGCTTAGTTCGGTCTTGGTGTTCCTCATAACGTCCCCTCTCCGTTGTGTGTAAATTAATTAACGCGTTAAGTAGTTTTGGCAAGCTTAATGTGCCACAGATGCGTGATGCTGGGCGTAGCACGGGTGCGAATCCGTCTTGGATGGCGTTGCCAGATAAACCGCACGGGCGATGGCGCGCGCCATCACGGTTGCCGCCGCGTGGCCGATCGTCAGCAGATCGAAGGCCTCGTGCCCCAGAGACAGCGCGCCGGTCGAGGCCGCGAAAATCAGGTCTCCATCCATGGGCGTATGGGCGGGGAACAGCGCACGGGCATAGCCATCATGCGCCGCTGTCGCCATCCGGGTGCATTGCGCCTGGCTGAGAGCGGCATCAGTGGCGACAATCCCGATGGTGGTGTTGGCATGGGCGGCCAGTTTGGTGGGGGGGATATGGGTGTCTTCATAGGTTTGCGCGGGGCCGTGATTGCCGTATTCGCCGGCGTGTTCGAACGGAGCGGCCCAGAAATGCGGCCCGTCTCCGACGGTGGCCGACCCCAGCGCGTTCACCGCCACCAAAGCCCCCACCGTGTGCCCCGAAGGTAAAATAACCGAGGCCGACCCCAGTCCGCCTTTCCAGTTGACGGTGGTGGCCCCCGTGCCTGCGCCAACACTGCCCAGATCGAACGCGGCGGCGGCATTTCCCAGGGCCTGCGCGCCCAGTGCCTTATAGGGGTTTTGCGCCCAGTTCTTATCGCCGCCGTTGATCAGATCGAACAGGATCGCTCCGGGGACGATGGGCACCAATTGATCGCCGACGGCAAAGCCGCGCCCCTGTGCCCGCAGCGCATCGGCCACCCCCGAGGCCGCATCCAGCCCAAAAGCCGAGCCGCCCGACAGCACCAGCGCGTCCACCTGCTCGACCGTTTTGTCGGGGGCCAGCAGGTCAGTCTCGCGGGTGCCGGGGGCCCCGCCCATTACGTGTACTCCGGCTGTGAACGGGGCATCGCCCAACAGAACGGTCGTCCCGGTTTTAATCGTGTAATCCTGTGCATTGCCGACGCGCAGCCCCGCGACATCGGTGATCAGATTGCGTGCGCCAGTGGTCAGAGAGCTGCTCATTTTGCCGGTTTTCCTGTCTGAGTGTCGCAAACCATCTTGCCAGATCGTGCGCCATGGGCAAGCTGTGGCAAGGGCAGGGCGATGGCGTCGCCACATGACCATACGTCATCATGCGTCATGGCCCCGGAACCGTCCTGAACGCCGGGACCTTTCTAAAAATAGGAGGGTCGAAATGACTGAACGTCCTGAAATGTATCGTTACCACAATGGGGAAAAGGCCGTGCTGCCCTTTGCGCCCCAGGAATATGACGCGCGTCTGGCCGGATTGCGCCGCGCGATGGCCGAGATCGGGGTCGATGCGGTGGTGATGACCTCGATGCATAATATCGCGTATTACAGCGGGTTTTTGTACTGCGCTTTTGGGCGTCCCTACGGTCTGGTCGTGACCGCCTCGGAGGATGTGACGATCAGTGCGGGGATTGATGCGGGGCAGCCCTGGCGGCGCTGCCATGGGGACAACATCACCTATACCGACTGGCAGCGTGACAATTATTGGCGGGCGGTGCGTTCGGTTGCGGGGCAGGGGCGCGTGATCGGGTATGAGGGCGATCACCTGACACTGTTGCAACGCAGTAAGCTTGAGGCCTTTTTGTCCCCGTCCCGAATGGTGGATATGCACGAGGTAACCATGCGTCAGCGTATGCACAAATCTGTGGCCGAGCTGGCCTTGATCCGCGAGGGCGCACGGGTGGCCGATGTGGGCGGCTACGCCATTCGCGAGGCCGTAAAGGCCGGCGCGCGCGAGCTTGACATTGCCATGGCTGGGCGCGACGCGATGGAGGCCGAAATCGCCCACAGCTTTCCCGATGCCGAATACCGGGACACCTGGGTCTGGTTTCAGTCAGGGCTGAACACGGACGGCGCGCATAATCCCGTCACCGGCCGTGCGCTGGCGCGGGGCGACATCCTCAGCCTGAACACCTTTCCGATGATCAGCGGTTATTACACCGCGCTGGAACGGACCATGTTCGTGCAAGAGGTGGACCCTGCCAGCCTGAAAATCTGGCAGGCCAATGTCGCCGCGCATGAATACGGGATGAGCCTGCTGAAGCCCGGTGCCTCGTGTGCCGAGGTGACCGGGCAGATCAACGCTTTCTTCGAAGAACGCGATCTGCTGCAATACCGTACGTTTGGGTATGGTCACTCGTTTGGGGTGCTGTCCCACTATTATGGCCGCGAGGCCGGGCTGGAACTGCGCGAGGATATCGACACGATGCTGGAACCGGGCATGGTGATCAGCATGGAGCCGATGCTGACCATCGCGGACGGTCAGCCAGGTGCCGGCGGGTATCGCGAGCATGACATCCTGATCATCACCGAGGATGGCAACGAAAACATCACCGGCTATCCGTATGGGCCAGAATTCAACGTGGTGGGATAGTGGCGGGGGCGCCTGCGGGCGCCCCGAATGCCGGGGTCAGAACGCGGCCAGCGCCTTGAAATCCACGGTTTTCAGCACGGCAATCATGGTGTCCACGTCGGCTCCGGTCGCTTGTACCAGGATGCGGTTGTTGATCAGCCCGGTCAGATCTCCGTCCTGCTGCACGAATTTCTGACGGCCGATTCGTTCAACCCTAAGCCCCATCAGCGCGGCGTTTTGCACAACGCTGCCCAGGCTGGCCACCATCGGGTTATCGGCCATCATCGTCAGCGTGAATTCCTGGCTTTCATCGGCCGAGACATAGCGCGCCTCGGCCCCGACACCGCCGCCCATCATCGACATCCCGGCGTTCATGTCCGAATTGATCGTGCGGCTCCAGCCATCGGGGGGCTCGGGCAGATAGGCGGACAGCGCGTCGGTTTTCAGCGCCAGCAGTTTGTTGCGGGCATAGTCCAGCTCGTCGATGGCATATTGAATATCGCCGTCGGCATAGGCTTGCAGGGCCGTTTCCAGCGTGTCGGAAATCTCATCGGCCAGAGCAGGCATAGGCATCAGCAGGCTCAGGGCGGTTAAGGCAGTGGCAAAGCGTTTCACGTCAAAATCCTCGGGTCATGTGAATGCGTGCAGATTTGCCCCGGCGTCATGGGATTTCAAGTAAGGCTTTCATGACCCTGCGGGGGATGCCTGCGCGTCTGTTCCCCCTTCCTTTTGCCGCCATCATTTGCGAAGCTCTGGCCAAGTTTCATTTTCACGGGGGGATGTAAATACAGTTTACATCCCCATATAGATATCAGCTTTGTTCAGGGAGAATAGGATGGCCAATTTCGAAGCCCAGGTCTTGGAATCGCAAAAGCAGGTCGCCGAAGCGCAGGCAAAAATAGCCGAGCTGACCGGCCGCATCGACAGCGCCCGCCAGAAGATCAAATCGGGCGACGACGCCATGATCGACATCGAAAACGCCACGCTGGACGACGTCCACGCCCATACCGAGGTGATGAACGCCAATATCGCCGAACTGATCATGGGGCTGGATGACGTCACCGCCGCGTTCTCCAAGGATTTTGATGAAATGCGGACGAAAACCGGCTGGGAAAGCTTTGTTGGCATTTTTAGCCGTGGCAAATCCGAATCCATGCGTCAGGAGCGTCTGCGCACTGCCAATATTGACGATAAATTGCAGGACCTGATCGGCAAATCCGATGTGATTACGAATCTGCTTGAGGCGCAGCTAACCACGCTGAACGATCAGAAGGCCAAGGTGGAAATCAACCTGACCGAAACGCTGGACGAGCGCGAATTCACGGTTCAGGCTCTGGAAAATGTGCGCGCTGAAATCCTGTCGATGGATCCCAAAATTATCGAACTGGAAGGCAAGATCGCCGTCACCACAGATGCTGCCGAACGCACCAAACTGGAAACTGAACTGGCCGATCTGAACAAGGCCTATAACGCGCTGGTGCAGGATGAACAGGTCAAGCTGGCCAAGTCTCAGACGCTGGAGCGCTATATCGAGAAGGGCAAAACCTGGGTGGATTCGCTGCAAAATCAGGCAGCCACGCAGATGGTGCTGATCAACAAGCTGCAAACAGACACCAAGCAGCGGGTCGTGCTGTATGACGCGCTGACGAAATCGCTGAAAACCGCGCAGCAACAGGACGTGGCGCACCGGATCAATGAAATCGGCGTGCAGACCGACAAAGAGGCACAGGCCGCCATGGCCGCGATCGGTACGGCGACGAACCAGCGCATGGCCGACATGATGGAAAAACACGAGGAACATATGGTCTTTGCCCGCGAGGTGCTGGAGGCCAAGGCCAAGGCTGACGAACGCTTTGCCCGCCGGTTCCAGGCGATTGTCGAAAAACACGACAAGAACCTCTACGGTCAGTAAATGTCAGACAAGGTCGAAATTCAGGCCGATCATTCGGCATTGATGGACACCCGCGCCAGCCGCCGGTATTTCGCCAAGTTCGGCGCGATCACACAGCACGTCAGCGGGGTGATCGCGCAGATGCACGCTCAGGGAAAAATGAGCGCGGATGAGGCCGATATACTGGCTCGGTATCTGGTGGAAATCGGCTATAGTTTCCGGGCGCTTAGCATGAAATACCTGCTGGTCGGGCGCGATACGGGGCAGTTCTTTGGCTCGTTGTCGATTGACACAGTGGACAGCGGTTTCCCCACGTTCAACGAATTGCTGGTGATGGCCAATGACGCCATGCAGGCCAGCCGGCATCTGGACGGAATGCCGCCTGCGGATGCGCTGAAAAAGCAGATGGTTCAGAAGATCGTGGGCGCGCGTGAGATCCCCACGAAGCTGCAATTCGCGCTGTCTCAGCGGTTGTATTACGAGGAACTGGCCAAGGGGCACCTGTTCTGGGCACGGAACGATCCGCGGCTGATCTGGCTGTCGGGCATGGGTAAGCGGCGGCGCTATCTGGCGCATTGGGCGGTCTATGACAGTCAGCTGAATCTGCCGGTGATTTACGTGATGGAGTTTGAGGACACGGGCCGCGAAGCTTTGCCCAAGGACGAACGCCGATGGCCCGAGATGCAGGCGCATCTGATGGGGCAATCCCTGGGCGGTCTGAAACTGCTGACCATCGCCAGGGGCTTTGACGAGCAGTTCAACGATCTGCACCCCAAACGGCTGCGGCGCATTCATCTGGGGCCGATGTATTCGCATTCCTATACCCGGCAATCGGGTCCGCTGCGCGAGGTTCTGGCCGAGGCGGGCAGTCCCGAAGGGCAGGACTGGGCGCTGGCCTGGACCATGGAAGAGCTGGAAAGCGAGCGCGTCACGGAAGAGCGCGTTGGCTGGTTCAGCTCGGCCGAGCGCGAGGTGTTTGCGCTGGACCCGTTCGGCGGGCGCGGTGTGGATACGGGCGCAACACGGACCGAGCGCAGTATCATCATGCCCGAACGTCCCTATCAGGTGCTGGCAGAGAAGAACCCGCCGGGTTTTGCCAGCGTGCGGAAATATGTTGTGAGTGACACGGGCCGGGTTCTGAGTTTTTGAAGACGCCTTCGGCGAGAGTATTTTTAGAGCAAAGAATGGGTATGGTGGCTGTTTTGGCTGCCGTTGAGGAGAGATAGGGATGAGCCTGACAAGTGATTTGATGGAGCTGCGCGAAGAGGACATTCAGGCGCATTACGCTGCGGCGCTGGCTCTTTTGGAAGGGTTCGATCATACGCCTCGGATTGGGCAGGCGCGGCAGGGTGCGGACCTGCCGGCGCGGTCGTCCGGAATTGTGCGGGCGCGGCGGTTTCGGTCCACGACGCCGGGGATGGTGACGCGGAGCACGCAGCGGCCCGAAGGGGTGCGCCTGCTGGAGCGGATTGAGGCGGCTGACGGGGGGGATGTGTTGATTTCGCCTTTGCAGGCGACGGTGATGAACAGTCTGCGCCGCAGTGTGGCGATTGCGCTGGCCATGGGGCAGGGCTTTGCCGAGCGAACGGGTTTGGACGGGCTGAAGCGGGCCAATTTGCAGGGGTCTCTGGCGGCTGGGCAAAAACAGGATTTCGCTGAGTTGCTGGCGGCCGAAGCGCTGGTGGTGATGCATGTGTTTGCCAATGCGACGGCGTATTTGCTGGCTCCGCATCAGGGGGAAATCACGGTTGAAGTCGGACCGCCGGAAGAGGTGCTGACGGATAATGCTCAGTTGGGGCTGCACGGGGTTTTGTGGGAGCTGGACCAGGATATTTCAGCCCATGCGGGGGATGAGCCGCATCTGATTGCCACCATTGCCGCCTTTGCCGAACAGCTGATGGAGCGTGTGGCCCTGCGGGGGCAGGAGGCTCCGCGTCTGGAATCGTTTCAGAATGGCTCTTGGCGGGTTGAGGCGGATGATTTGACCATTCAGGGTTTCAGCCCCGCGCGTAAGGCTGCCGGGTCTGCCTTGACCATGCAGTTCAAGAAGCCTCATCAGGTGGTGGGCAATCATATCGCCAAATATCAGGCGATGCGGCTGGCCAAGATGCTGATGGCCTATGATTTCGATCGCAAGCTGAACCCATTTGCCGAGCTGGGCGGGTTTATCTTTACCTTTATGGGGGATGGGGCGCCGGGCACGGGCAAGACGACGCTGATCCAGATGATGGCCGGGATGGTGCACGAGTATTGCCAGATTGCGGGTTATCCGTTTCGTTACCAGAATTTCGGCATCGACAATATCGACAGTTATCAGGGTAAATCGGGCCAGAATGCCAAGGCTTTTATCAATAATGTGCTGGATCCGGGCGTGATCGGGTTCGGCACCATTGACGATATTGATCAGATCGCCGGGAAACGCGGGGATCGGCAGTCCAGCGCCGGCCAGCAAGAGGTGACAGCCGTTTTCATGGAGGCCTTTGCCGGGGCCAATACCGTGGTGCGGGGCAACTGTACCTTTGGCATGTTCAGCAATTTCCCCGAGAACGTGGACGACGCCCTGCGCCAGCGGGCCGGGGCGCGCTTTCTGGTGGATGGGCCGCAAACGCAAGAGGACTACATCGACATTCTGGCGCTTTTGATGGGTAAAAAGCATGACATCCCGCTGGGCGATCATGACCTCTATGCCGCGCAGGAAATCAAACGCGCCGTCGCCCGTTCGTTCGAGGCACATGAGCGCCCGCAAGAGGCTGGTTTGCTCAAGGTGTTCGACCGTGTGCAGGGCCAGGTTGGCGCGCTGGATACCATCGCGAAACTGGGCACCTATCTAAAGGCGATCCAGCAGGCCGATCCGCGCTTCACCGGCCGCGCGATCAAGAATATCACCGATGCCGTGAAGGTCCGCGCGATGGATTTCGAACTGCCGGATGAATGGATGGAGCAGCCCGACCTGTTCCTCTTCCAACCCTACGAGCGCAAATCAGCGATGATCGAGGACCTGCGCAAGCCCATCACGGTGGACATGGTGATCCAGGAGATCAACCGCTACGCCGACAGCGAATTCCGCTATGCCGACAAATCCGACGACGTCGCCATCGACAATATGGTCCGCGACTTCGCCCGCACAGAAGAGGCCAAACGCCGGTATCTGGAGGGGAAGGGGTAGTGTGGGAAGTCTGGGTGGCTCCTGACGTGGTAACGGCGCTTGGAACGCTTCTGGCAGGTGGGGCGGCATGTGCTGGTGTGCTTGTTGCAGGGTTCGGGCTGGACTCGTGGAGGCGAGAAAGAGATTCCGACTGTGCGAAACGTCTAGCCGCAGTGGTCTACAGTCACAGGTTGGCACTTCTGCAAATTCTGCATCCATGGCCAACACAGGATGAGACTGACCAATTCGAACTGGAGCCTCTCGAAGTCACTTCGAAAATTCTGCATCAAAGATGGTCGCAATCACGGCGAAAATTGGATGAGGTAAACGCTTGTTTGGCAGAAGCTGACCTGAGATGGAAAGGCAAAGCAACCAAGGCGTATGAGAGCGTCTTGGAGCATGATCAGGTTCTTTTTCGGCTCATAGGTGAGCTGCGCCGGATCGAAATGAAATTGGCTGATCTGGATGGGAGGCAGGAGCTTTCAGGCTTGGATTCAGAAGAGCAATGGAAAAAACGAGATGAGTATTTTGAGATTCAGCTCAACCTGAAGGACAAACTCATGGACACATTTGATGAAAGCCGAGGTTCACGGAAAGCGGTATATCGGGCGTTCGAGCCGATTCATGAGTTGCTGGGGAAGAAGTTGTGATGTCGATGGAGTGTAGACCTGCGGCGAAGCCGCTACGCGCCCGACCCGCCCCACAGGGCGGGCGCGTTCCGCACCCACCCTCGGGTCGGGCGCTTCGCTTTGTGCAATATGAGGAGGTCACCCAATGAAACGCCTCATCGAAAAAGGCCTGATGTTTGGCAATCTGATCCATGTGTCCTCGCCCGCGTTGGTGGAGCGGTATAATCGCGCTTTGACGCATCTGACCCGCAAGCAGACCAGCCTGACGGATTTTCACATCGACATCAGCGGCTATTCCCCCGAGGTCGGGGACGAGCTGGGGGATATGCAATACCTGAACCAGGGGGGCTGTAACCGGCAGTTCATTCTGCTCAGCACCGCGCAGAAAACGGCGCCTTTGCTGAATGCGAAATTCTCGATGAGCCGCAGCATCCTGCGCCAGTTCATCACCGAGAACGAGGCGCAGCTGTTCGCGCTGACCACCCGCGATGCCGTAGCCGGAGAGCTGCTGAACTCGGTCTATTCCGTGGCGGATCCGGCGCGTCTGCTGGACATTCGCAAAATCGGGATCGAGGCCGACACCACCGCCGGCACCGTGCGGGATGCGGAAAACCTGGGCCAGATGGTAGACCGTTTCATGGGCGAAGAGGACGCCTGGTTCGATGACGTGCTGATCGCCGACATGATCGGGCTGGCGCAGAAAACCGGGGATGTGACGCGCAATCCGGTGCGGCTAAAGCAGATGGAATTCGTGCAGGATAACTTCTGGACGGCGCATTTCGGGGGGGCTTATCTGTTTCGCGGCGTGCCGCATCCGGCAATCATCGCGCAGGATAAGACCGCGCTGCGGGATGTCTCGATGAAGTACGTGTTCGATTTCGAGGATCGCAACCAGATCGCCAAATTCCTGGAGCTGAACGGGCTGGTCGAACCGATCGTGAAAGCACGCGGCATCGACGCGGGGGCGATCTTGCGGCAGAAGATGGATTTCATCGTTGTGGATGTCGCGCAGGATCGCGGGATTGACCTGACGGGGGCCACGCGGCGCGATATTCGGGCGCTGGCGCGGGCCCATGCGGATGCTCTGCCGGCGGAATTCCACGGATTGCAGGCACTGGTGCGCTGGGCCGAGGACGAAGGGCGCTGGCCGAAAATCTCCAGCGATCACCCGGCGTATTTCTATTCGCTGCGGGCGGCACGCCATGCGGATGCCGATCTGGTGAACATGTTGCTGGCCGAACTGTCCCCCAAGGACGTGCGCCAGCTGTTCATTTGCCACAAAGAGCTGTTCTATCGGCTATATGCGGGCTGGTCCGAAACCAAGAAGTCCTTTGTCGCGGATTTTCTGGAACGCGAGTATCTTGCGGATAAGGCCGGTGCGCGTGAGGCTCTGTTCGGGCATGATGCGCCTCTGGCAGAGCCGCCCGCGCCGGCCAAACCCGATATTCTGGATCGGGTCGGGCCCTGGGCTGCGGTGCGCAAATCGCGCAAGAAAAAGATCAAAGGCCCCTGGGGCGGATAGGAGGATGACATGTTGCAGCTGGGGCGTCTGATCGTTGTCGGCTTTGTGGTTCTGACGGTCATTTACGCGGTGGTCTCGGTCTGGTCGCGCATGGTGCGCCGGCGCAAACTGGCCCGCGAATGGGACCAGGAAATCCGCCAGGGCGACCGCGAGGCCTTTATTCGCGACGGGCTGGAGAATTACGACGACTCCTTCCGCCGGAAACTGATCTTACTGGTGTATATCGTTCCGGTGGTGCTGATCGCCGTGATCATCTACATGATGAATTTCTATTAAGGAGGGCCAGGGATGGCTTATGTCAAATGGGCATTCTGGATCGCCGTCTGGGTGATCGTCGCGGCGTTCTTTCACTATACGCTGCCGCAACACGATATCGTGCGGGTGACGGATACCTATGAAAAGCGGATTGATTTCGGCGAAAACTCGATTTTCTGGGCGGGCCCGGATGTCGGCACGGATACGACTGCGGCGAACCGCGATGTGTTCTTTATCCAGACGCGCATGGCCAACGATCAGGTCATGGTCTACCGGAACGAGGATACCGGCTGGGGCTGGCCGCCCTATTTCAAATTCGACACTTCGAACCTGCAAGCCGAGGCCGCAGATCTGAAATCCAGCGCCGACAATCCGCAATGGGTGGCTATCAAACATTATGGCTGGCGCAATGAATTCATGACGATTTTCCCCAATGCGGTGGGGGTCAAGCCCGTTGCAGGCCCGGATGTCACGATTATCCCGTGGCTGAACATCATCATCCTGACGGTGTTTTTTGCGTTTGTCTGGGCGGTCTGGGTGCGGTGGAAACGGTTCCGCGACAAACGGATCACCCCGGTGATCGAGGAGATCGAGGACAGTTGGGATGCCGGCGTGGATTCTCTGTCGGAAAAGCGCAGCCGTTTCGGCAAATGGCTGGACAGCTGGAAATCCAAGAAGTAATCCCGCAGCCCGCCCCGATCATGCTGTCCAGATCGTTTTGGGCGGGCGATGCGGGCGATTTGCCAAAATCCCCAGACCCGGCGCCTCCGTATGGTCGTGCCGGGTTTTTCTAAGGTCTCGCCTTCGAAATTAGTGGCACAGATCAATTCGTCCACAACTTATTGCGGTTATCCCCAAAATTTAGCTTTACATATGAACCTTTGCGCAGGCACCATATCTGGTAAGGGAGGCGGGAATAGCCCCTTTCCTTAGAGCAGGCACCTAGCGCTGGGGCGCTGCCAAGCCCCGATCGCTACACAGCAAAAAAGAGGTGGCGCCATGGCATTGTCCGAGCAGTTCTTGCAAGAAGATCTTCACCCCATCGACTTGGTTGAGCACATCGCCGAGCATCACGAATGGGAATTCGACCGTATCGCAGACGACCAGATCGCGATGGCCGTCGAAGGGCAGTGGCGTACCTATTCGATCACGCTGGCCTGGTCTGATTACGATGAAACTCTGCGTCTGATTTGCAGCTTTGAAATGGAGCCGCCGCAGGAACGTCTGCCCGCGTTGTACAAAACGCTGAACGCGGTGAATGACAAATGCTGGGCCGGGGCCTTCACCTTCTGGGAAGAGCAGCAACTGATGGTTTACCGCTACGGTCTGGTGTTGGCTGGCGGTCAGATTGCCAGCCCCGATCAGGTGGACACGCTGATCCGCGCCGCCGTGCTAAGCTGCGAGCGGTATTACCCGGCCGTGCAGCTGGTCGTCTGGGGCGAGCAAGAGCCCGCACAGGCCTTGCAAGTCGCCATTGCAGAGGCCTACGGGCGCGCGTAACACTTCCCCCCGAACCTAAAATTTGGCGAGGGGGATTTTCCCATGGATATGGATCATGTGGCCCGTGCCGGGCTGGTGCTGCTGGGCTGCGGTAAGATGGGCTCGGCCATGCTCGAAGGCTGGCTGAACACCGGATTGCCCGCGACGTCGGTCTGGGTGAATGATCCGTTTCCTTCGGACTGGCTGGCCGCCAGCGGTGTGCATCTGAACGCTGAATTGCCCAAATCCCCCGCGATTGTGCTGATTGCCGTGAAGCCGCAGATGATGGCTCAGGCGCTGCCGACCCTGGCCGCGATGGGCAATGGGCAGACGCTGTTTGTTTCGGTTGCGGCGGGGGTTAGTATTGCCACCTACGAACAGATTCTGGGCGCTGAAACCCCGATCATCCGCGCGATGCCGAACACCCCCGCCGCCGTCGGGCGCGGGATCACCGCGATCATCGGCAATGGCGGCGTGTCGGCGGCGCAACTGGATCTGGCGCAGGCCCTGCTAGAGGCCGTCGGGCAGGTCGTCCGTCTGCAAAACGAAGGGCAGATGGATGCGGTGACGGGGGTGTCGGGCTCGGGGCCGGCCTATGTGTTCCATATGATCGAAACGCTGGCGGCGGCGGGCACCGCGCAGGGGCTGCCGCCCGAGTTGGCGATGCAGCTGGCCAGGGCAACCGTGGCCGGCGCCGGGGCCCTGGCCGAGCAGGCCGCAGAGGATCCGGCGCAATTGCGGGTGAACGTGACCTCGCCCAACGGGACCACTCAGGCGGGGCTGGAGGTGCTGATGGATGCCCAGACCGGCCTGCCGCCGCTGATGGCCGCAACCGTGCAGGCCGCAACCGACCGATCCAAGGAGCTGGCCAATGGCTGACATCAGTTTTGACGATTTCCTGAAGGTGGACATCCGCGTGGGCCGCGTGCTGCGCGCCGAACCCTACCCCGAGGCGCGCAAACCGGCGATCAAGATGTGGATTGATTTCGGCCCCGAGATCGGCGAGCGCAAAACCAGCGCGCAGGTGACGCAGCATTATTCTGCCGAGGATCTGATCGGCAAAAATGTCATGGCCGTGGTGAATTTTCCTCCGCGTCAGATCGGTAAATTCATGTCCGAGGTGCTGGTTCTGGGCGTCCCCGATGCCGCAGGTCAGGTGGTGCTGCTAAGCCCCGATCAGGATGTGCCCCTGGGCGGAAGGATGCATTGATGGCGCGTTCGAAAACGCCGCGAGTGCTGATCAGCCGGCCCTTGCCCGATGCGGTGATCGCCCGCGCGCAGGATCTGTTCGAGCTAGAGCTGCGCGACAACACACAGCCCATGTCCGAGGCCGAGATGCGGTCGGCTCTGGCGCTGTACGATGGGGTGATGCCGACGCTGGGGGACATGTTCTCGGGCCGGGTGTTCGCCGATTTCGGGCGTCCGCGCTGCCGGATTCTGGCCAATTTCGGCGTGGGGTATAATCACATCGACGTGCAGGCGGCCAGGGATCACGGGGTGAAGGTGACGAACACGCCGGGGGCTGTCACCGATGCCACCGCCGATATCGCGATGACCCTGATCCTGATGAGCGCCCGCCGCGCCGCCGAGGGCGAGCGGCTGGTCCGCGCGGGTCAGTGGCAGGGCTGGCATCCGACCCAGATGCTGGGGATGCACGTGACCGGCCGCACCGTCGGGATCGTGGGTATGGGCCGGATCGGGCAGGCGATTGCACGGCGCTGTCACTTTGGCTTTGGGATGGAGGTGCTGTTCCACAATCGCTCGGCCAGGGAAATGGAGTTCCCGGCCAGACAGGTGGGCAGCCTGGCGGATCTGGCGGCGCAGGTGGATATTCTGGTGATCGCGCTGCCCGGCGGGGCCGAGACTCATCACATGATTGACGCGGGTGTTTTCACTGCGATGCCGCCGCACGCGCATCTGATCAACATCGCACGCGGCAATATCGTGGACGAGGCCGCGCTGATCCAGGCGCTGCAATCGGGCCAGATCGCCGGGGCCGGGCTGGATGTCTACGAGTTCGAGCCCGAGGTGCCTGAGGCCCTGCGGGACATGAATAACGTCACCCTGCTGCCGCATCTGGGCACCGCAGCCTTGAACGTACGCACCGATATGGGGATGATGGTGCTGGACAACCTACAGGCCTTTTTCGAGGGGCGCACGCCGCCGAACCTGGTCTGAGCAGGGGTGACCATACGGCAGCGGGGCTTGACCTGCCCGTGGCCTTTGGGTGATCTGGCGGTCAAATTTGCTAGGGGGTGCCGATGCACAAAGTGGCCATTACCGGGACCGGGGTGTTCACTCCGGCCAATGTCATCACCAATGATGAGCTGGTTGAATCCTTCAACGCCTATGTCGATAAGTTTAACGCCGAACACGCGGATGAGATTGCGGCGGGGCAGGCCACGGCACTGGAACATTCCTCGTCCGATTTCATCTTCAAGGCCTCGGGGATCGAACAGCGCTACGTTCTGGACAAAGAGGGCGTGCTGGACCCGGCGCGCATGTATCCCCGGTTCCGTCAGCGCAGCGATGACGAACAGGGCATCATGACGGAAATCGCGCTGGATGCCTGCGCCAAGGCGCTGGAACAGGCGGGCCGCGACCCCGAGGAGGTGGACCTGGTGATCTGCGCTGCCTCGAACATGGAGCGCGCCTATCCCGCCGTCGCGATCGAAATCCAGAACGCCCTGGGCGCGCAGGGGTTTGCCTTTGATATGAACGTGGCCTGTAGCTCGGCCACCTTTGGGATTCAGGCGGCGGCGGATATGATCCGGTCGGGCTCGGTGCGGTGCGCGATTGTCGTGAACCCTGAAATCACCAGCGGCCATCTGGAATGGCGCGACCGGGACTGCCACTTTATTTTCGGCGACGTGGCCACCGCCACCGTGCTGGAACGGGCCGAGGACGCAAAGGGTGATCACTTCATCGTTCATTCGACGCGCTGCGCCACTAAATTCTCGAATAATATCCGCAATAACAATGGGTTCCTGCGCCGTAACCGCCCCGATGGCGTCACGGACCGGCGCGATATGCAGTTCATGCAAAACGGCCGCAAAGTGTTCAAAGAGGTCGTTCCGATGGTGGCCAAACACATCCTGACCCATCTGGAGGACGAGCACACAGCCCCCGACACGCTGCGCCGTCTGTGGCTGCATCAGGCGAATAAATCCATGAATGATTTCGTTGGCCGCAAAGTGCTGGGCCGCGAGCCAGCCGAGGGCGAACAGCCCAACATTCTACAGGATTACGCGAACACGTCCTCGGCGGGGTCAATCATCGCCTTTGCCAAATATTCGGATGACATGCAGCCGGGGGACAAGGGCGTGATCTGTTCCTTTGGCGCAGGGTATTCGGTGGGCTCGGTTCTGGTCGAGCGCGCCTGAAACCCGCCCCAAATCAGTCAGCGGGGCGGTCGCCGACGGCCTCGCGCCAGTGGCGGCGGCAGAGGCTGACATAGGTCTCATTCCCGCCGATCTGTACCTGATCGCCATCCGTCAGCGCCCGCCCGTCCGGGCCCATGCGTACAACCATCGTGGCCTTTTTCCCGCAATGGCAGATGGTGCGGACCTCGCGCATTTCATCGGCCAGCGCCAGCAACGCGGCCGAGCCAGGGAACAGCGCGCCCTGAAAATCCACCCGCAGCCCGTAGCACATCACCGGCACGCCCAGATCATCCACCGCGCGGGCCAGTTGCCAGACTTGCCGTTGCTCCAGAAACTGCGCTTCGTCCACGAACACGCAGGCAACAGGGCCCTGATTCAGCCGGTTTTCCAGTTTTTGAAACAGATCCTCGCCAGCGGAAAACGTGTCGGCCTGGGCCCCGATCCCGATCCGCGAGGAAATCTGGCCCGCCCCGGCCCGATTGTCGAACCGGGCGGTCAACAGATAGGTCTGCATCCCGCGTTCACGATAGTTATGCGAGGCTTGCAAGAGCACCGTCGATTTGCCGGCATTCATGGTTGAGTAGTTGAAATAGAGCTTGGCCATACGCGGGTTTTCCCGCCATTTCGTGGCCGTTTCAAGCCCGGATTTGATCTTTGGATCGAACGGCGAGCCCGCAGTACGAGAAGCACTGACGGGCCTAGGCCCTGGGGATGGTCGGCACCAGCTTTCCCACCGCAGGCTCGCCTATGTGGCCGGTTTCCCGGCCCGTTCCAAACCCGCACACATAGGCTTGGAACCTCGTCCATCCGGCTCAATTTGCCGGAAACTTGTTACTTTCACACCACGTTGACGCCCTGGAAAGCAATTGGGGTCTTGTTTATCAATGACATAGACGGTCAAAATGATTAATGGGAAACGAGCGCACGTTTTCCCCGTTAGCGGATCTCAAAATAAAGGCCGACCATGACCGTAGTTTCCGGATACCTGAAGAAACACACCGAAGCCCTGGTCAAGGACGTCGGGATCGAGGCCGCCTGTGCCCTGACGGGCAAATCCAAGGCCACCCTGGGCCGGTATTATTCCGACAATCCCGAACATACCGATCGCTTCATGCCGATTGACGCCGTTGCCGCGTTGGAAAATGCCGCGTCCTTTCCGCATGTCACCAGCGCGCTGGCCGATCTGAAGGGGATCTCGCTCTCCTATAACGAAAGTCGGAAAAATGACGATGACAAGGGCGGGATCAACTCGGATGTCATTGCCCTGAGCCAGCGGTTCGCGATGCTGATGGCGGAATATAACCAATCCATCGAGGACGGAATCATCACCATCAACGAGGCCAAGCGCCTGTTGAAGGAAACCCTGGCGTTGCAACAGGTGCTGATCGACATGAAATTGCACCTGGAAGAAGAGGCCACCTGACCCATGGCCTCTGAACCGTCTCTCCGGACGCTTCAGGAGGCCGAGCGATTCACGCCGCCGCTGCTCTATCAATTCCTGTCGGATCTGGAGACCACAACCCAATCGCTGCAAGTCTGGCAATTGCTGGTGTCCCTGGGCAAATCCGTCGGGTTGCCTTTCATAGATTTCATCGCCGCCAGCAGCTATGCCGAATGGCGCCGGACGCTGTTCATCCGCACCTCTTATGATTCCAGCTGGCTGAGTGAGGTGAACAAAGACCCCGAGGTGCAGAAATGGTCTACGTTTCGCTGCCATGCGATGCACCATCTGACGCCGATCATGATGGGGCTGGAGTTCGCGCAGGATTATGATCAGGTCGCGCCCAAACGTCTGCAAGTGCTGGAAATGGCGGCCGCGCGTGGCATCCGGGCCGGTTTCTCGATTCCGTTGCGGATTCACGCGCCGCCTCAGGCGGCTTTGATCAGCTTTTCCGGGGACCATACGAAAGAGGCGATGATTGACCTGCTGGCGCGGCATGGCTGGACGCTGCACGTTGCGGCAATGGCCGCCCATCAGCGGTATATGCTGCATTTTTCCAATGAGTTCTTTGACCGGAACGAGATCACCGCCAAGCAACGTGAGCTGCTGAAAATGGTGGGACAGGGGCTTCAGGATAAACAGATTGCGGCCGATCTGGGTATCTCGGTTTCGGCGTTGCGGCAGCGGATGCATAGCCTCATGGTGAAGGCCGATCTGGGCAACCGGGCCGAGATCGCAGCCCTGGCAATGTGCACCGGCCTGCTGCCCGATCCGCAATTCACGGTGGGTAGCCTCGATATTCTGGTGGAAATGGACGACACGGGCATTCGGACGCGGGGCCAGAAAGAATAAGGGTCTTCCAGTTGCCTGGAAGACCCGAACCTATCAAAAGGTTTTATGAAATTCCCCACCCTCGAATACGGGACACGAGGGTAGATTTTTCAAACAAATGAGCCGGTTGTCCGCCAGTTGGGGGTGGCGTTCCACCCAGGCTCATACCCTAAAGTATAGGGTGCTTATGCCCTATTTGTCGTGACAAAACAGTGACGTATTGACGATTTCGCCCTGCAAATTCTTACAGTCTGGGGTCTACGTGGCTGGGGTACGGGGTTAAGTATTTGTAATTTTTAAGAAAACTTTCTGGCCGCTCTGGTTTTTGCGCCTTGCTGCGGTGCAGAAAAATCAGGCAATTCAGAATTTGCACCGGCAGTTTAGAAACCTATACGGGCAAGTACTGTATTCCCAAAATACCTATAGGGGAAAGATAAGTAGAATCACTTAGTCAGCATCCTTACGCAAACTTTCCGCAATTGCACCAAATGATTCGCTGAGTCTGCTTTCACATTCCCAAAAAGAAACCGAGACAGCGGGCTGCCTCGGTTTTGGTGTTCTTCGGTCTGGCTACGGACGGGGCCGTGTGGATTAGCCCTGAAGGGCCTTCACTCCGAAATCGCCTTCGGCGCGGGCCTTCATCGCCTGTGCGGCGGCGCTGGCCCCCGCGGCGGTGGTGAAATAGGGGATCTTGTCATACAGCGCGACCGAGCGGATTTCGCGGCTGTCAGACACCGATTGCGCGCCCTCGGTGGTGTTCAGAACCAGCGTGATTTCGCCGTCCTTCAGCATGTCCACGATGTTCGGGCGGCCTTCGTAGACCTTGTTCACGACGGCGCAGTCAGCCCCGTTTTCCTTCAGCCAGCCCGCAGTGCCGCGCGTGGCAACCAGGCCAAAGCCCAGATCCAGCAGGGTTTTCGCGGCATCCGCCATCAGCTCGGTTTTGTCTTCATCCTTGATCGAGATGAACACCTTGCCCGAGGTCGGCAGATCGGTGCCCGCGCCCAGCTGCGCCTTCAGGAAGGCCAGCGGGAAGGAGGTATCCCAGCCCATGACCTCGCCGGTCGAACGCATTTCCGGCCCCAGGATCGTATCCACACCGGGGAAACGGGCAAAGGGCAGCACGGCCTCTTTGACGCTGAACCAGGGCATGTCGGGATCGGCCAGGGTCATCGGATCGGCCATCGGCAGGCTGCCGGGGGTCGCGCCCTTCGGGTATGCGCCGCGGAAGGGGAAATTCTCCATCGGTTCGCCCGCCATCAGGCGCGCCGCGATCGAGGCAATGGCGCTGTCGGTCGCTTTGGCGACGAAGGGCACGGTCCGGCTGGCACGGGGGTTTACCTCGATCAGGTAAATCTCGCCGTCTTTCACCGCGAACTGCACGTTCATCAGGCCAACCACGTTCAGGGCCAGGGCCAGCTCGACGGTCTGGCGTTTGATTTCGGCGATGATGTCGGCGGGCAGGCTGTAGGGGGGCAGCGAACAGGCGCTATCGCCCGAGTGCACGCCGGCCTCTTCGATGTGCTGCATGATGCCGGTGACATGGACGGTTTTGCCGTCCGACAACGCGTCCACGTCACATTCGATGGCGCCCGACAGATAGCTGTCCAGCAGGACCGGGCTGTCGCCCGATACCACCACGGCCTCGGCAATATAGCGCTCCAGCTGGGCCATGTCGCGGACGATCTCCATCGCGCGGCCACCCAGCACGTAGGAAGGGCGGATCACCAGCGGAAAGCCGATTTCCTCGGCGATGGCCAGGGCTTGCGCGTCCGTGCTGGCGATGCCGTTCTTGGGCTGTTTCAGCTCCAGCTTGTTGACCAGCTGCTGGAACCGCTCGCGGTCTTCGGCCAGGTCAATCGCGTCGGGGCTGGTGCCCAGGATCGGGATGCCCTCTTCGAACAGGGCGTTGGCCAGTTTCAGCGGGGTCTGACCGCCGAATTGCACGATCACGCCGTGCAGCGTGCCGTTTTCCTGCTCGACCCGCAGGATTTCCATCACGTTTTCAAAGGTCAGCGGCTCGAAATACAGACGGTCCGAAGTGTCATAGTCGGTGGACACGGTTTCGGGGTTACAGTTGACCATGATGGTCTCATAGCCCGCATCCGTCAGCGCGAAACAGGCGTGGCAGCAGCAATAATCGAACTCGATCCCCTGGCCGATCCGGTTCGGGCCGCCGCCCAGAATGACAACTTTTTTACGATCCGAGGGACGGGCCTCGCATTCCACTTCGCCCATCATCGGGGCTTCGTAGGTGGAGTACATATAGGGCGTCTGCGCCTCGAACTCGGCCGCGCAGGTGTCGATGCGTTTGAACACGGCCTTCACGCCCAGATTCTGACGGGCGCGGCGCACGTTGGCCTCGGTCCGGCCGGTCAGGGTGGCCAGACGGGCGTCAGTAAAGCCCATCATCTTCAGCTTGCGCAGGCCCTCTTCGGTGACGGGCAGGCCGTCTTTGCGAACCTCGTCCTCGGCCTCGATGATCTCGCGGATACGGGCCAGGAACCACGGGTCGAACATGGTGGTGGCGTGGATTTCAGCGTCGGTCAGCCCGTGGCGCATGGCCTGGGCAATGGTGCGCATCCGGTCGGGCGTCTGCTTGGAGATCGCCTTGATCACGGCGGCCTTGTCGGGGGCGCCTTCGATGTCCACCTCGTCAAAGCCGGTCAGGCCCGATTCCATCGAGGCCAGCGCCTTTTGCAGCGATTCGTGGATGGTGCGGCCGATGGCCATGGCCTCGCCCACCGATTTCATCGCGGTGGTCAGGTAGGGTTCCGAGCCGGGGAATTTTTCAAACGCGAATTTCGGGATCTTGGTGACGACATAGTCGATGGTCGGCTCAAAGCTGGCCGGGGTGACCTTGGTGATGTCGTTGTCCAGCTCGTCCAGGGTATAGCCCACGGCCAGTTTCGCGGCGATTTTCGCAATCGGGAAACCGGTGGCCTTGGACGCCAGCGCGGACGAGCGCGACACGCGCGGGTTCATTTCGATCACAACCATACGGCCATCGGCCGGGTTCACGGCCCATTGCACGTTCGAGCCGCCGGTTTCCACGCCGATTTCACGCAGAACGGCGATCGAGGCCGTCCGCATCATCTGATATTCCTTATCCGTCAGCGTCAGCGCGGGGGCCACGGTGATGGAATCGCCGGTGTGCACGCCCATCGGATCGACGTTTTCAATCGAACAGACGATAATCGCGTTGTCGGCGCGGTCGCGGACGACCTCCATTTCGTATTCTTTCCAGCCCAGCAGCGATTCATCCACCAGGATCTGGTTCACCGGGCTGGCATCCATGCCGGTGCGGCAGAAATGGATGTAATCCTCGCGGTTATAGGCCACGCCGCCGCCGGTGCCGCCCAGGGTAAAGGCGGGGCGGATGATCGCGGGCAGGCCGATTTCCTCCAGCTCGTCCAAGGCCATCTGAACGCCGGCTTCCAGATCGGCGTCGCCATTATCCTTTTTCGGAGCGGTGACGATGGTCGCCTTGGGGTTTTCCAGGCCGATGCGGTCCATCGCCTCGCGGAACAGTTTGCGGTCCTCGGCCATTTCGATGGCGTCGCGTTTCGCGCCGATCATTTCCACGCCGAATTTTTCCAGCACGCCCATTTCCTCCAGCGCCAGGCTGGTGTTCAGCCCGGTCTGGCCGCCCATCGTGGGCAGCAGCGCGTCGGGGCGCTCTTTTTCGATGATCTTGGCGACGACCTCGGGGGTGATCGGCTCGATATAGGTGGCATCCGCCAGGCCCGGATCGGTCATGATGGTGGCCGGGTTCGAGTTCACCAGGATCACGCGGTAGCCCTCTTCGCGCAGCGCCTTACAGGCCTGGGCACCCGAATAGTCGAATTCACACGCCTGACCGATCACAATCGGCCCCGCACCAATGATCATGATCGAGGAGATGTCTGTTCTTTTGGGCATGGCGGACCTCTAAGCTCTGGCGGTTGGGCAGCAGGGCACGGGGATGAGACTCACCCCCGCGCAAATTGTCGTGGGTTATAGCTAAGGAATGGCAAGGCGCAAGAGGGATCGGAAAACATCTTTGATCTGTCGGCTCTGGACTGTACGCCGCGCGCCGATGCGCTATAGCTGTCCATGGGGAGGGCACATCACGTGTGGTGAAAGGCCTTGCGACTGAGATTTGACACCGGCCCGGCCGGTTTGCCCGCTGAATTCGCCGATCCGCTGGATCAGATCGTGGCCTGGGATGCGGCCGACGTGCCAGCGGCGCTGACCCGTCTGGACAGGGCGCGCGCCGATGGGCTGTGGCTGGCCGGATATGCCAGTTACGAGCTGGGCTATGCGCTAGAGTCGCGCCTGCTGCCCTTGATGCCCCAGGGGCGCAGATTGCCCCTGCTGCGGTTCGGATGTTACGCAGGGTCCGGTACCTCAGCACCAGTACAGCCAGATGGCGCGTTGCGCGGGCTGCAACCGCGCTGGGATGCGGGCCGCTATGCGCAGGCATTTCAGGCTGTGCACGACTATATCGGTGCGGGGGATATTTATCAGGCGAACCTGACCTTTCCAATTGAGGCACAGGCCCAGGGAACGGCGAGCGGGCTTTATGCCGCTTTGGCCACGCGGCAATCCGTGGGGCATGGGGTGCTTGTGGAACAGCAGGGCGGCCCCGCGTTGCTGTCGCGCTCGCCCGAGCTGTTTTTCCGCACGGACGCTGCGGGCCGTATCCAGACCCGCCCGATGAAGGGTACCTTGCCCCGTCTGGACGATCCCGCGCAGGATGCCGCCCAACGCGCGGCCCTGGCGGCGGATGAAAAGAACCAGGCCGAGAACCTGATGATCGTGGATCTGCTGCGCAACGATATTAGCCGGATTTGTCAGATCGGCTCGGTCCGGGTACCCGATCTGTTCACGGTGGAAACCTATGCGACGGTGCATCAGATGGTCTCGACCGTCGAAGGCCAGTTGCTGCCGGGCACCGGGCTGTCGGATATTCTGCGGGCGCTTTATCCTTGTGGCTCGATCACCGGGGCGCCGAAACTGCGCGCGATGCAGATCATTCGCGAATTGGAACCCTGGCCGCGCGAGGCCTATTGCGGCACCATCGGCTGGGCCGCCCCCGACGGACGCGCCGAGTTCAACGTGGCGATCCGCACGGTGATGCTGGAGGGCGCGCGCGCCACGCTGAATGTGGGCGGCGGGCTGGTCTGGGACAGCACCGCCGACGCGGAATACGAGGAGGCCCTATGGAAAGCCCGCTATGCGATGTTCCAGCCGGAACCTGCCTGATCGAGACCTTTGGCTATGTGCCCGGCTCAAATTCCGGCCACAATTCCGGACATAATTTCGGCCAGGGGATCGCGCGGCGGGATTTGCATTTGGCGCGGCTGATGCAATCGGCGCGGGCTTTGGGCTTTGCGCATGATCAATCCGCGGTTTTGGCCGTTTTCGAGCGGATCACGGGACCAGAGCCGCTGCGCTGTCGGGTGACGCTGGCGCAGGACGGCAGCCTGCAACTTGAGACCGCCGCAATGCCCGCGCCGGTGGCCGAAATACGGTTTGTCATCGCCGAGCAACGGCTGGAGTCCGCCAACCCGCTGCTGCGCCACAAGACCACGCAACGCGATACCTATGATCAGGCCCGCGCCGCGCTGCCGAAGGGGGTGGAGGAGGCCATACTGCTGAACGAACGCGATGAGGTCTGCGAGGGCACGATCACCAATATCAGCGTCACCACCCCCGATGGCGCGCGTCTGACGCCGCCGCTGGCCTCGGGCTGTCTGGCTGGTGTCTATCGGCAAAGCCTGCTGCAAAGCGGCACCATCCAAGAGGCCGTCCTGACCCTGAACGACCTGCGCGCCGCCCGCACGATCACCCTGATGAATTCCCTGCGCGGCCAGATGCGGGCCGTTTGGGCGCCTCAATGCGCTCAATTCACCCGCATTGCTTGACAAGAGCGCCGCAACCTTGTGTATCGGCCCGGACGAATTGAGCGCACATCATTGCGCCGCCGATGCCTGATGAAAGGTCACAAAATGCACGCATATCGCAGCCATACCTGCGCCGAGCTGAACAAATCCAACGTGGGCGATGCCGTCCGCCTGTCGGGCTGGGTCCATCGGGTCCGCGATCACGGCGGTATCCTTTTCATCGACCTGCGCGACCATTACGGCGTAACGCAGGTTCTGTGCGATCCCGACAGCCCGGTGTTCGCCGAGGTGGAAAAGGTGCGCAGCGAATGGTGTATCCGCATTGATGGCAACGTCAAAGCGCGTGACCCCGAGCTGGTGAACCCCAAGCTGCCCACCGGCGAGGTCGAGGTGTTCGTGCGCGACATCGAGGTTCTGGGCGCCGCGCAGGAACTGCCGCTGATGGTGTTCGGCGATCAGGAATACCCCGAGGAAACCCGCCTGAAATACCGCTATCTGGATCTGCGCCGCGAGGTGATGCAGAACAACATGACCCTGCGCTCGGACGTTGTGGCCTCGATGCGGCGGCGGATGTGGGATCAGAATTTCCGCGAATACCAGACGCCGATCATCACCGCGTCCTCGCCCGAAGGCGCGCGCGACTTCCTGGTGCCCTCGCGTCTGCATCCGGGTAAATTCTATGCTCTGCCCCAGGCTCCGCAGCAGTTCAAACAGCTGATCATGATGTCGGGCTATGACAAGTATTTCCAGATCGCGCCCTGTTTCCGCGACGAAGACCCGCGCGCCGACCGCTCGCCCACCGATTTCTACCAGCTGGACCTGGAGATGTCGTTCGTGGAACAGCAGGACGTGTTCGACACCATTCAGCCCGTGCTGACCGGCATCTTTGAAGAATTCGGTGGTGGCCGGAAGGTCGATCAGGACTGGCCGCAAATCTCTTATAAGGACGCGGCCAAATGGTACGGCACGGACAAACCCGACCTGCGCAACCCGATCAAGATGCAGGATGTCTCTGAACATTTCCGCGGCTCGGGCTTTGCGATCTTTGCCAACCTGCTGGAAAACGAAGGCACCGAGGTGCGCGCCATCCCCGCCCCCACTGGCGGCGGCCGTAAATTCTGTGACCGGATGAACAAATTCGCCCAGGGCGAAGGGCTGCCCGGCATGGGCTATATCTTCTGGCGCGAGAAAACCGCCGATGCGGTCGCGCAGGAGCTGGGGATCACCGTGAAAGAAGCCCAGGCCAAGCTGAAATCCGGCGAGGTCGAGGGCGGCATGGAAGCCGCCGGTCCGCTGGCCAAGAACATCGGCCCTGAGCGCACCGAGGCGATCCGCCAACAGCTGGGCCTGAACATCGGCGACGCGGCGTTCTTCCTGGGGGGTAAGCCCAAGGCGTTCGAAAAGGTCGCCGGCAAGGCGCGTGATGTGATCGGCGAGGAACTGGGCCTGACCGATAAGGACCGTTTCGCCTTTGCCTGGATCGTGGATTTCCCGATCTATGAGCAGGATGAGGAATCGGGCGAGATTGATTTCGAACACAACCCGTTCTCGATGCCGCAGGGCGGGCTGGACGCGCTGAACGGCAATCCGCTGGACGTGCTGGGCTATCAGTACGATCTGGCCTGTAACGGCTATGAACTGGTGTCCGGCGCGATCCGGAACCACAAACCGGACGTGATGCTGAAGGCGTTTGAAATCGCGGGCTATGACGAAGCCGAGGTCAAAAGCCGCTTTGGCGCGCTCTATCAGGCGTTCCAATACGGTGCCCCGCCGCACGGGGGCTGCGCCGCCGGGATCGACCGGATCGTGATGCTGCTGGCGGATACGGCCAACATCCGCGAGGTCATCATGTTCCCGATGAACCAACGCGCCGAGGATCTGATGATGCAGGCCCCGTCCGAGCCCAGCTCGGATCAGCTGATGGAGCTGTCTTTGCGGGTGATTCCGCAAGAGTGACCTGGCCTGACACTGTTTTTAAGGCGCCCGAGGGGAACCTCGGGCGTTTTTGCGTTAAATCGTCGGCAAGCTTTCGCAAAGCGCACCGTTTGTTGGCGTTCTCCCCCTGAAAAACCGTCGCAAGCGCGCTATCTTCGATAGCACACAGCCCGAGGATGCCATGCTCTTTGATCCGACCCTTGCTGAAATCCGCTTCGGAACCGGCCTGTCGCCGCTCGTACCCGCGCCGCAGTCGGTATCGCAGATGCTGTCCTGGGTGCAGGGGCCTGACCGGGCCGCAGCAGAGTTTCCGATCGAAAGCTTCGATACATTCCGTCTGCGCATGGTAGAGGCGCAGCGCACGGGAAAGGCCTATCGCCGCAACAAAAACGCTCCGAACGCCGAGGAACTGCGCAAGACCTTCAACAAGGTGAAACAGGCGGCACGTCAGCAACAGGCCAATTGGCTGATGCAGACGCTGGCGCGGCGCAGCCATACCCAGGACGGGTTTCGCGAAAGGCTGGCGGCGTTTTGGGCCGATCATTTCACCGTAATCGGCAAGGGCGGGGTGATGAAACGCGTCGCCATGCCCGTGGCCGAGACATTCCTGCGGCCGCATCTGGCGGGGCGGTTTTCGGATCTGCTGGTGGCGGCGGTGACCAATCCGGGCATGGTGAATTATCTGGATCAGCAATACTCGGTCGGGCCGAACGCGCCGGCGCGGGCCAAGATGCCTAAAAATCGTGGGCTGAACGAAAATCTGGCACGCGAAATTCTGGAACTGCACACGCTGGGGGTGGGCGGCCCCTATGGCCAAAAAGACGTCCGCCAGCTGGCCGAGCTGCTGACGGGTCTGGGGATCGACGCGGATGGCGGCATGACATTCCGGCCCAAATGGGCCGAGCCCGGATCTGAAACCGTTCTGGGCCAGACCTATGGCGGAGAAACGGCCGCGCTGGCCGACATCCACGCGGCCTTGCAGGATCTGGCGGCGCATCCGGCGACGGCGCAGCATATCTGCTCTAAGCTGGCCGTGCATTTTCTGGGCGATGCCCCCGATCCGGGGGTGATCCGCGCGATGAAGGCCACATGGATCGACAGCGGCGGGCAACTGCTGCCGGTGTATCGCGCCATGCTGCACCACCCCAGCGCCTGGCAGCCCGAGCGGGTGAATGTGAAACTGCCCTTCGATTTCATGTCATCGGTAATGCGCGCGCTGGCGGTGCGTCCCGATCCGTTTCGCGGGGCCGCGAATGATGTCGAGCAGCGCGTCAAGAAATTCTTCTTGCAGCCTCTGCGCCGGATGGGGCAGCCATGGGAGCGGCCTCAGGGGCCCGATGGCTGGCCCGAAGAGGATGAAACATGGGTGACGCCGCAGGGGCTGGCGACGCGGCTGGAATGGGCGCTTTTTGCCCCGCCCCGGCTGCAAAAGACCCTGCCGGACCCACGGCAGTTCGTGCAGGCGGCCCTGGGCGCAGAAGCCCCTGAACCCGTCCGTTTCGCCGCCCAAGCCGCCGAAAACCGGGCCGAGGGGATCGCGCTTGTGCTGATCTCTCCGGCTTTTCAGCGCCGATAGAGGACTTTCCGATGACAGACTGGACACGCCGAAAACTGCTGACCCGCTCGCTGGCTTTGGGATGCTCGGCGGCGGCCAGCCCGCTGATTACGCCGGTCACGCTGGCCTCGGCTCCGTGGGATAACCGGCTGGTGGTGATTATCCTGCGCGGCGCGATGGACGGGCTGGACGTGGTGCAGCCCTATGGCGATCCGGCCCTGGCAGCCGCACGCGCGACCTTACAAACCGGAGAGAAAGCCGGCGCGCTGGATCTGGACGGGTTTTACGCGCTGCACCCCGCTCTGGCCCCTTTGATGCCCCTGTGGAAGGCCTCGGAGCTGGGCTTTGTGCACGCGGTTTCGACCCCTTATCGCGATAAGCGCAGCCATTTCGACGGTCAGGATCTGCTGGAGGCCGGAACCCCGCAACTGGGGGCCGCCACGGGGCGGGATGGCTGGCTGAACCGGATGTTGCAGACCGTTCCGGGGATGCGGGCCGATCTGGCCTATGCCATCGGACACGAGAATATGCTGCTGCTGGACGGGGCCGCGCCTGTGGCCAACTGGTCACCGGATGTGCGGCTGAGCCTGTCTCCGCAGGGGCGTCGCCTGGCTGAGCTGGTCCTGCATGACGATCCGGCCTTTGCCGACGCTTTTGCCGAGGCGGCGATGTTGCTGGACAGCGGCGATGGCGGGATGCAGGCCATCCCCGGTGACGCGGGGATGGACATGGACGGGCTGGCCCGAAACGGCACGCTGGGCATTCGCAAAGTCGCCGCCTTTGCCGGGGAAAAGCTGCGGGGCGACAGCCGGATTGCCGCGTTCTCGGTCGGGGGGTGGGATACGCATCGGGGGCAGGGGGCGGCCCTGCCTCGGGCGCTAAGACAGCTTTCCGACGCGTTGCTGGTGCTGCGCGGCGCCTTGGGGGATACCTGGGGAAAAACCGCCGTGGTGGCGATGACGGAATTCGGCCGCACCGTCCGTGAAAACGGCACCCGCGGCACGGATCACGGCACCGGCGGCGCGATGCTGCTGGCGGGCGGGGCCATTCGCGGCGGGCGTGTCTATGGCGACTGGCCCGGCCTGCGGCACGAGGATCTGTACAACGGGCGCGATCTGATGCCGACCCGCGATGTGCGCGCCTATGCCGGCTGGATGATGCGCGGGCTGTTCGGGCTGGACACGGGCACGCTTGAAAACACCGTCTTTCCGGGGATGGAGCTGGGCGCGTCCCCGCGCCTGATTCTTTAGGGCTTTTGCCAGACGAAAGGCTGATCTACTGTCGCCCCTGCGACAACGTATGGAGCCTTCGAAATGTCCGATCCGCGCCCTCTGGGCCCGCTTCTTCCTGGCTGGACGCCGCCAGAGCGCCCGGCGATGACCGAACTGGAGGGCACATATGTCCGGCTGGAGCGTCTGGACGCGGACAAACACGCGGCGTTGCTGTTCCGCGCCTATGAGCGGCACGACTGGATCTGGGATTACCTGCCCTGGGGGCCGTTCAGTTCGGCCGCGCAATATCACCGCTGGACCCGCGAGGCCGCCGAGGGGCACGATCCGTATTTCTTTGCCATATATGACAAGCAAACGCGCCGATATGGCGGTGTCGGCAGCTTCATGCGGATCACCCCCGAGGCAGGCGCGATCGAGCTGGGCGGGCTGACATTTGCGCCATGCCTGCAACGCACGCGGGCCTCGACCGAGATGTTCTATCTGACCATGAAATGGGCGTTTGAGGCCGGATACCGCCGGTTCGAATGGAAATGCGATGCGCTGAACTTGCCGTCCCGGTGGGCGGCGCAGCGGTTGGGGCTAAGCTATGAGGGCGTGTTCCGTCAGGCGACTGTGGTCAAGGGGCGCAATCGCGATACGGCCTGGTACGCGGCCATCGACAAGGAATGGCCCGCGCTGTCCGAGGCGTTTCGGGTCTGGCTGTCCCCTGCGAATTTCACCGCAGAGGGCACCCAGAAAGAGCGGCTTTCGGATTTGACGAAACTGGCCGGCGTGGCACCGGACCCTGCGCTGGCCCCCTAAACGGGGACGGCGGCGGACAGACGCTCTTGTACCAGACCGGCCAGACGGGCCACGTCTGAGCGGCACGAGCGGCCCTGCATCCGCGCGATCGTCAGCGCCTCTCCGGCTGTTACCAATGGCGCATCCGCCGCGCTGCGGGCAATGCCGGTGATGAACTGCGCCACGTAATCCAGCACTTTTTCGTCCGATCCGTCGCACAGCAGCTCGGCCGCGTGGGCCAGATCATCGCGATAGGCCAGCGTATCGGGCGAGACCAATTCCTCGTTCACGACGCGCGGGCCCATGGGGCGTTGATCTTCGGGCAGATGAGACAGGATCAGTTCTTGGAATTGCGATAGCGAATGGGCGGGTTTGGGCAGAAACCCATCCGCCCCGGCCTGCGTGCACAGATCATGGGCCAGGTCATCGCCGCTGGTGCCCAGAATGACGGGGATGCGCGGGCGCATCTGATGCGCGGCCTCGATCAGCTGCGTGCCGTCCCCGTCCGGCAGGCCCAGATCCACGATCAGCACGGTGGGGCGGTAGACTTGCAAATGGCGCTGCGCAGCGGACAGGCTGTCCGCCCGCCGGATCCGCGCCCCAGAGCGCACGCAGAGCAGGCGCATCGCCTCGCAGGCAAAGCGGCTATCCTCGACCACCAGAATCGTTACCCCCAGCAAGGGCCGGGCGGGCGTCGGGAAACGGTTGATTTGGAATAGCTCACGGTCGTCCATTCTGGCATCCTCTTGTGGGTCATGCGACTCACCATGGCGCAGGGTTGGTGAATTCTGCGTTAACGCGCCCACCGGATGCGACCCCCCGCCGCTTGCGCATCGGGTTTCGGCCCGCCATAACTGCGCGCAACTTTATTCCAAAGGAGACCCCCATGATTGGCCGCCTGAATCACGTTGCAATCGCCGTTCCCGACCTGGAGGCAGCATCCGAACAATATCGCTCCGCGCTGGGGGCCAAGGTGAACCCGCCGCAGGACGAGCCCGACCACGGCGTGACCGTGGTGTTCATCGAACTGCCCAACACCAAAATCGAGCTGCTCTATCCGCTGGGGGAAAATTCGCCCATTCAGGGCTTTCTGGACAAGAACCCCTCGGGCGGGATTCACCATGTCTGCTATGAGGTCGATGACATCCTGGCCGCGCGCGATCAGCTGAAGGCCACCGGCCTGCGCGTTCTGGGCAATGGCGAGCCCAAGATCGGGGCCCACGGCAAGCCCGTGCTGTTCCTGCACCCCAAAGACATGAACGGCTGCCTGGTCGAGCTGGAGCAAGTCTGATGTCCATTACCTCGGCCATCGTTCTGTTCGCGGTGATCTGGTTTATGACCTTTCTCATTGCGATTCCGATCCGTCTGAAGACGCAAGGGGACGTTGGCAAGGTTGTGCCGGGCACTCATGCCGGTGCGCCCGAGCATCATCAGCTGAAGAAAAAGGCGATCATCACCACGATTGTCGCCGCCGTGCTGTGGTGCATCATCACGGCGATCATCCTGTCGGGCTGGATCACTGTGCGGGATCTGGATTGGTTCAACCGGATGAACCCGGCCTGATACGCGCCAGAGCGGCGTATTTTCTGCCCCCGCCACTGTGTGTTCCTGTGGCGGGGGTTTTCTGTTCTGTGGGATCCGCCTGGCCGGATCTGTCCGGGCATTACCGGAATGTCTGACGCTGGCTGCCCGTGACTGCGTGGAAAATATGGGTAAACGTGGCTGCTCCTAAAATCGGGATGACCAGATTCAGCAAAGGCAAGGACAGCGGCATCGCCATCAGCGTGCCGGCCAGCCAGATTGTGCCTCGGTGCTGTTTGCGCAGGTCTTTGGCGCCCTGACGGCCCACGCGGCGAATGGCGGCCAGGGTGAAATACTCCATCCCCAGCAGGAACCCGTTCAGCCCCCAGAAAATGAACAGCGAAAACGGCGTAAACACCGGGATGATATAGAGGATCAGCGCAATCGTGTTGGCCGCGATCAGAAGGCCCAGAAAATTCACCGTGTCCTTCAATGCTTCGCCAAAGGGGACTTTGGTGGCGGGGGGCAGATGGGGGTAGTGCCTGTCCTCGACGGCCTGGGCAACCTCGTCCAGAAACATCGAGGTAATGGCCGAAGCCACGGGCACCATCAGAAACACCGACAGGATCAGCATCAAAAACAGGCTGGACCAGCCCAGCAGATCATCCAGCCAGGTGACCTCTCCGATAATAGGCAGCGTGGCGGTGTCCCCGGTGGACCATTGCAAGAACCACAGGAACGCGGCGTAGACGGCGATCAGCAGGGCAAAGGTCAGGCCGACCCCCAGAAACAGCACCTTGCGGAAGCGGCGGTCTCCGATTTGGCCAAGGGTGCGCGCAAAAGCGCCAAGGATCATTCCGATTGCCATGTGACGATGCTTTCCAGATCGGGACGGGGGCGTTCGGGCGGGGCCATTTTTTCGGTGCCGATATGGATGAAACCCGCGACACGTTCGTTTTCGGACAGGCCCAGACCCTGGGCCATGAAGGTGCGGTCATGGCTAGGCCAGCCGCTTAGCCAGTTCGCCCCCCACCCCGAGGCCAGCGCCGCATTCAGCAGCGCCAGACAGGCCGCCCCGGCCGAGTAGGTCAGCTCAAGCGGGGGGACTTTATCGCTGTTTTTTTGCACCTCGATCACGGCAATGGCCAGATCGCTGGTGTCGAACTGCATGGGGCCTTTCAGCACCTTGTCCTCGGGCAGGTCCAGCGCGGCGGCGCGGGTGCGGGCCAGATCGCCCAGCCGGCGCAGCGCGCCCTTTTCCAGCACGATAAAGCGCCAGGGCTCCAGCTTGCCATGATCGGGGGTGCGCGCGGCGGCGGTCAGGATCGGCGTCAGCTGATCGCGGGTGGGCACGGGGGCGATCAGGGTTTTCTGGGGACGCGAGCGCCGCGTCAGCAGAAACTCCAGGGCTGCTGTATTCTTTTCCATAATGTCCTTGTTCCTATGCGTTGCGCCTTATTTCGGGGTTTGGCAGCGCGGGTTCAACCCGTCACAGCCCCAATTCCAGCGCCATTTCTGTTATCAACTGGCTGAAGACCGCATTCATACGGTCGCTGGGCTGGCGTTTGGCAACGGTGTCGGCCATCGGATCGGGGGCCGTTTTATCGCTGCCTGACATTTCCTCCAGTACGGCATGGCCGCAGAAGGGAACGTAGGCCTCGGAATAGCCGCCTTCGTGCACCATCACAAGCTTGCTGCCGCACAGAGCCTGTGCAGCGGCCATCACCTGCCGTGTCATCAGCCGGAAGGTTTCCGCTGTACACAGCTGCCGGGCGATCGGATCGAAAATCCCGGCGTCAAAGCCGCAGGCGATGATAATCACATCGGGGCGGAACTGGTGCAGAGCGGGTAGGGTGATGCGCTCCATTGCCTCCAGATAGCCGACATGCCCCACCCCCGAGGGCAGCGGCACGTTGATATTATACCCTTCCCCCGCGCCCGATCCGCGATCCTGCAAGGCGCCGGTGTCCAGCGGATAGTTCCATTCCTGATGCAGGCTGATCGTCAGCACGTCGCTGCGATCATAGAACACGGCCTCGGTGCCGTTGCCATGGTGCACGTCCCAGTCGATGACGGCAAAGCGCCGGGCCAGGCCGGCGGCGCGGGCGGCTTCGATTGCGATGCCGATGTTATTGAGCAGGCAGAACCCGTTGGGCCAATCGGGCAGGCAATGATGCCCCGGCGGGCGCGACAGCGCATAGGCATTCTTCAGATCACCGGTCAGCACATCGGCCAGAGCGCCCTTTGCCAGCCCGGCCGACAGGGCCGCGATTTCGAACCCGCCCCTGGCAAAAGGTGTCCGCAGGCCCAGCTCGCCCCCGCCGGCATCGGACAGTTCCCTGAAGGCCGTCAGATAGGTTTCGGGATGAACGCGGGCCAGATCCTCCCATGTGGCGGCGGGGGCGTGGCGCATCTGCATGTCGCCGATCAGCCCCGAGACCTCGATCAGGTTTTTCAGCCGCCGCTTTGTTTCGGGGTTTTCCGGCAATCCGCCCGCCGCCAGAGGCTGCACGAAATCGCCCAGCGGCAATGTCAGCGCATAGTTGCCGCCCGCGTGCCAGAAACATTTCTCATCCCAATAAAACCCGGTTGCCATGCTGGTCTCCGCTTTTGTTCAGGGGTAACTATTTCCTGCCCGCTATCGGATGTAAATGCGGAGAACTACGGGAAAATCGGGATGCAGACCCTGACACATCTGGCCGCTTCGGGCGCTGAAATCGCAGTGCGGGTGACCCCCAGGGCCGCGCGCAATGCGGTGCTGATAAAAGAGGGCCAGATCCGTATTTACGTGACCACTGTGCCCGAGGGCGGCAAGGCGAATGCCGCCGTTCAGAAACTTCTGGCCAAGGCCTTGGGCGTGGCCAAAACGCGGCTGACCCTGATCCGGGGCGCCAGCAGCCGGGACAAGATATTCCGGCTGGATTAGTCCTTTTTCTCGCGTACGCGCTGATAGACACCCTCGGGCAGGTCCAGCGCGGCCGATAGATCCTTGAGCTGCGCAATCGACAGGGTGATCCGCTCGACCAGCTCGGTGCGCGGGTCCAGCTGTTCAATCACGATACAGTCTTCGAAGGCATTGATCGTCACGTCCTCTTGCAGGTTCGGCGTGCCTTCGTCGATCAGCGTGATGACCGTCGCGTCAAAGTCGTGTTCGATTGAAAACATGGTCTTTGTTCGCCTTTTCGGTTGGGTGGTGGGCTTGTCCCCTGCGTGCCATGGTGGCAGTTTGTCCGGCAGGACAAAAGGCAAAAGGGTGTCGGATATGAAGAAGTTGGTCTTGGTACTGGCCATGGCCCTGGCCGGCTGTATGCAAACCGTGCCAGAGCAGCGCCCTCAGGTGACGGCGCGGGAACAGGCGGAGCTGGACGCGCGGGCCAAATCCGCCGCGACCCGGTTCCAATCGGTGATCAATCGGATCGAGCCCGTGGCCGAGGCCGAATGCAAGCGCCGCACCACGGGTGTGAATTGCGACTACCAGATCGTCGTCGATGACCAGAGCCCCTATGAAAACGCCTTTCAGACCGAGAACAGCCAGGGCCGTCCGATTCTGGCCTTTACGATTCCGCTGCTGATGAACGTGCGCAACAATGACGAACTGGCCCTGATCATGGGCCACGAGGCCGCGCATCACATTCATGGCCATCTGGAGCAGAAACAGGGTAATGCGCTGGCCGGAGCCATCCTGTTCGGGCTGATCGGGGCCGCAGCGGGGGTGGATGCAACCGGGCTGGGCGCAGATATCGGTGGCCGGGCCTATTCCAAAGAATTTGAGCTTCAGGCCGATAAGCTGGGCACAGTGATCACCAAACGTGCAGGCTATGATCCGGTGCGCGGGGCCGAGTATTTTGTCCGCGTGCCCGATCCGGGCAACCGTTTTCTGGGTACTCATCCGCCGAATGCCCAGCGGATCGAGGTGATCAAAACCGCCGCCAGGGGATAAGTCTTGCTGCAATTGGAAAATGTCGTCAGCGACCGCGGGTCGCGCTATGCGGTGTCGGGTGGGGCTGTGGGCTCGGCTGCGGATGTGGCGGCGTTTCTGAAACAGCTTAAACGCGGCAAGCGCTATGCCAAGGCCACGCATAACACCTGGGCGGTGCTGTATTCAGGCGGGGCTCAGGCCAAGAACGACGATGGCGAATCCGGTGCCGGCATGGTGATTTTGCGAATGCTGGAACGCGAGGGGCTGACCGATCATATCGTTGTGGTGACACGCTGGTATGGTGGCAAACATTTAGGCGGGGATCGCTTTCGCCATGTGCAAACCTGCGTTCGGGCCTATCTGGACGCGCTGGATTGACCTGAACCAAGGCCGCCCGCCGCCTCGCCCCCTGGCTTTTGCTCATCGGCTGAAGGGCGCCTAGGGCCTTTGCCGATTGATCCGTATCAAGGCGCGCCCCGCAGCGCGTGTTGTAGTTTCGGCCCTGTTCACACCCCGAAGGAGCCCCGCTTGAAACCGCTTGGCGATCATAAAAAGCACTACTGGCTGGCCAAACGCATGGCCAAAACAACGGGTGCCGATCTGGTGGCGGCGTATCAGGCGGGCGAACTTGGGCAAGAGGAATGGGCACAGATGGTCCACAAATGCCGCGGATGCGACTGGGCCGAGGGCTGCGCGCGCTGGTTACGGAAAACGCCGACGGCGACGGATGTTCCCTCGACCTGTGTCAATTGCGGGCGTTTCACGGATCTGCAAGCCGACACTGACAAGAGGGTTTGAAATGGGCATTTTATTCTCGTTGGGCGATCCGGCCCGGCATTTCTGGCTGACGCGTTCGGTGGCGCGGATAATGGGCGTTAACCTGTCCGAAGCCATGAGCGAAGGCCGCCTGTCCGCGCAGGGCTATGCGCAGATGGTCACGCAGTGCCGCAAATGCCCCCTTGTCTCGCAATGCGAGAGCTGGCTGGCCCATTCGACCTCGGAAATCTCTCAGGCCCCCGAAGGATGCGCGAATGCCGCCATTCTGAATGGGCTGAAACATTAACCTCAAAGGAGACGCCCCATGGGTATTTTTGACAAATTCGGCCGTCGGGCCTCGGTGATGGGTAAAATGGCCGAAACCGTGGGCGTAGACTTCGCTGAGCAGGTGGCGCGAAATCCGGCGATGGCCAGCACATACCGCGAGGCGGTGATGCGCTGTGTGCATTGCACGCATGATGGCGCGTGCAAAAGCTGGATGGCCAAACACCCGCAGGCCGCGCACGCCCCCGATTATTGCCGCAACAAAGACCTGCTGGAGCGCCTGGCCGGCGAATAACCCTGCGGGTTTGCGCCGTTTCAGGCTCCGGTCTGCAAGGACGCGGCCAAAAAGGCCGCCTGCCGGGTATCCCCGAAGGTCAGCTCGGATAGGGTCTGATCCGGGGTTGCCGCGTGGCCGGCATCGTTCAGGCGTTGCAGCAGCGTCGGAACATCGGTGTCCAGTAGGGGCGCGATCTCGTTGAGCGGCGCATTCACGACCATGTCGATGATCGCAAAATCCGGCCGGGCCTGTTGCTGCTGGGAAGCGGGAATAAAGGACGCCGCCAGCAATAGCGCGCAAACCCCCATCACGCCCTTGGCCAGCGGCCGCTTGAAATAAAGCATGAACGCGCGCCAGTTCAGCACCACATGCAGCGCGACGGCACCGATCATCAACCAGCCCAGCCATTCATGCGCCAGTTTGTTGAATTGCGTATCGGCGTGGAAAAACATCAAAAGCCCCGTTACGGCCATGATCAGAAAGCTACCGATGGTCAGGGGGGTGGCGTATTTGCGAAGCGTGGACATGGGGCACCTTTGGCTTGGAACAGGGTGTCTCCCTCGCGGGGGCGGACCGAAGAGGTCGCACTAACCCGGGCGCACTGCCAGGCCTCTTCGATCCACACCCCGCGAGTGGAGACATGGCTAATACGCAGCCCCTTGCAGGTTCCGTCGCAGGTTTTTGCGTTTATTTTTGAGAAAGAGAAAAAGTGGCAGAAACTAGACTTTACCGGCTTTTGTGGTAGAAAGTCTCGTCGTAAGTCCCATATCTACTATCCGCACTGTGTTAGACGTTCTTGTGTTTTCAGAGACTGCATTCCTGAGGTCTGCGCAGTTAAATTCAAAGGTGTGAAATGAATCTTAGCTTTGGAGATTACGTTACTTTTGCAGCACTACTCGCTAGCTTTGGCGGGTTTGGCTGGTATGGTGTGCAATCGGACTTTCGAAGCGAAGCTAACCGGATCATTGGTGAGGTTCATGTCGCTGCAAAGGCAAATGAATATGAGTTCAAGTCTCTGAACACAAAGATCGATACATACAGTGAGAAAACGAGAGCTATTTTGGCAAGTGGCCTAGAGGCGCGGACGAATGAACTGGCACTGGCCTTTCGAGATGTTTGGGGAGACAATGGGGATCTTGTTGTCAATTTGGCGAATGTGCCGGCCAGTAGTAAGCTTTGGACGGAGTTACATTCCTTTTCCAGACAGTATCGTGGCAACTCAACAGTTTATAGTGTCGGGGGAACGTCGGTTTGGACTTTCAGATTGGCTGGAAAAGGAGGCGATGGAAAAAATCTCTCTGTTGCCGCTCATCTTGCTGCAATTTTGGATGGCGATACTAAAGAAACTGCTCCTAATTTACTGGTTCGCTTCGAATACGATCCAAGCTCCCTCAATAGGCAGGACAAAATTGATTACTATCAAAAGAAGTTGAGAGAATATGAGGATGCGATTGCTGCTCTGGAATAACACTAAGGTGATATTGCCAGCTGCCCCCACAGGTCATATTCCCCGGCCTCGTCTACCTCGACCGTGACAATATCCCCGACCGACAGACCGTCGGTGCCTTCGTCGATGAACAGGTTGCCGTCGATTTCCGGTGCGTCGGACTTGGTGCGGCAGGTGGCGATGCCGTCTGCGTCGATGTCATCCACGATCACGTCCATGATCTGGCCCACCTTGGCGGCCAGCCTGGCCTCGGAAATCGCCTGAGCCTTCTGCATGAAACGGTCCCAGCGGTCTTGTTTGATCTCATCGGGGACGTGATCGGGCAGCGCGTTCGAGCGCGCGCCATCCACGTTTTCATATTGAAAACAGCCAACCCGATCCAGCTGGGCCTGGTCCATCCAGTCCAGAAGGGTCTGGAATTCCTCTTCGGTTTCACCGGGATAGCCCACGATAAAGGTAGATCGCAGGGTGATGTCGGGGCAGATGTCGCGCCATTCGGCGATCCTGTCCAGCGTCTTTTCTGCGGCAGCGGGGCGCGCCATGCGTTTCAGCGTGTCGGGATGCGCGTGTTGGAACGGGATGTCCAGATAGGGCAGGATCTTACCCTCGGCCATCAGGGGAATCGCGTCACGCACATGCGGGTAGGGATAGACGTAATGCAGGCGGGTCCAGACGTTCAGTTGGCCCAGCTCTTGGGCCAGTTCCAGAAATGGGAATTTGGCCTGGCGGTCTTTCCAGTCGGTGCCATAGGCGCTGGTGTCCTGGCTGATGACCAGCAGTTCCTTCACGCCGCTTTCGACCAGCTTTTCGGCCTCGCGCAACACGGCCTTCATCGGGCGGCTGGCCAGTTTGCCGCGCATGTCGGGGATGATGCAGAACTTGCAGCTGTGATTGCAGCCCTCGGAAATCTTCAGATAGCTATAATGGCGCGGGGTCAGTTTCACGCCCGATGCAGGCAGCAGGTCGATGAACGGGTCCGGATCGGGCGGCACGGCGCCGTGGACGGCATCCAGCACCTGTTCGTATTGATGCGGGCCGGTGACGGCCAGAACCTTGGGGTGCACGCCGGTGATGTATTCGGGCTCGGCGCCCAAGCAGCCGGTGACGATGACCTTGCCGTTTTCGTTCAGCGCCTCGCCGATGGCCTCCAGGCTTTCGGCCTTGGCGGAGTCCAGAAACCCGCAGGTGTTCACAATCACCGCGTCCGCGCCGGAATAATCGGGGCTGATGCCGTAGCCCTCGGCGCGCAGGCGGGTCAGAATCCGTTCGGAATCCACCAAAGCCTTGGGGCAGCCAAGCGAGACCATACCAATGGTCGGCTGTCCGGCGCGCGGTGTATCCTGGAGACGCGCACGCGGCGCGAGGTCTGGGCGAAGATTTGGCGGATTCTGGGTCATGGGGCCTCATACAGAATGCACAGGCTTTGGGAAAGAGCGTTGCACTGCCCCGTTGTTCCAAACTCGCAAAGAGCCAGCGAAACCCTGCTCTCTGGCGGCTCCCCGTGCCGCTGTCATTGGCACAGCGCCCGGCCTGCCGTAAGCTGCGCTTAACGAAAATGCTGAGGTGGGCAAAATGCGGCTTCTGTTCAAGCTGATCGGTGCGGTGATCGTGATGGTGGTGATCGCGGTGGTGGGGGTGCTGCTGCTGCCGGGGGATCGGATCGCGCAGGTCGCGGCCGATCAGTTGCGCGCACAAACCGGGCGCGAGGTGCGGCTGGAGGGGGACACCACGGTCAGCTATTACCCGGTGCTGGGGGTGTCCACCGGCAAGGTCACGATTGCCAATGCGGACTGGTCCAATGCGGGGCCGATGCTGCGGGCGGACAGCCTGAAGGTAGGCGTGGATTTCATGTCGCTTCTGTCCGGCGCGATCAAGATCACCGGGCTTGAGGCCGTGGCCCCCAGTATCCTGCTGGAACGGGCCGGGGATGGCCGCGTGAACTGGGAACTGGGCGTGGCGGGCGTGGCCCCTTCGGGGCAGCCTCAGGGCAGCGCGAATGCGCTGGCGCTATCGCTGGACAGGGCGCTGATTTCGGGCGGAACCCTGCGTTATGTGGATCATGGGGCGGGCACCGATCTGCGCATCACAGATGTCAGCCTGGATCTGCAATGGCCCGAATATCGCGGGCAGGCGGATTTTTCGGGGGCGCTGACCTATGGCGCTCGTCCGCTTGAGATTTCCGGAAAGGTGGCCGATCTGGCCGGGCTGATCGAGGGCGAGATCACCGGGCTGTCCGCTCGGGTCAGCGGGGCGGGCGGATCGCTGCAATTTGACGGGCGCGTGGGCAGCCAGCCGCAGGCACAGGGGCAATTACGGGCCGATCTGCCCAAAACAGCGACGTTTCTGGCCGCGTTCGGGCTCGGGCCGGTCTCGATCCCGCGGGGGCTGGGGCAGGCGGCACAGCTGAGCACCGATCTGACCTTTACCACCGCCGGGATGCTGTCCTTGCGCGATTTGACCGTGACGCTGGACCAGAACGCTTTGCGCGGGGCGGCCGATCTGAACCTGGCCGCCGAAACGCCCTATCTGACGGCCCGTCTGTCGGCCGGTCAGGTGGATCTGTCGGGGCTTTCCTCGGGGGCAGAGGGCGGCGGCGGGGCTGAGGGCTGGCCCAAAGACACCATCGACGCCTCGGCCCTGGGGCTCTTGGATGCAGAGATCCTGCTGACCGCCGAGGGGCTGAACGCGGGCGGGCTGACCTTTGGCGCGGCAAAAACCCTGACCACGATCACCCGGTCGCGGGCCGTGGTGCAGCTGCAATCGCTGTCCGGCTATGGCGGGCAATTCAGCGGTCAGGTTGTCGCAAATAACCGCTCGGGCCTGTCGGTGGGCGGCGATGTGACCGCCACAGGGGTGCAGATGCAGCCTCTGCTAAGCGATCTGGCCGGGATCACCCGCTTTACCGGACAGGCACAGGCGCAGATGAATTTTCTGGGCGTCGGGCAATCGGTGCACAGTATCATGCAATCGCTGTCCGGCTCGGGCAGCCTGTCCATGGGGCGCGGCACGATTCAGGGCATCGATCTGGATAAGCTGATGCGCCAGGGCCTTACCACGGGCGGTACCACGGTGTTCGACAGCCTGACCGCCAGCTTCACCATGGACAAGGGCAACGCTCAAAACAATGACCTGCTGCTGAAACTGCCCGCCGTGTCGGCCTCGGGCGCGGGGCGGATCGGGCTGGGCACGCGCGACATCGACTATCTGTTCACGCCCAAAGTGGACACGATCAACGCCGGCAAAGGCCTGGCCATCCCGGTGCATATTCGCGGCCCCTGGGCCAATCCACGCATCTGGCCGGACATGGAAAAAGCCATTGACCTGAACTTCAAGGAAGAAAAGGAAAAAGCCCGCAAAGAACTGGAGGACAAGGTTAAGGAAAAACTGGGCGTCGATGACAACCCCGAAGAAAGCGTCGAAGACGCGATCAAACGCAAGCTCGAAGACGAGGCCAGAAAAAAGCTGCGCAAACTGCTGGAATGATCAGCTGCGCAAGCCGGTTTCCTTCAACATCCCGCGCCGCTTGGCCTCGTAATAATAGCCGCGCGCATACCATTGCACCGCGCGCTCTTCGCTGCCATCTGACAGCAGCCAGGCCCCGCGCAGATATTTCACCGCGTATTTCAGGTTCGTCCCGGCATCCAGCAGCCCCGCATCCTCACCGCGATAGCCCATGGTCCGGGCGGTCTGCGGCAGAATCTGCATCAACCCGTAATAAGGCCCATTGCGCGCCTGTGGACGATAGCTGCTCTCGCGTTGCACCACCCGATGCACCAGGGACCGTGGCACCCGATAGTGATCGGCATATTCGTTGATCAAACGCCGCACTTCCGGCGTCTCATTGGGATAAAGCTCCGGCTGCGGACGGGCGCGCTGCTTTTCACGTCGCCGCCCCCCACAGCCCGTCAAAATCAGAGCCACCCCCGAAACCATGAACACACGCCGTTGCATCGAACCTCTTTCGCCCATCTGGCTTCTTTTTGACAAAAATACTCCGGGGGAGCCCGAAAGGGCGGGGGCAGCGCCCCCACTATACCCCCAGAACTATATCCCCCAAAAAACTATACCCCCAGACACCAGCGCATCACGGCCTTTTGCGCATGTAGGCGGTTTTCAGCCTCATCGAAAATCACCGAATGCGGCCCGTCCATGATTGCGCTGGTTGCCTCTTCGTCGCGGTGCGCGGGCAGGCAATGCATGAACAGCGCGTCGTCCTTGGCATGGCGCATCAGCGCGTCATTTACCTGATAGGGGCGCAACTGGTTGTGACGCCGCTCGCGGGCCGATTGCGGATCGTGCATACTGACCCAGGTGTCGGTGACCACCAGATCCGCCCCCGAGACCGCCTCGACAGGATCGCGGATGATTTCCACCGCCGAGCCCTTGGCGCGGGCCTGTTCAATGAATCCCATTTCCGGGTCCAGCGGCTCGGGGCCGGTAAAGGTCAGGTCAAACCCGAATTGCCCGGCGGCATGGGCAAAGCTGGCGAACACGTTGTTCCCGTCGCCGCACCAGACCACTTTCTTACCCGCGATGGGGCCGCGATGTTCCTCATAGGTCAGGATATCGGCCATGATCTGGCACGGGTGCGTGCGGTTGGTCAGCCCGTTGATCACGGGGACGCTGGCGTATTCGGCCATTTCGTGCAGGGTCTGTTCCTCGAACGTCCGGATCATGATCAGGTCCACATAGCGCGACAGCACACGGGCGGTATCGGCGATGGTCTCGCCATGGCCCAGCTGCATGTCGGTGCCCGACAGCACCATCGTCTGCCCGCCCATCTGGCGCACGCCCACGTCAAAGGAAACGCGGGTCCGGGTGGAAGGCTTTTCAAAGATCAGCGCGACCATGTGATCCTTGAGCGGCTGCTCGGCATCCAGTGCGCCCTTGGGCTGGCCTTTGCGCGCGTCTTTCATGGATTTGGCAGCGTCGATCATGCCCCGCAGCTCGGCGGGGTCAGTGGTGTGAATATCAAGGAAGTGTTTCATAATATACGTCTTTTCGGTGTCAGGCCGAGGCAGGGCTATGCACGATCGGCCGGGGTGTTTGGGTCAGGTTTCCAGTTGCGAGGCCGCCGCGTCCAGCCGGGCGATCGCCTCGCTTATCTCGTCTTCCGAGATGTTCAGAGGCGGCAGCAGGCGGATCACGTTATCTGCGGCGGGGACGGGGATGACCTGGTTGTCATAGCCTGCATTTACCACGTCGATATTGGGGGCTTTGCACTTGATCCCCAGCATCAGGCCGGTGCCGCGCACGCTGTCGAACACATCGGGATGCGCGGCCACCAGCCCTTCCAGCGCCTGGCGCATCTGGCCTGCGCGGGCATTGACGGTTTGCAGAAATTCAGGCGTGCAGACCTGGGCCATGACGGCGCTGCCCACGGCGCAGGCCAGCGGGTTGCCGCCATAGGTGGAGCCGTGCGTGCCGGCGGTCATGCCGCTGGCGGCCTCTTCGGTGGCCAGCACCGCGCCCAGAGGGAAGCCGCCGCCGATGCCCTTGGCCACCATCATGATGTCCGGCGTGATGCCCGCCCATTCATGCGCGAACAGCTTGCCGGTCCGGCCGACGCCGCATTGCACCTCGTCCAGGATCAGCAGAATGCCCGCATCGTCGCAGATCTGGCGCAGGGCCTTCATTTCCGCATCGGGAACGGGGCGGATGCCGCCCTCGCCCTGCACGGGCTCGATCAGGATGGCGGCGGTTTTATCGGTGATGGCATCGGTCAGCCCGTCCATGTCGCCAAAGGTCAGGTGGACAAAGCCCGGCAGCAGCGGGCCGAACCCCTTGGTCATCTTTTCGGTGCCCGCCGCCGCGATCCCAGCCGAGGACCGCCCATGGAATGCCCCGTCGAAGGTGATGATCTCAACTTTCTCGGGCTGGCCTTTGTCGTACCAGTATTTACGGGCCATTTTCACCGCCAGCTCGCACGATTCCGTGCCCGAGTTGGTAAAGAACACGGTATCGGCAAAGCTGTTGTCCACCAGTTGATCGGCCAGTTGCTGCTGCTGAGGGATCTCATAGAGATTAGACACATGCCACAGGGTCTGGGCCTGATCGGTCAGCGCCTGCACCAGCGCGGGGTGCGCGTGGCCCAGGGCGTTCACGGCAATGCCCGCGCCCAGATCCAGAAAACGTCGGCCGTCTGCCTCGATCAGCCACGAGCCTTCGCCCTTCACGAACTGAAGCGGCGCACGGTTATAAGTCGGCAGGACAGACGGGATCATAGGTGGATCATCCTTGTTCCAAAGAGAAATCCTGAGGTTGCATTCACAGGATCGGGTGTCAACGATTTTAGGGGGGTGGGCCGCAATTGGCGGCGGATCAAAGGCTGCGGGACGTCAGACGTGGGTACGTCGGCGTCGAATCGAGACGATATCTGCGCGTTTGATCATGCAGGCCAGATACCCGAGCAGCAGAGAAATGCAAAGGTTTTTCTGGCAGGCCGCACAGATGCAAAGGCACGAGCTGGCGCTGCGCGCGGTCTGGGCCAGGCAGGTCAGGCCTTCAGGCGATACCCCGTCCGGAACATAAGCCAGGCCATCAGGGCAACCACGCAGGTAAAGCCTCCGGCCACGGACAGGCCCAGCCAGGGCGAGCTGTCAGACACCCCCAGCACCCCATAGCGCACCCCGTCGATCAGATAGAAAATCGGGTTGAAATGGGTCAGCAGCTGAATGCCCGCTGGCAGCGCCTGAACCGAATAAAACGTCCCCGACAGGAATGCCAGAGGCGTGACAATGAAGTTGGTGATCGCGGCCATCTGATCGAATTTATTGGCAAAAACACCGGCGACGACTCCGATTGCGCCCAGCATCCCGGCGCCCAGAATGACAAAGATCAGCGCCCACACAGGATGCGCGATCTGAATGCCCAGCACCAGATACAGCCCCGCGGCAATGGCCAGCGCCACACACAGCCCGCGCGCCACGCCGCCCAGGATATAGCCCAGAACCAGCTCTAGCGGGGACAGAGGCGGCATCAGCGTGTCCACGATATTCCCCTGCACCTTGGAAATCACCAGCGAGGACGAGGTATTCGCAAAGGCATTCTGAATCACCGTCATCATCAAAATCCCCGGCGCGATGAAATGGGTGAAGGGCACGCCCATCACGTCGCCGCGCTGCTGCCCGATCGCGATGGTGAAAATCATCAAAAACAGCGCCGCCGTGGCCAGCGGCGCCAGCAGAGTCTGCGTCCACACCACCACGAACCGCATGACCTCGCGTTGGATCAGCGTCCATAGGCCCAGCCAATTCACCCGCCCGAAACGGCGCGTTCCCATCTGCATTTGCGGCTCCATGCTTTGTTCCTTTGCGATAGCGGCGGATTCGACGCCTTGTAACTCAGGCGTGGATCACTAAAATAGGGGGCAATCAAAAAAGTACAGGGGCGGCGCGCGTAAGCGAGGCCGCTTTTTATGGTAAGGAAACCGAATGTCCTGGACCGATGAACGCGTCGAACTTCTGAAGAAAATGTGGGGCGAGGGCCAGTCGGCCAGCCAGATTGCCAAGGAACTGGGCGGTGTGACCCGCAACGCGGTCATCGGCAAGGTGCATCGTCTGGGCCTGTCGAACCGCTCGGGCGGTGGAGGCGCCAAAGCCGAGGCCAAGGCCAAGCCCGCGCCCAAACCCGCCGCCGAGGCCAAGCCCAAACCCGCCCCCAAGCCTGCGCCAAAACCCGCAGCCGAACCGGCCGCCACCGAGCCCGCCGCAGCCCGCCCCGCCAATGTGACTCCGATCCGTAAGGCGATCATCCCGGCCGGGCAGCCTCTGCCGCCGCAGCCCTCGGCGAATGAAATCAGCCCCGAGGCGCTGGCCAAGGTCAATGAGGTGGAAAAGAAGGCCAAGAAGCTGGGCCTGCTGGAACTGACCGAGCGGACCTGCAAATGGCCCGTGGGCGACCCGGCCACCGATGATTTCTGGTTCTGCGGCCTGCCCGTGCAACAGGGCAAACCCTATTGCGAGGCCCATGTCGGCGTGGCGTTCCAGCCGATGTCCAACCGCCGTGACCGCCGCCGCTAAGGGCCGCGCATTCCGAATGCAAAAGGGGCCCGCAGGCCCCTTTTTGTTTTACGCGGGCTGATTTGTGCGGATCAAAGGGCGATCACGCCGTTCAGGATCAGGAAAATCACGGCCGACATCAGGGCAGCGGCGGGCACGGTGATCACCCAGGCCGCGACGATGGTCATGAAATGCGACCGGCGCACCAGTTTGCGGCGGCGGCGTTCCTCGGGGGCGATGCGCTTGGCTGCGGGCCGGCCGGCGGCCGAGTTGCGCAGCCGTCGCTCGGCGTGCCATTCGCGGAAGAAGCCCACACCGAACACCCCGCCCACCGCGATATGGGTCGAACTGACGGGCAGGCCCAGCCAACTGGCCACGATCACGGTGATCGCCGCCGACAGCGCCACGCAATAGGCGCGCATCGGGTTCAGCTTGGTGATCTGACTGCCGACCATGCGGATCAGCTTGGGGCCAAACAGGAACAGCCCGAACGAAATCCCGAAAGCGCCGATCACCATGACCCAGGTCGGGATCAGAACCTTGGCTTCGAAGGCATGGGATTTTGAGGCATGAACGATGGCCGCCAGCGGCCCGACCGCGTTGGCCACGTCATTGGCCCCGTGCGCAAAGCTGAGCAACGCGGCGGACAGCACCAGCGGCATCCCGAACAGGATTTTCAGGGATTTGTTGCGGTTCTCCAGCCCTTCGGATTGCTTGCGGATCAGAGGGGCGGAGATCGCATAGGTCAGCGCTCCGGCGATCAGCCCGATCAGCAGCGCGGTTTGCAGGTCGATTTTGACGATCCGCTTCAGCCCCTTCAGCGCCAGATAGCTGGCAAAGGCTCCGGCCATGATTCCCACCAGAACCGGCACCCAGCGGCGCGCGGCGGCGATTTTGTCGTCCTGATAGATGATCTTGGCCTTGATGAACGCCAGGAATGCGGCCGCAATCACCCCGCCCAAAACCGGAGAAATCACCCAGCTGGCCGCGATTTTACCCATCGTGGGCCAGTTCACGGCGGCAAAGCCCGCCGCGGCGATCCCGGCGCCCATGACGCCTCCGACGACGGAATGCGTGGTGGACACGGGCGCGCCCACCCAGGTGGCCAGGTTCACCCACAGGGCCGAGCTGATCAGCGCCGCCATCATCGCCCAGATAAAGACTGTGCTATCGGCCATGCCCGCCGGGTCAATGATCCCCTTTGAGATGGTCGAAACCACGTCGCCTCCGGCCAGCAGGGCGCCCGCGCTTTCGCATAGGGCGGCGATCACGATCGCACCGCCCATGGTCAGCGCGTTGGCGCCCACGGCGGGGCCCATGTTGTTGGCCACGTCATTCGCGCCAATGTTCAGAGCCATATAGGCCCCAAAAACCGCAGCCGCGACGACCACCAGATTTACCGGGAATTGCCCGAACAGCACCGCCGCAGCCAGACCGGCCACCACAATAAAGGCCAGCGCGATCCCAGGTGCCACCAATGGCCGCGAAACATAGGATGTGGCGTATTCGATCTGGGAAATCCGGCCCAGATCCTTATCCAGAGTGGTCCACTCTTTTTTGTTGGATGACATGTTATCCCCCTCAGGCTATCGCAAACGGCCCTAGACAGGGCGCTCGCCTGAGGCAAGAAAATTGTCATAAAATTTTCGTAAAACTGTTACAAATCCAGCAGGATCGCCTTCAGGCCCGGTTCTGCCACCAGCTGGGCGGCCTTGTGCGGCTTCATCCATTTGCGTTTGCGTTCGTCAACCTCGGGGTAGGCATCGACGATCTTTTCCACGCGGACAACATAGACCTGTGCCTCGACCGGGGCCGGAGCGCCGCTGTCCATGACTTTATCATAGGTAAAGCTGCCAATGGGGGTGGGGTCCACATCGCCCTTTTTGACGCCGGCCTCTTCCCAGGCTTCGGTCATTGCGGCCTCATGGGCGCTGATGCCGTCGATGGGCCAGCCTTTGGGGATAATCCAGCGCCCGGTCCCGCGCGAGGTGATCATCAGAACGCGCAGGTCATCGCCTTTTCCACGCAGGCACAGCGCAGCAACCTGCAACAATCGGGGGCGCGAAATCAAAGGTTGGACCATATCCACCCATGCCTTCTTGAGGCCATCATTCATCTGTCGTCCTGCTCGCTCGTTCGCCTGTTGTATGGGCAATGTATATACGTTTTGTAACAGAAATGCAAAACCCTTAAAGCATGGCCTGCTAATTGCCGCGTCTTTTGGCCCGCAGGGTCGGGTCGGCCTGGGTGGGGTCTTCGGGCCAGGGGTGTTTGGGGTAACGCCCGCGCATGTCCTTGCGTACATCGGCATAAGAGCTGGCCCAGAAGCCGGGGATGTCCATGGTCGTCTGCACGGGCCGCCCAGCCGGAGACAGCAGCGTCACCCGCAGAGGCTGCCGCCCCACCATCGGGTGGCTGGTCTGGCCGAACATTTCCTGAAGACGCAGGCTGATTTGCGGGGCCTCGCCGCCATAGTCGATGGGGATTTTGCGCCCCAAAGGCGTGGTGAAATGCGCCGGGGCGGCCTGATCCAGCGCCTGCATCTGGTTCCAATCCAGCATCGCGCGCAGGGCCGGCAGCAGATCGAACTTTTTCCAGTCGGCGGCGTTTTTCACCCCGGTCAGATGCGGAAGCAGCCAGGTTTCTATGCTCTCTAGCAAGGCCCGAGGCGACATGTCGGGCAGATCGTGCCCGGCGGCGCGGATCAGCTGCACCCGAGCAACAAACCGTTGCGCGGCATCGCTGAGGATCATCCCCAGATCGCGGACGCCCTCCAGCATGGCCTGGGCGATGGCCTCGGGCGGGGCGTCTTTCCAAATACGGTCATCCAGGGCGATCGCGCCCAGCATTTCGCGCTGTCGGGCCACGACGCGCCGGTCGCGTTTGGACCAGGCGCAACTGTCCTGCCAGGTGATCTGATCGGCGAACTGGCTGCGGATTTCTGCCTCGGAAATCTGGATCGCCTGCCGGATCTTGGCCTCGCGCGGGTTGCCGTCGGTGTCTGTCACGACAATCAGCCGGGCCGAGGCCAGCGGGTCATGATCATCCAGCACCGCGCCCTTGCCGCCCGACAGAATATAGCGCGGCACGTCACCTTTGCGGCGCAGGCCGATACGGTCGGGATAGGCCAGGGCGGCGGTTTCGGCGGGGCCGAGCCGGGTGGTCTGCTGCCCCTTGATCTGTCCACGCAGGCGTTTGGCCTCGGCGCGGATACGTTCGATGACGCCGCGATTTGGGGCATAGGGGCGGGTGTCGGCGAAGCGGCGCGGATCGCGCAGCGCTTCGAGCCGCAAGGCCAGGTCCACAGGCGCGGAAAAGGGCAGGGGATCACGCTCTGCCAGCAGGGCCGCCAGATCCGCCGCGCCGGGGCCGGCAATCGTCAGCATATGGGCCAGACGCGGATGTAAGGGCAGCTTGGCCAGGGCCTTCCCATGAGGGGTGATCCGCCCCGCCCCGTCCAGCGCCCCCAGCATTTTCAGCAGGGCGGTGGCCTCGGCATAGGTGCCGGGATTGGGCGGTGTCAGCAGGGGCAGCTCATCGGGGGTGGCCCCCCACAGGGCCAGTTCCAGCGCCAGACCGGCCAGATCGGCAGCCTCGATTTCCGCCGGAGGGAAGGGCAGCAGCCCGCCCTCTTCGCCCTTTGTCCATAGCCGATAGCAGGTGCCCTTGGCCACGCGGCCCGCCCGGCCCGCGCGCTGGGTGGCCTCGGCGCGGGTGACGCGTTCGGTGACCAGCCGCGACATGCCGCTGCCCGGATCGAACCGCGCGCGCCGCGCCCGGCCGGCATCCACCACGACCCGCACGTCCTGAATGGTCAGCGAGGTTTCCGCGATCGAGGTGGCCAGCACCACTTTGCGCCCGGTCTGCGCGGGCCGGATTGCGGCGCGTTGGGCGGCGAACTCCATGGCGCCGAACAGAGGAAAGACGCTGCAATCGGCGGGCAAACGCCCCTTCAGCCCGGCCTGAACCCGGCGAATTTCCCCCTCGCCGGGGAGGAAGACCAACACGCCGCCCTGGGTTTCGGAGCCCTGGGTTTCGGATACCGCGCGGGCGATCAGATCCACCACCGAGGGTTCGAGCCGGGCGCGTTTGTCCAGCGGGCGCTCCAGATGCACCAGATCCACGGGAAAACTACGCCCTTCGGAGGTAATGATCGGCACATCGCCCATCAGGGCGGCCACCGGCGCGGCATCCAGCGTGGCCGACATCGCCAGCAGGGTCAGATCGTCGCGCAGTGCCTCCGCAACCTCAAGGCACAGGGCCAGGCCCAGATCGGCATTCAGAGAGCGTTCGTGAAATTCGTCAAAGATCACCGCGCCGATGCCCGTCAGTTCCGGGTCTGATTGCAACATGCGGGTCAGGATGCCCTCGGTGACCACTTCGATCCGGGTGCGGGCCGAAACCTTGGCCTCACCGCGGACGCGGTAGCCCACGGTCTGGCCGGGGCGTTCGCCCAGGGTTTCGGCCATGCGCTCGGCGGCTGCGCGGGCGGCCAGGCGGCGGGGCTCCAGCATCAGGATTTTGCCATCCGTCAGCCCGGACTCAAGCATCGCCAGCGGCACCACGGTTGTCTTGCCCGCGCCGGGCGGGGCCTGCAATACAGCGCGGCCCCGGCGTTCAAGCGCCGAGATCAGCGGGTCCAATGCGTCATGGATGGGCAGCTGTGTCTTCATCCCCCGCTTATCGGCAATGGGCGCGCGCACGGCAAGAGGGCGCGCACCGTTCAGGCCCAGTGGACAACGCGGCGGACAAAACGGCTGGACAATAAGGCCTTGATCAAGGCATGTACTCGCCCGAACAATCGGGACGGTGCCATGGATATTGAACAGCTGAGCGACAAGATCATTGCAGGCGAGCGGCGCGCCCTTGCGCGGGCCATCACCCTGGTCGAAAGCAGCCGCCCCGACCATCGCACTCAAGCGGCTGCCCTGATCGAGACCTTGGCGCGGAAATCCGACAAACAGGCGGTTCGTATCGGCCTGTCCGGCACGCCGGGTGTGGGCAAATCCACTTTTATCGAAAGCTTCGGGATGATGCTGACGGGGCAGGGGCTGAAGGTTGCGGTGCTGGCGGTGGATCCGTCCTCGGCGCGGTCTGGGGGCTCGATCCTGGGGGATAAGACCCGGATGGAGCGGCTAAGCCGCGATCCCAATGCCTTTATCCGGCCCTCGCCCAGCCAGTCGCATCTGGGCGGCGTTGCGCGCCGCACCCGCGAGGCCGTGGCGATCTGCGAGGCGGCGGGCTTTGACGTGGTGCTGATCGAAACCGTGGGCGTGGGCCAGTCCGAAACCGTTGTGGCCGAAATGTCGGATCTGTTCATCCTGCTGCTGGCTCCGGCCGGCGGGGACGAATTGCAGGGCGTCAAACGCGGCATCATGGAAATGGCCGATATTATTCTGGTCAACAAGGCCGATGGCGATCTGAAACCGGCCGCCATGCGGACCTGTGCCGATTATGCCGGGGCTCTGCGTCTGTTGCGCAAACGTCCGCAGGATCCCGATGGTTTCCCCAAGGCAATGACGGTTTCGGCGCTGGAAGAGGACGGGCTGGCCAAGGCCTGGGAAGAAATGACCACCCTGACCGATTGGCGCCATGAGGCGGGGCATTTTGCCGGCCGTCGTGCGGCCCAGTCCGAATACTGGTTCGCAGAAGAGGTGCGCCAGGGCCTGCTGGCCCGGCTGGAGCGCGAACCCCTGAAGGGGATGATGGCCCAGCTGGGCGCGCAGGTGGCGCAGGGGCAGGCCACGCCTTCGGGGGCGGCGGCCGAGATTCTGGCGCTGATGCAGCAGGGCTGAGGCGAAACCGCGCGCGAATTCCCACGGCCCCCCTTGACGCGCCAGGTGATTCCGCCTAATGACGCCGGACGGAATTCAGGGCGCTGCCTTTGCGGCGTCCGTTTATGTTGTAGGGGCCACTAGTTCCCCTGATCGAAACGAGGATAAACACATGGCGCGCCGCTGCGAACTGACCGGTAAAGGCCCGATGACTGGCAACAATGTCAGCCACGCCAAAAACAGAACTCGTCGCCGGTTCCTTCCGAACCTGAACGACGTTACCCTGCAATCAGAGACCCTGGGTCGTGGCGTGAAGCTGCGCATCTCGGCGGCTGCTCTGCGTTCGGTGGACCACCGCGGTGGCCTGGACGCCTTCCTGGCCAAGGCCAAGGACGAAGAGCTGTCGGCAAATGCTCTGAAAGTCAAAAAAGAGATCGCGAAAGCCCAGGCAACCGCCTAAGGCTCCGTCTCGGACTGATGCAAACAGCCCTTCCGGTTCCCGGCGGGGCTGTTTTCGTTTGCCTGCTGACTGGGGCACGAGGCGTTTTGACGCTTTCACATCGTGGCTGGCGGGCCTATATCTGGCGGGCATGAAAACATTCTGGCGCGCATATCTGGGCATTGCCCTGGCCTTGATGCTGACCCTGACCGGTCAGTCGATGGCGATTGCGCGCGGGACACCTTCGGCCTCGGGTGAAATCATCCTGTGTACCGGAACGGGTCCAATTTCGGTGCTGGTGGATGCAAACGGCCAACCTGTCGGTAAGCCGCATATCTGCCCGGACTGTGCGCTGTCTGTCTTTGCCGCCTTGGGCGAGGAACCCCCACAAGTTTTGCGTCCCGTGGGTCAGGTGACCGCCCTGCGGATCGAGCGTGGCAGCCATGAAACCGTCCGCCGGGGGATTGTTGCAAAGGCTCGGGGGCCGCCCTCTTTCGTTTGATTTCCAAGACTTTATCAGACTGAAAAAGAGGACAGACATATGTCATTCAAGACCACTTTGCTGGCGGCTGCGGCTGCTGTTTCCATTGCCTTGCCCGCCGTAGCCGGGGGGATCATGGTGCAAGACCCCTATGCGCGGGTGTCCGCGAGAATGTCCAGTTCGGGCGCGGCCTTTATGGTGATCGAGAATCACTCGGGGCAGGAGGACCATCTGATCGGCGCTTCTTCGGATGTGGCCGACAAGGTTGAGCTGCATACGCATAAGGAAGATTCAAACGGCGTGATGCGCATGATCCACGTCGAAGAGGGGTTTGTACTGCCCAAGGACGGCAAGATCATGATGGCCCGCGGCGGGCATCATGTGATGTTCCTGGGGCTGAAAGAGCCTTTGCAGGACGGGGATATGGTGCATGTGACGCTGGAGTTTGAAAAAGCGGGCGCCGTTGAGGTGGATGTGCCCGTGGATCTGAAGCGCAAGCCCGCGCATGGGAAGATGAACCATGGGGGAATGATGCAGGGGCAGAAAATGTCGAACTGAGGGGGCGGCGAACGCCTCTTCTCAGGCGGGCAGGCCCGCTTTCGTCGAGACGTCAAAGCCGGCCCTGCGGGTCGGCTTTGCGCATTTTTCAGGGGGTGAGCTGGGCGGCGACCCAGGCCGGGACAATCTGGCTGGCTGCTCCGAAGTGGGTCTCGGCGAAGTCCGAGACGACGGCGGAGGGTTCGAGGTTCAGCTCGACCGTGTGGGCGCCGTGGCGGTCCGCATCCTGCACGAAGGCCGCCGCCGGGTAGACATTGCCCGAGGTTCCGATGGCGGCAAACAGATCGGCCTGGCGCAGGTGATCCCAGATCCGATCCATGAAGTAGGGCATTTCGCCGAACCAGACGACATCGGGCCGTGCGGTGGGGGCATTGCACGACGGGCAGGGGGTTTTTGTGGTCATATGTGGCGGCGCGTTCCAGCGGTGGCCGCATCCGGCACAGAGCGCCCCGTCCAGCGTGCCGTGCATATGCAGGACATTTCGAGAGCCTGCGGCCTCGTGCAGGGCATCCACGTTCTGGGTGACGATCAGGACTTCGCCGGCGAAATCGCGTTCCAGCCGGGCCAGGGCGTGGTGGGCCGCGTTGGGCACGGCCTGGGCGGCCTGCGTTCTGCGCGCGTTATAGAAGTCGTGAACCAGGGTGGGGTTGCGGGCAAAGCCCTCGGGGGTGGCGACGTCCTCGATGCGGTGCTGCGCCCACAGGCCGTCCTCGTCGCGGAAGGTGCCCAGCCCGCTTTCGGCAGAGATCCCTGCGCCGGTCAGGATAACAATCTTTTCCATGGTGCCTCCTTGCGGTAACAGTTTGCCCAGAAGGAGAGCCAGATGACCACCCGTATCCTGTTTGTTTGCCTTGGAAATATCTGCCGGTCACCCGCAGCCGAGGGGGTGGTGCGGGCGATGGCGCCTGAATTGGTGCTGGACAGTGCCGGCACGTCCGATTGGCACAGCGGCGAGCCCCCTTATGGCCCGATGCAGGGGGCTGCCAGCGCGCGTGGCTATGATCTGTCCGGGCTGCGGGCGCGTCAGCTCCGGGCGCAGGACTTTCTGGATTTCGATCTGATCATGGCGATGGATGAGGACAATCGGGCCAATATCGAGGCTCTGCGCCCGGCGGGGAATGGCACGCCAGTCCATCTGTTTGCAAAATACGCTGAGGGCCAGGGTCTGCGCGCGGTGCCCGACCCCTATTACACGCGTGATTTCGATGGGGTTCTGGACCTGATCGAAGAGGCCGCGCGCGGGATGCTGGCGCAGCTTTAGGGCTGGCCGGAATGCGCCCAGTCCCAGTATAGCGCGCGCGCCCGTTTGGTGATGGGGCCGAGCGCGTATGTGGTTTCGTCGAAGGCAGTCACCGGGGTTACCTTGTTCATGTTGCCGGACAGGAACACCTCGTCCGCACTGTGAAAATCATCAAAGCTTAGCACGCATTCGTGGACGGCGATCCCATCCGCCCGCAGGTTTTTGATGTGCCGCGCGCGGGTGATCCCGGCCAGGAAAGTGCCGTTGGCGATGGGGGTAAAGACCTCGCCATCCTTGACCATAAAGGCATTCGCGGTGGCGCTTTCGGCGACATTGCCCATCGCATCCGCGACCAGCGCATTGCCAAAGCCCTTGGCCCGCGCTTCGGCCACCATGCGGGCGTTATTGGGGTAAAGGCAGCCGGCCTTGGCATTGCACACCGCGTCCTCCATCACCGGGCGGCGGAACCGGGTGCGGGTCAGGGTGGTGCTGGCCTCGGGGGCGGCCATGGGGATTGCTTCGAGCGAGATGGCAAAGCCGGTGGCGTCCGGTTTGGGCGCAATGGCCGAGGCATCGCCCTCGATCGCCCAGTACATCGGACGAATATAGACGGCCTCGCCCTTGGTAAAGCCGCGCAGGCCGTCATGCACCATTGCAACCATGTCTTCGGTTGTAACCGTCGGGGTCATCATCAGCGCCTCGGCCGAGCGGTTCACACGGGCGCAATGGGCCTCCAGATCCGGGGTCAGCCCGTCAAAGAACCGCGCGCCGTCAAACACGTTGCTGCCCAGCCATGCCCCATGATCGGCGGCGTTCATCACCGGCAGATCGCCCTGATGCCAGGTGCCTTTGAAATAGGTGCGGATGTTATTGCTGAGTGCCATTGTCGTGCTCCTTTGGGCGCAGGCTACGGGCGGGGCTGGCCAGGGTCGATACCGTAGTTTGACGGGGTTCTTGACCCAAGGAATGCCATCGCGAATGCCAAGCCCTACTTAGACCAAAGAGAGTTTTCATACGGCGATTTGTTTTGCTGCTGTCCGTCTGCGTGTCCGGGGACGGGCGGCACCACGGTGTATCACACGCGCCCGCTGCTGGTCGATCAGGGAGAGCCGTGAATGGTACGGCACCTATGCTGACTAGGCACCAGAGGGCGCCCCGCATTCCACGAACGCGGGGCGCAATTGTTTAGCTGCGGATCATGCCAACGATGTCATAGGTCTGCGCCAGGATCGGGGCGGCGATCTGGCGGGCGCGCTCGGCCCCGCGTCCCAGGATGCGGTCAATCTCGGCCGGATCCTGCATCAGGCGCTGCATTTCGCCCGAGATCGGAGCCAGTTTATCAACCGCCAGCTCAGCCAGCATCGGCTTGAATTCCGAGAACTGCTTGCCCCCCACATCGGCCAACACCTGATCGACGCTCTGATCGGCCAGGGCGGCGTAGATGTTCACCAGGTTGCGCGCGTCGGGGCGGTCCTCCAGGCCTTTGGCCTCGGAGGGCAGGGCCTCGGGGTCGGTCTTGGCCTTACGGATCTTTTTCGCGATCGCGTCGGCGTCATCGGTCATGTTGATCCGGCTGGCATCCGAAGGATCGGATTTCGACATCTTCTTTGTCCCGTCGCGCAGAGACATCACACGGGTGGCCGCGCCCTCGATCACGGGGTCGGGGATGGGGAAGAAATCGGTTTTGTAATCGTGGTTGAACTTGGTCGCGATGTCGCGGGTCAGTTCCACGTGCTGTTTCTGATCCTCGCCCACCGGAACCTNGGTGGCNTGATACAGCNGGNTGTCGGCGGCCATCAGCGCCGGATAGGCAAACAACCCAAGCGAGGCGTTTTGCGCGTTCTTGCCGGCCTTATCCTTCCACTGGGTCATGCGCTGCATCCAGCCCATGCGCGCCACGGTGTTGAAGATCCAGGCCAGCTGTGCGTGTTCAGGAACCTGAGACTGGTTGAACAGGGTGGATTTTTCCGGGTCGATGCCCGAGGCAATGAACCCGGCGGCCAGCTCGCGCGTTTGGTTGCGCAGCGCCTCGGGGTCTTGCCAGACGGTGATGGCGTGCAGATCGACGACGCAATAGATGGTTTCGATCCCATCCGCCTGCTTATCGACAAAGCGCTTTAGCGCGCCCAAATAGTTGCCAAGGGTCAGCCCCCCCGAGGGCTGAATTCCCGAAAACACGCGCGGGGTGAACCCGGCGTTCGGGGTGGATTGCGTTTGGACCGCATCCGACATGGTGTTTCTCCGTCTGGATTTATTGGTGCAGGTGGCTTACCCATGCCCCATTCCCCCGTCAAGGAGAGCCGGATGAACACCGAAAATAACGCCCCATTCAACACGCTGCCGCCGGTTGTGGTGGCTTTGTTCCTGGTGATGATGGGAATCGAGATCGCGTTTCAGATGGGGGCGCGCGGCCTGGCCGGAGGCCCCGCAGCCGTGGGCTGGCGTCTGGATGCGGTCCAGAGCTACGGGTTTTCGGCTCCGGTGTTTCAGAAAATGATCGAGCTGGGCCGCTACCCGGCCGAGCATATGCTGCNTCTGGTCTCATATGCTTTCGTGCATGGCAGCTTTACGCAGGCGGTATTTGCCGGGGTGATGATTTTGGCGCTGGGGAACATGGTCGGGCGGGTGTTCTCGCAGGTTGCGACGCTGCTGGTGTTTCTGGTGGGCACGGTCGCGGGCGCTGTGGTGTTCGGGCTGGTCAGCGCCAGCCAATATGCGCTGATCGGTGCCTTTCCGGGCGTCTACGCCCTGATCGGTGCCTATAGTTTCCTGCTGTGGACGCATCAGGGGCTGGTCGGCGGCAACAAGCTGAGCGCCTTTCGTCTGATCGGCGTTCTGCTGGGTATTCAGCTGGTCTTTGGCCTGCTGTTCGGCAGCCAGCCCGACTGGATCGCGGATATTGCGGGGTTTGCGGCGGGGTTTGCGGTGTCTTTCCTGCTGGTGCCCGGCGGTTGGAGACGCATCCGTGACCGGATGCGCCATCGCTGATCAGCCGCCGCGTTTCAGGGCGGATTTGAACTCGGACAGGCGGAAGGCTCCGATCAGCTGGCCCGTACCGAAATAGCTGACCATGCCCAGCACGATCAGCAGGGCCAGCGCCGGATAACGCAGCCCCGGCGTGCCCAGAAACGGCATCAGCACCGCCATCGCAGCCCACAGGCATATCCCCATGACCGCCGAGGCGGCGATGATCCGCCAGATGCGCCCATGAAACCGTGCGTCGAACCGGGCGACCTGGCCCATGGGGCGCGTTCCAATGGCCAGCAGGGCCACCATCGCCCAGCCCGCCAGCGTGGTCGCGATCGCGCAGGAAATCCAGCCAAGCACCGGCGCCAGCCCGATCGCCACACCGGCGTTGATTACCATCGCAACCACCGCATAGTTGAAGGGCCGCCGGGTATCCTCGCGCGCGAAAAACAGCGGTTGCAGGATTTTCTGCACCACAAAGGCCGGCAGCCCCAGCCCATAGATCGCCACGGCCAGCGCAATTGCCGCGCTGTCATCGCTGGTGGTGGCACCGCGTTCAAACAGGACCGAGACCAGCGGTAGCGGGATCACCACCAGCGCCACGGCGGCGGGGATCGTCAGCGCCAGGGACACCTCGGCTGCGCGGGACAGCGCGTTGCGGGCCCCGTCGTGGTCATCGGCCTTCAGGCGGCGGGACAGATCCGGCAACAGCACCACGCCGATGGCAATCCCCACCACACCCAGCGGCAACTGATACAGCCGATCCGCCGCATAGAGCCATCCGACCGCGCGATCGAAATAGCTGGCCACCTGCTGCCCGACCAGCAGGTTCACCTGCACCACGCCTCCGGCCAGGGCGGCGGGGATGGCGATGCGGATCAGGCGGCGCATGTCTGGCGTCAGGCGGGGACGGCGCAAAAGCACATGGAACCCGGCGCGTTTCGCGGCGATCCAGACCAGCGCCAGTTGCGCCAGCCCGGCCAGCGGAATGGTCCAGATCAGGGCGCGAGCGATGTCACCTCCGATCAGGGCGGTTGTCACCAGAACAGACACCAGCATCACATTCAGCAGCACCGGCGCGGCGGCGGCGGCGGCAAACCGGCCCATCGCGTTCAGAACCCCCGACAGCAGCGCCGCAAGCGAGATGAACAGGATATAGGGAAAGGCAATTCGGCCGAATTCCACCGACAGATCGAACTGTTCCTGCCCCGCAAAGCCCGAGGCCAGCCCGTAGATCAGCCAGGGCATCGCCAGCTGCGCGATCAGCGTCAGCGCAATCAGGATCGAGGCCAACCCGCCAAAGGCCTGCGCGGCAAATCCCTCGGCATCCTCACCGGCCTCCAGCTTCTTTGAGAAGATGGGGATGAACGCCATGTTGAACGCGCCCTCGGCAAAGAAGCGGCGGAACATGTTGGGCAGGCGAAAGGCCACGACATAGGCCTCGTATGCGGGGCCGGTGCCCAAGTAGGCCAGAATGATCGCATCGCGCACAAAGCCCAAAATCCGGCTGGCCAGCGTCCACACGCCGACCGTCAGGAACCCGGATATAAGGCGGATCGGCCTCACGAAATGGCCCTTTCGACGCCCTTGTCGATTGCCTCGCGCAGTTTGCGTTCCAGCGATTTCTGTTTGGCGGCCGAGTGGAATTTCAGCCCGAACATGTCCTTCACATAGAAGGTATCGACGACTTGCTCGCCATAGGTCGCGATAACGGCGCTGGCGATGTAGACGTTATTGTTTGCCAGGGTGCGGGTCAGATCGAACAGCAGGCCGGGGCGATCGCGGGTATCGACCTCGATGATCGTGTAGATTTCCGAGCCCTCATTATCGAAGGTGATCGAGGTGGGCACACGGAAGGCGCGTTCGCGTTTCTTGATCTTGTCGCGCGATTTCATTGCCTCGGTGGCGATGACCTCGCCCTTCAGGGTTTTCTGAATCATCTGGCGCAGACGCGGCAGGCGGGCCTGTTCATAGGGGTGGCCATCGGCGTCCTGAATCCAGAATACCGCCGTGGCATAGCCGTCCTTCGAAGTATAGGTGCGCGCGTCCACGACATTGGCCCCGACCAGCGCCAGCGCCCCCGACAGACGCGAGAAAATGCCCGGATGGTCAATCATTGCGAAACAGGCGCGGGTGGCGTCGCGGTCCTCGTCCAGGTGCAGGTCGATGCGAACCTCGTCATCGGGGATGTCACGCAGCTGATTGGCAAAGATCACATGGGTTTTCAGATCCAGCCCCTGCCAATAGGGCGGATAATGCCGCGAGGTTTCCTGCCGCAGCAGGGCCGGATCCCAGCCATCCAGGGATTCGCGCAGCTGCCGCCGGGCCTCGGCCCCGCGATTTTCGCGGTTCAGATCCTCAAGCCCGTGTTCCAGCGCCTGCGAGGTTTCCTTGTGCAACTGGCGCAGCAGCATGGCTTTCCAGTTGTTCCAGGTGCCGGGACCGACGCCGCGGATGTCGCAGACGGTCAGAACCGCCAGCAGGTCCAGACGTTTGCGGGTTTTCACGGCCTTGGCGAAATCACGCAGGGTGCGCGGGTCCGACAGGTCTCGTTTCTGGGCCATGTCGGACATCAGCAGGTGATAGCGCACCAGCCATTCGACGGTTTCGGTGTCGGTCCGATTGAACCCCAGTCGGGGGCAGACCTTTCGCGCGATCCGGGCCCCGACCACGG
>PAPN01000022.1 GCA_002708925.1 Paracoccaceae bacterium
AGCGCCAGCGTGCCGCCGGCGGCCTGAAGCATGTTGCGGTTCTGTCGCTGAACGAACACCTTCGGGTCATGCTCCGTCATGAGGGGCGCGGCGCGCGGACAGTTTCGCCGACAGGCGCTTGCCCTGCCGGGTTTGCGCGATCATAAGAAGTCAGGCAGGTCCGGGCAATCGGCATGACCGGTCGAAAGGCCCGCTTTCGAAGGGAATCTGGATGCAATTTGATCTGTTGACCAGCGAAATGCGCCGTCTCGCCTTGCAGGCCGGAGCGAAGATCATGGAAATCTACGAAGCCGAGAATTTCGCCGTGCGCTCGAAATCGGACGATTCACCCGTGACCGAGGCCGACGAGGCCGCGGATGCGCTGATCTCGGCCGGTCTGCGCAGGGCGTTTCCGGACATCCCGGTCGTGACCGAGGAACAGGCCGCCACCCATGAACAGACGGCGCCGAGCTTCCTGATCGTCGATCCCCTGGACGGGACCAAGGAATTCGTGCAACGGCGCGGCGATTTCACCGTCAATATCGCCTATGTGGAAAACGGCGTGCCGACCCGCGGCGTCGTTTATGCCCCGGCAAAGGATCGGATGTTCCTGACGCTGGCCGATGGCTCCTCGGTTGAGGAAACAGGCGATTTCGCCAAGGACGCGATGGGGGCAACCACTGCGATTCAGGTCTCGGACGCGGATAATACGGCGCTGCTGGTCGTGGCCTCGAAATCGCACCGCGATCAGGCGACGGACGATTACATCAACAAATACGCGGTGGCGGATTCCAAAAGCGCGGGCTCGTCGCTGAAATTCTGCCTGGTGGCCACGGGCGAGGCCGACATCTACCCCCGCGTTGGCCGCACGATGGAGTGGGACACCGCCGCGGGCCACGCCGTTCTGCATGGCGCAGGTGGCAAGGTTGTGCGTTTCGACGATCACAGCCCGCTGGTTTACGGCAAAGAGGACTATGCCAACCCGTTCTTCATCGCCTATTCTCCGAGTGTCGCGCTAAAGCAGGCCTAGGCGGATCACCCGGCCTGGCCGAGGAGGACCATGGATCAGCCGCCCATCAGTGTTGTTGTGGTCAGCCGGGGCAGGCCAGCCAGCCTGTCCCTGTGTCTGACCGGCCTGGCGCGACTGTATTACCGTAATCATGAGGTTATCGTCGTCGCGGATGCCGCCGGGCTGTCTGCGGCTCGCGCTTTGCCGTTTGCCCGGCACCTGAAGCTGATCCCGTATGAGGTGGCGAATATCTCGGGTGCACGGAATTTGGGGATTTCGGCTTCGGCCGGGGAAATCGTGGCCTTTATTGACGATGATGCCGTGCCCGAACCCACCTGGCTGACCCATCTGGCCGAGGCATTTTCGGATTCCAAAGTGGGCGCTGCCGGAGGATTTGTCATCGGGCGGAACGGGATTTCCTGGCAATGGAAGGCCCGCGCGCTGAATACCGGCGGGCAAGCCAGCGCTCTGAATGTAGATGAGAGCGTGACAACTGTCCTGCACCCCTCGGCGGGGCGGGCCGTGAAAACCGAAGGCACCAATATGGCCGTGCGGCGCTGGGTGCTGAAGAAACTGGGCGGGTTTGACGAAAATTTTCGCTTCTACATGGATGAAACCGATCTGAACATGCGTCTGGCGCAACTGGGGATTGCGACGGCGATTGTGCCGTCCGCCATTGTGCACCATGCCTATGCCCCCAGCGCGCGCCGTCGTCAGGACCGGGCGGTTCTGGATTTGTCGGATATCGGGCGCAGTTCGGCTCTGTTCTGGCGCAAACACGCCTTACATCAAGACCGGGGCAGGTTTCGCACCGATCTGGAAACCGAGCTGCGCAAACGCGTTCTGCGCCAGATGACCGCAGGCCTGCTAGAGCCCGGCGCCGCCCGAGCCGCGCTGAAATCCTTGCAAACCGGACTGACCGAGGGGGCTGTCGCCCTTCAGGTGCCACCAACGCATATTGCCCGCCGCCCCGATGATTTTCTGCGGTTTCCCAGCCTGGCGACGGGTAAGGCGATCACGCTTTGCTCGGGTCGGTTGGGGCGGCGCAAGATGATGCAACAGGCGCGTGATCTGGCCGCCCAGGGGCATACTGTTTCGGCCTATAGTCTGACGAAAACGGCGGTTTTCCATACTGTTAAATTTCTGCCAGATGGGTATTGGTTACAAACAGGAGGACAATTCGGAAGAAGCAACCGGGGCACGGCCTTGTTCCGCCTGATCAGCCGGAAATCCCGGCTGCGGCAGGAACGAAACCGGGTCAGGAAATGGCGAGAGATCGCCTAAGTTTTCATCGAAAAAGCGGATCACGCCGCCAATTCGCATAAAGAGACGCCTGTTTGATCGGCTTTTGCCCAAAACCGCGCCATATCTCGGGGATAGTTTCCGTTTTTCTGGATCATGAGGAATTCCAAAGGACTTGATGATGACACGTAAGGTTACGAAGGCGATTTTTCCTGTTGCCGGCCTGGGGACGCGTTTTTTGCCCGCGACGAAATCGGTGCCCAAAGAGATCATGACGCTGGTGGACCGCCCGCTGGTGCAATACGCGATCGACGAGGCCCGCGCCGCCGGGATCGAGGAATTCATCTTTGTCACTTCGCGCGGGAAATCGGCGCTTGAGGATTATTTCGATCAGCGCCCCTATCTGGAAGACGAGCTGCGCAAGAAGAACAAGACCAAGCTGCTGGAGGTTCTGGAAACCACCAATATGGAAAGCGGCGCGGTGGCCTATATCCGCCAGGCTCAGGCGCTGGGTCTGGGACATGCGGTGTGGTGCGCGCGCCGTCTGATCCATGACGAACCCTTCGCGGTGATCCTGCCCGATGACGTGATCGCGGCGGAAAAGCCCTGCCTGCAACAGATGGTCGAGGCCTATCAGGAAACCGGCGGCAGCATGGTCGCCGCGATGGAAGTCCCGCCCGAGAAAGTCTCGGCCTACGGGGTGCTGGACGTGAAGGAAGACATGGGCTCGGTCGTGTCGGTGAACGGCATGGTGGAAAAGCCCCCCGCCGGCACCGAGCCGTCCAACCTGGCGGTGATCGGCCGCTATATCCTGTCGCCCAACGTGCTGAAAACGCTGGATAAAAAGGAAACCGGCGCGGGCGGAGAAATCCAGCTGACCGACGCCATCGCCCGCGAGATCACCCAGGGCCGCGGCGTCTACGGGCTGCGTTTCAACGGCGAGCGTTTCGATTGCGGCTCCAAGGCGGGCTTCTTGCAGGCCACCATCGCCTTCGGCCTCTCACGCGACGACCTGCGCGATGAGCTCATGGACTACCTGCAGGCCGTGACCCATACCGACAAGGCAGCCCAGTAAGGACGTTCCATGACCAATGTTCTGGTGACCGGCGGGGCCGGGTACATCGGCAGCCACGCCTGCAAGGCGCTGAAGGCGGCCGGGTTCACCCCTGTGACCTTTGATAATCTTGTCACCGGCTGGCAGGACGCGGTGAAATTCGGCCCCTTTGAGAAGGGCGATCTGCTGGACCGCGCTCGCCTGGATCAGGTGTTCGCCCAATATCAGCCCGTGGCGGTGATGCATTTCGCCGCGCTGTCTCAGGTTGGCGAAAGCATGTCCAACCCCGGCAAATACTGGCTGAACAACACCGGCGGATCGCTGAACCTCATTGAGGCCGCGGCCGAGGCCTGCTGTCTGAACTTCGTCTTTTCCTCGACCTGCGCCACCTATGGTGAACAGGACAACGTGGTGTTGAACGAGGACAGCGTGCAGCTGCCGATCAACGCCTATGGCGGCTCCAAACGCGCGATCGAGGATATGCTGCGCGACTTTGACGCCTCTCATGGGATGAAATCGGTGATCTTCCGCTATTTCAACGTGGCCGGTGGCGACCCCGAGGCCGAGGTGGGCGAATTCCACCGCCCCGAGACCCATCTGATCCCGCTGATTCTGGATGCGATTGACGGCAAGCGCGACGCGCTGACCATCTTTGGCACCGATTACGACACGCCCGATGGCACCTGCATTCGCGATTACGTCCATGTCTGCGATCTGGTGGATGCGCATGTTCTGGGGGTGGACTGGCTGAAGGCCGGTAAAGGCAGCCGGGTGTTCAATCTGGGCACGGGCAGCGGTTTTTCCGTGCGCGAGGTCATGGACGCCGCCGCCGCCGTCACGGGCCGCAAGGTGCCCTATACCGAAGGGCCGCGCCGGGCGGGCGATTGCACCAAACTGGTGTCCGGATCCACCCGCGCCGAGGAAGAGCTGGGCTGGCGCCCCAAACGCTCGACCCTGGATCTGATGATCGCCGATGCCTGGCGCTGGCACCAATCGGGCCATTACGAGAAATAACACCACAGGCCCGCCCCCGCGCGGGCCTTTTCATGCCAAGATTGCCGGATATGCAGCAATCCTCTAAGCCTTTGGTCAAAGGAGATTGTTCATGCAGATTCAGGAAACCGCCCTGCCCGGCGTGCTGATCCTGACGCCTCAGCGGTTTGGCGATCATCGCGGGTTCTTCAGCGAAAGCTGGAACCGGCAGCGCATGGCCGATCACGGGCTGGAGATTGATTTCGTGCAGGACAATCACTCGCTGTCTGCCGCCGTGGGCACGCTGCGGGGCCTGCATTTCCAAACGCCCCCCCATGCGCAGGCCAAGCTGGTGCGCTGCGGGCGTGGGGCCATGCTGGATGTGGCCGTGGATATTCGCCGCGCCAGCCCCACTTATGGGCAATGGGTGGGGGTCGAATTGACGGCTGAAAACGGGCGGCAATTGCTGATCCCGGCCGGGTTTGCCCATGGCTTTGTCACCCGTGCGCCGGATACCGAGATCATCTATAAATGCAGTGACTATTACGCCCCGGAATGCGACCGGGCGCTGCGATACGATGATCCTCAGGTGGGGATTGAGTGGGGCCTGACCGGCGATCCGATCCTGTCGGAAAAAGACGCCGCCGCCCCCCTGCTGGCCGATCTGGACAGCCCGTTTACCTGGAAGGACGCGCAATGACCCTTTTGATTACAGGCGGCGCGGGGTTCATCGGATCGGCCGTGGTGCGCCTGGCCATCGCGCGCGGGCAGCGCGTGGTGAATGTCGATGCGCTGACCTATGCCGCCTGCCTGGAGAATGTCGCCAGCGTCGCAGACAACCCGCTTTACCATTTCGAACAGGCCGACATCCGCGACGCCGAGGCCATGACCCGGATTTTCGCAGCGTATCGGCCCACCGCCGTGATGCATCTGGCCGCGGAATCCCATGTGGATCGGTCCATCGACGGGCCGGGTGCGTTCATCGAAACCAACGTGAACGGCACCTACACCCTGCTGCAAGCCGCCCGCGCCCAGTGGGAGGCGCAGGGCCGCCCCGCCGATTTCCGGTTTCACCATATTTCCACCGACGAGGTTTACGGCACCCTGGGCGACACCGGCCAGTTCACCGAGGACACGCCCTATGCGCCAAACAGTCCCTATTCTGCCTCAAAAGCCGCCAGCGACCATCTGGTGCGCGCCTGGCATGAAACCTATGGCCTGCCCGTGGTGCTGACCAATTGTTCCAACAATTACGGCCCCTATCATTTCCCCGAAAAGCTGATCCCCGTGGTGATCCTGAACGCGCTGGCCGGGCAGCCGATCCCCGTTTACGGGCAAGGCCTGAACGTGCGGGACTGGCTGTATGTGGAGGATCACGCCGATGCGCTACTAACGGTTCTGGCGCGCGGGCAAAACGGCCGCAGCTATAATATCGGCGGCGAGAACGAGGCCCGCAACATTGATCTGGTGCGGATGATCTGTGCCATTCTGGATCGCCTGCGGCCCGCAGATCGCCCCTATGACAGCCTGATCAGCTATGTGCAGGACCGCCCCGGCCATGATCTGCGCTATGCGATTGATCCGGCGCGGATCCGGGCTGAGCTGGGCTGGCGGCCCTCGGTGACATTGGAGCAGGGGCTGGAGAAAACCGTGCAATGGTATCTGGAGAACGAGGCCTGGTGGCGTCCGTTGCAGGCCCGTGCGGGTGTGGGCACACGGCTGGGAACGGGATGAGGGGGCGGGGCCTCCGGCGGGAGTATTTCGCGAGCAAAGAAAGGCGGGGGGGATGATCCTGGTCTTTGGGAAAACCGGGCAGGTGGCGCGGGAATTGGCGCGGGCCTGTCCTGAGGCGGTGTTTCTGGGGCGCGCCGAGGCGGATTTATGCGATCCTGCGGGATGTGCGGCGCATATACGGGCGTTGCGCCCCAGTGCGGTGATTAATGCGGCGGCCTATACGGCGGTGGACCGGGCTGAGGCGGAAGAGGATTTGGCGCAGGTGGTGAATGGCGCGGCACCGGGCGCGATGGCGCGGGCCTGTGCGGAATTGGATGTACCGTTTTTGCATGTCTCCACCGATTATGTGTTTGATGGGTCGGGGGTGCGGCCTTGGGCGCCGGGGGATGCGGTGCATCCGGTGAATGCCTATGGGCGGTCCAAGCTGGCGGGCGAGCGGGCGATTGCGCAGGCCGGGGGGCGTTGGGCTGTGTTGCGGACGTCTTGGGTGTTTTCGGCCCATGGGGCGAATTTCGTGAAAACCATGTTGCGCCTGTCCGAGAGCCGCGACGCGCTGAGCGTGGTAGCCGATCAGATCGGCGGGCCGACGCCGGCGCGGGGGATTGCGCAGGCTTTGGTGCAGATGACCCAGGCGATGAGCGCGGGGCAGGGCGGTGGAATTTACCATTACGCCGGGGCCCCCGCCACCAGCTGGGCCTGTTTCGCGCGCGAAACATTTGCCTTGGCCGGGCGGGATGTGACGGTGACGGATATTCCCAGCGCGGACTATCCGACGCCGGCGGCGCGGCCCTTGAATTCCCGGCTGGAGTGCCGCGCAATAGAGACAGATTTCGGGATAGAACAGCCCGATTGGAAGGCCGCTTTGGCCGAGGTGATACACGAGGTGAGCGCATGAAACGCAAAGGCATTATTCTGGCGGGCGGCTCGGGGACGCGGCTCTATCCGATCACCATGGGCGTGTCCAAACAGCTGTTGCCGGTCTATGACAAGCCGATGATTTTCTATCCTCTGTCGGTGCTGATGCTGTCGGGGATTCAAGAGATCGCGGTGATCACCACGCCGCAGGATCAGGCGCAATTTCAGCGCACTTTGGGGAACGGCAGCCAATGGGGGCTGAGCCTGACCTATATCACCCAGCCCAGCCCCGACGGGCTGGCGCAGGCCTATATCCTGGCCGAGGATTTCCTGAACGGCGCCCCCAGCGCGATGGTGCTGGGCGACAATATCTTTTTCGGTCACGGGCTGCCCGAGCGCCTGGCCGCCGCAGATGCACAGGGGCAGGGGGGCACGGTCTTTGGCTATCGTGTCGCCGATCCGGAACGCTATGGCGTGGTGGATTTCGCCGAAGATGGTACCGTGCGCCAGATCATCGAAAAACCACAGGTCGCGCCCTCGCCCTATGCCGTCACCGGGCTCTATTTTCTGGATGGCAGCGCGCCGCAGCGGGCGCAGGCGGTGACGCCCTCGGCGCGCGGAGAGCTGGAGATCGTGACCCTGCTGGAAAGCTATCTGGCCGATGGTTTGCTGAATGTGCAGCAGATGGGGCGCGGTTATGCCTGGCTGGACACTGGCACCCATGCCAGCCTGCTGGACGCGGGCAATTTCGTGCGCACCCTGTCCGAACGGCAGGGCCAGCAGGTGGGCTGCCCCGAGGAAATCGCCTATGCCAAGGGCTGGATTAATGCCGATCAGCTGCGCGCCCGTGCGGAACAATTCGGGAAAAACGGCTACGGCGCCTATTTGATGAGGCTTTTAGACTAATGAGCTGGAAAATCCTGAAGGACGAAACCGTCTTCGAACACGCGCCGTTCCTGCGCATCCGCAAAGAACAGGTCGAGGTCCGCCCCGGCCAGATCATCGACGATTTCTATAAGATCGACCTGCGCCCCTTTGCCCTGATCATCCCGTTTCTGGAAAATGGCAAAGTGCTGGTGATCCGCCAGTATAAACACGGGCCGGGGGCCGAGATGCTGGGCTTTCCCGCCGGCTATGTCGATCCGGGCGAACCCGCCGATCTGACCGCCACGCGTGAATTGATGGAGGAAACCGGGCTGCAAACCGGCCAGCTGATCCCCATGGGCGCCTATGTGGACAATGGCAATCAGACCGGCAGCACCGGGCATTATTTTGCTGCCACCGGGTGCCGCCGCGTGGCCGATCCCGCGCCCGGCGATCTTGAGGATTTCGCCTATGAGGAAATGACCCCCGCAGAGATTAACGTCGCGATGAAGGCCGGCCAGTTCAGCGTGATTCATCACGTCGCCGCTTGGGGGCTGTGGGGGCTCTATAGGCCCTGACTGTTTCGCGCGCGAAACAGGGCCTAATTTGGGAAATAGAGTCTATTTTTGCGCGGAACGCTCGGCCAGCCAGGCGATCAGATCGTCGGCCAGGTTCTCATCCACCGCCGCACCCTTGATCGTCAGCCGTCCGCCCTTGGGATTGGTGATGTCATGGCGCACCACATGCAGGCCCGCGTGGATCTGACGGGTAAAATTCGTCTCTGATCCGCGTTTTGGGGTCTGATTTTTAATCTTTGTCTCCGCCTTGGCAGCGGCCGCGATCTCGGACAGGGCGGCGTTGATCCGGTCCAGCTCGTCCAGCGGGGTCTGAGGCGGATCGGCCTGGATATGCGCCGCGATCCGGCGGGCAATCGCGGGGGCTTGATCCAGCTCTCGGGCCAGGATCAGACCGGCGCGTTCGCCGATGGATTCAGGGAAATGCAGCACGCCATCCAGATGTTTGACCAACGTCAGAAAGCTGCCGATTTTTGACCGTTTGGCGCGGCTTGCGGCGTGATAGAGACTGCGTAGCGCGCTGCGCTCGTCGGGGTAAACGCCTTGTTCCACCGCGCGAGCGGCGATGCGGGCGCGTTCATAATAGCTCAGCCCGACACGGATTTCGTTTTCCTCGACCATGGCCAGATAGGCATCGGACGCCTGTTCGGGCTGGCGCAAAAAGGCCAGGATCTGCGGCTGCGCCTCGCCGGTTTCAGCCAGGCGGGTGATCGCGCGCAGACGCCGCCACCCCGAGATCAGCCCATAGCGGCCACCTGGCAGAGGGGCGACCTCGATCGGAGTTTGCTGCCCACGTTGACGGATCGAGGCGATCAGCACCTCCATCTCACCCTCATCCACATTGATCCGGTCGCGCACCAGATAATCGGTGACGATCTGATCCAGCGGCAGCTCCAGCGCCATGCGGCCCTCTTCGCGGGCGCGGCGCAGGGTGTCGGACATTTCCTCGAGCGCGGCGGTGGTGCTGGCATGGCCCGCGACATCGGCAATGGGGGGCGCGCGACGCGGCGGTTCGGGTAGGATCGCAGAGGGCGCCGGCGTATCCAGATAATCGGTTTTCGGGGGCGCAAGGCGTTTGCGTTTGGCCATGGCTCAGGTCTCCTGTCGTGTGCGGGGCAGGGTGGGGCGGTCTGATAAACAGAGCCTAACCCGGCCGAACGCTGCTGTTTCGCGCGCGAAACATTTGAGGCGGGGGCTCACTCGGCCGCCTGTTGTTGGGCCAGCTCATCGCGGCGCCAGGCCCCGATCAGCAGGGATTTGAACGCGGCATAGGTGGCATCAAAAGTCTCGCGCCCGCGGGCATAGGTTTCGCGGTTGAAGTCGCGATAGTCAGCCTCGTAGATGCCCTGAACCTGCTCGCCGGCCTGACCGATCAGAGCGGTGAAATCCTGCCGATGCGGAGACAGGGTGGGCCCCAGATAGGCCTGCATCAGCGCGGCCAGCTCGGCCTGTTGGCTGCCATCATAGCGGGTGATCACCGCGCGCACCGCGTCCCATTCGAAATTCAGCTCATCCCGGCCCAGGGCGCGGGCGGCCAGGTTCTCGCCGTCCTCGATGGATTGAAAGGTGGTGTGCAGCATGTCGAAAAACCGGCCCGTGGAATCGAATTCCAGAAACGAGGCCCCCAGCGGCACCAGCAGAATATCGCTGGCCGCCAGCCCGTTGATCGTCAGATAGCCCAGGGCGGGGGGGGTATCGACGAAAATCACGTCATACTGATCCAGAATGCCGTCGGCCTCCAGACTGTCGGTCAGCGCATCCCACAGTTTCCAGCCGCGCCCCTGCATCCGCCAAACGGGGATCTGGAACTCGGCCCAATACAGATTCAGCTGCGCGCCGATCAGATCAATATTGGGCCAATGGGTGGGCTGGATCAGCGACCGGGCGGTGACATCCAAAGCGGCGCTCAGCGTGTCGTCCAGCGGAATGGGGGGCTCGCCCCGGTCCAGCCGGCGCTGATTATCGCTGCGCAGATAGCTGGCGTAATGACGCGCCAGAAGGGGGAAAACGGTCTGCCATTCATCCTCGACCCGCCCGCCGAAAATGGACGTCATGGACCCCTGACTGTCCAGATCAATCACCAGCACCTTATAGCCGTCCAACGCGGCGGACATGGCCAGATGCGCGGCGGTCGAGGTCTTGCCGACCCCGCCCTTGAAATTGGCCACGGCGACCATTTTGGCGGGCTGGCCCTTGGGGCGATAGGGCAGGTAGTTTTTCGCCTTGGACCCTTCGGCGGCGAAATGGGCGCGCAGGCGCAGCACCTCGTCCAGAGTGAACCATTTCGCCCCCCCGGCGGTTTCCGAACGCCCCTGTGGCAGATCGGGCTTCTGTTTCAGCACGCGGCGGAAATGGCCCTGGGCGACGGGGATCAGATAGCGGGTGATCTCCCATGTGGAAAACAGGCGCAGATGGCGGTCGCCGTCGTCCTCTAATCCGCGGCTGGCCAGATCCGAACGCCCGCGGGCACAGGCCTGAGAAATGGCGGCAAACCCTTCGGTGCCGGTAGGATTGCCCAAAGCGGACAAGGCCTGGTCGGGATCAATGTTGAAGTAGGGGGGCAGGGCGGATGTCACTGCGGATGTCATGGCTCGGGCCTCATGTGCGCTCTTTTCCTTAACATACGGGAAAACGTCACACATGGAAGCAAAACCCTCACCTCCCTTGGCTATTTCTTAGCATAATTGCCCCGGTTTTTGCAGGAAAATCAGGCTGGATAGGGGGGAAGAGCAAAAATTTCCTGTTAGGATTCTGTTAGTTTATAGTTACAGGTAAGATGAGATTTGCTTAAGGCCCTGATTTCCAAGATGTTTTGGATTTGATTTTGGCCCGGTGCGACTCTGAAACCCCGAAAAGGCGACTCTGATCCGACGCAGGTGCGACTCTGATCCCCCGATGCGAGGGGCGCTGAGGGCTGGACGCGTTCTGTGGATAACTTTAGGGTGTCACTGAAACCCCGAAAAACGGGGACACGAGCAGAGCAGATAAAATGCGACAGGACAGGCACGCATGACAGGGGCCATGACAGCAGGGCAGGGGGGGCTTTTGCCCGACCGCCACCCAACGGGCGACATGTTCGTCTGCGATATTTTCGAGGCCAGCCCCAAGGACGATCTGGGCTCGATGGAGCATCCGATTTTCTCACTGTCCACGCGGCCGGACCGGCGCATTCTGAACTATGCCCATAATGGGGTGCAGGTGCAGGTCACGCCCTCGGTGCGGGGGCGGGCGACGATCCACGATAAGGACATCCTGATCTATTGCATCAGCCAGCTGGTGGCGGCGCTGAATGCAGGGCGCGAAATCTCTCGGACGCTGCAACTGAAGGCGCATGATCTGCTGGTGGCCACCAATCGCGACACCGGCGGCGACAGCTATGCCCGCCTGCGCGAGGCCTTTGAACGCCTGGCCGGCACGCGCATCACCACCAATCTGGAAACCGGCGGGCAAGAGGTGACCAGCGGTTTCGGCCTGATCGAGCGCTGGGAAATCATCCGCAAATCGCGCGGGGGGCGGATGGTCAGCGTCTCGGTTACCCTGTCGGAATGGCTGTACCGGGCGGTGCTGTCGAAATCGGTGCTGACGCTGAACCGCGCCTATTTCCGCCTGCGCAAACCGCTGGAGCGGCGAATCTACGAATTGGCGCGCAAACATTGCGGCCGCCAGCCCGAATGGCAGGTCAGCCTGGCGACTTTGCACAAGAAGGCCGGATCCACCGCGCCTTTGCGGGTGTTTCGCGCGGCGGTGCGCAAGATCATCGCCGCCGGCACCCTGCCCGATTACGACATGGCCGAGGAACCGGGCGATCTGATCGCCTTTACCCGGCAGGGGCATGTGGTGTCCGGGGCCGGCCCCGCCGAGGGCCCGCAGCTGAGCCCCGCCGCGCTGGAGCGCGCGCGGCAGATGGCGCCGGGCGCGGATGTCTATGCGCTGGAGGCCGAATGGCGCGCCTTCTGGGCCAGCGCCGGGCGGGTGCGCCTGCACGCGCCGGATAAGGCTTTTCTGGCCTGGCTGACCAGCCGCCTCGCGCGTGGGTTGTAAGGCGGGCCCGCCCCGGCTGCACCAAGGTATGGTTTCCCCGACTTTGCCCAACTTTGAAAGACTTGTGCGTTGATAAGGCGGGCAAAGACCTGATAAGATTCGCCTTAGGGGGAATGGGGGTAACGATGCGCAGACACCGTCACAGGATTGACTGCCGCCAAATAAACCGCCGCGCTATCGTGGCTGGCCTGTGTACCAGCATGGCCCTGACAGGAGGAGCCCTGATGACCGATCCCGCCCTGGCCCAGAGCCAACGGCTGCGCCCCGTGTTCGAACTGTCCTGCCCGGACGGGGACAGCGCGATGCAGCAGGCTCTGTGCGGTGCGCTGCAACAGGCGCTGCAACAGGCCGTCCCCCATGCCGTGATCCGGATGGGCGACAGCGTGGCCCCCGTGGCGGGCAGCCTGGCCATCCGGCTGCTGCCCGAACGCGAGACCCGGCACGCCATGGCCGCCCGCCTGTCGTGGAAAACCGATCAGGCCGCAGATTGGGTGATGGGCCCGGATGTGGCGCTGGATTCCGCCGATGTGGCGCTGCGCCCGCATATGATGGAGCAACTGGCCCAGGGGCTGCTGAAAGTTAGCAAACTGCCGCTTCCCGCCGTTTAGGCGGGGGGATCGCGCCGGGGGCTGCATCGCCGTTGCATTTCCCTGGCCTCAATAGAATTAAGACGGAACATCTTACGGAGATTCTCACATGTGTTTCATTTGCGCACAATTGCACCCGACGGACCCGGAATGCTCGTTGACGCCGGATCCCAACGGGGCCACCATTTTTGAAGTCGCCGATGCCATCGCGGGCACCGGCACGGGATATACGATCGGCGTCGGCGATACTTTCTCGGGGAACCTGGGCGCGTCGGGGGATCGCGACTGGGTGGCCGTGACCCTGACGGCCGGCCAGACCTATGAGGTTGCCCTGACCGGGGTCTCTCTGTCTGATCCCTATCTGCGGATCTATGACGATACCGGCACGCTGATCTATTCCAATGATGACGGGGGCGTGGGCTATAACTCGTTCCTGGCCTTCACCGCCAGCTATACCGGCACCTTCTATCTGGCCGCGGGCGCCTATGCGGATGGCTACTCGGGCACCTATGACATGACGATCGTCGAAAGCGTGCCGCCCGCACCGGGCACCCTGGACGAGCTGGCCGACTTCCTGACCGATGGCTACTGGAACGCCAATGGTGCCAGCGGCCGGGCGTTTGACACGTCGGGCTCGAACCAGATCACGGTGAACCTGACCGCCCTGACCGCCGATGGCCAGCAGCTGGCCCGCTGGGCGCTGGAGGCCTGGGAAATGGTCGCCGATATCGAGTTTGTCGAGGTGACCTCGGGCGGCGATATCACCTTTGATGACAATAACAGCGGGGCCTATTCCACCTCGACCCTGTCGGGCGGCACCATCGTGTCCTCGCATGTGAACGTGTCCACGGCCTGGATCGCCGCCTATGGCACCACGATGGACAGCTATTCCTTCCAGACCTATATCCACGAGATCGGCCATGCGCTGGGTCTGGGCCACCAGGGCGGCTATAACGGTGCGGCCACCTATGGCGTGGACGAGGACTTCAGCAATGACAGCTGGCAGATCTCGATCATGTCCTATTTCAGCCAGACCGAGAACACCACGACCAACGCCAACTTTGCCTGGCTGCTGACCACGATGATGGCCGATATCGTGGCGATCCAGAACCTGTATGGCGCGCCGGGGGCCAGCAGCGCCACCGCAGGCGATACCATCTGGGGGGCGAACACCAACCTGGGCAACTATCTGGGCCTGCTGCTGGACAGCGTGATCAGCGGCAACACCTCGGGGATCTACGATGGTGAGGACGTGGCGCTGACCATCTATGACCAGGGCGGCACCGATACGCTGGACCTGACCCCCTCGACCACCAATGACACGGTCCGCATGACCGATGAGCAATTCTCGGACATCCTGGGCGGCACCGGCAACCTGGGGATCGCCCGCGGCACCATCATTGAAAACCTGCTGGCCGGGTCGGGCAACGATCTGATCTTCGGCAACATGGTGGCCAATAATATCTCGGGGAACAATGGCAGCGATACCATCTGGGCCGCGGGCGGCAATGACACCGTTGCAGGCGGCGCCGGCGCGGACGAGCTGGGCGGCGGCGGCGGCGATGACCGCCTGTGGGGCGGCGGCGACAATGACACCCTGTGGGGCGGTCGCGGCAATGACATCCTGGGCGGTGACGCCGGGAACGATTCCATGGGCGCCAATGCCGACAATGACACGCTTTATGGCGGCACCGGCGATGACACCCTGCTGGGCGGCGGCGGCCGTGACCTGATCTTCGGCGATGACGACAATGACAGCCTGTCCGGGTCCTGGGGCCGTGACACGATCAATGGCGGCGCGGGCAATGACTTCCTGGGCGGCGATGAAGGCGCGGACGAGCTGTATGGCGGCACCGGCAACGATACGCTGGGCGGCGGTCTGGCGGGTGACGCGCTCTATGGTGGCGGCGACAATGACGAGATGTACGGCGGCGACGGCGATGACACGCTGGGCGGCGGCAGCGGCTCGGACACGCTGTATGGCGGGGCGGATAACGACCTGCTGATCGGCGGCACCGGCAATGACACGCTGACCGGCGGCGCCGGCGCGGATACCTTTGTCTTTGGCGTGGGCGACGGGCTGGACCTGGTCACCGATTTCGATGCGGGCGAGAACGACCGCCTGCAACTGGACGATGCGCTGTGGGGCGGCGGGCTGACCGCGGCTCAGGTGATTGCCACTTACGGGACCACCACGGCATCGGGCACGGTGTTCGATTTTGGCGGCGGCCAGATCTTCACGGTGCAGGGGGCCAATGACGCAGGCGTTCTGGCCGGGCTGCTGGATATCGTCTAAGCGGCTTTGCAACAGTGAAAACAAGTTGAACCCGGCCCCCGCAAAGGGCCGGGTTTTCCTAAGCGGGACGAGGTGTTATTGGGACATGCGGGGATTTGCGTGACCTGTTGGATCCCTCTGCCGCATGGGCAGGTTTGCAAGATGGCTCTGGTGTTTGCAGAGCCCAAAAACAAAAGGAGCAGGGATGCAGCACCCCTATATCATCCTGACGATGCGCCGCACCGGCGGCACGTCGCTGATGAGCTTTATGAGCGCGATCTCATCCTTTCCGACCCGGCAGCACGAACCTTTGAACGTGGATCGGGTCTGGGGGCAGATCACCCGTGATTTCACCGCCACCCAGGATCAGGCCGCCGCGCGCGCGGCCCTGGCCGAACAGCTGGCGGACCGGCCCAATATCAAACATTGCTTTGAGATCATCCCCGCGCATCTGAATCGCATCCTGATCGAGGAATGCGCCGCCCGCGGCTATCGGTTTTTCGTGCTGACCCGCCGGAACGAGGCCAGCCGGCTGCGCTCGTTGTTTCTGGCGCTGGCCACGCAGGCCTGGGGTCCGGAACAGGCGGCCAGGATCTACCCCGAGATTCGCGCCGGCCGGCAAAAGGCGCAGGCCGTGTCCGTGGAACAGGGCCGCAAGGCGGTGCATCAGGCCGCGATTTCCCTGGGGCAGGTGCTGACGGTGCTGCGCAACCGGCGGATTGATCATGACTGGCTGGTCTTCGAAGAAATCTACAAGGGCGAGACCTCGATTCAGGATCATGCGATCCGTATTGCGGCCCAGCTGGGGGTGCAGGTGGGCCCCGATGACGGCCGATTGCAGGCTTTTGCGTCCGGAGAGGGGCAGAACTCGGGGGCGATCGAGGGATTCGTGCCCGGTATGCCCGACCTGATGAACATGCTGGAGGATCTGGTGCTGGCCTGACCCTGGGCCTGCTTTCCGGATCTGAGGGAGTCAAAAAGGCCGCCCCTGACGGGGCGGCCTTTTGCTATGAAATAGCAAACGCGCGGATCAGATGTTCGGCGCTGCGTTCACCACCCCAAAGACCGAGCCGATCAGCCCCAGGATCGTGCGCGTCGCGCTGAGCGGGCTTTCGGTGGCGATCACGGTATCCTGCGGCTGGATCTGGAATTTGCGCGCAGCAAACAGCCCCTCGGCCGAGGTCAGATCGAAGGTGAACACCATCTGATCCGAGCTGGGCCCGGTGCCGTTATAGCGCACCGCCTTGGCCGGGTATTCGCGCAGCACCAGCACGCCCTTAAGATTGGCCTGATAATCGGTCAGACCGCCGATCATCGACAGCGATTCCAGCGCGGTGATGGTTTCCTTTTCGAAATAGACCAGCTCTTCGTTGCGGGCCGCGCCCATGGCGGTGAAATAGCGGTCATCCTCTTCGACGATCACCTTGTCATTGCCGCGCAGGGGGACGTTCTTACGCGGGTCCTCGAACAGGTCTCCGGCGCGGATCTCATAGCTGCGCCCGCCGCGTTGCAGACGCACGATCGGGTTGCGCATGTTCTTGTTGATGCCGCCGCCCTGGGCGATCAGGCTGAGGATCGTATAATTGCGGTCGGGCAGGGGATAGGTGCCGGGGCTTTCGACGCCGGACACCAGATCAACCGAGTTCTGCTTGCCCGCATTCAGCGTCAGCTGCACCTGGGCCTGGGGCACGATCGGCTCCAGCGCGTCCTGGATTTTCTGGCGGGCCTGGCCGGGGGTTTTGCCGCGGACCTGGACCTCGTCCAGATAGGGGACAAAGATGGTGCCGGTGTTGGACACGGTCAGCCCGGTCATGTTCACCGATTTTTCCTGCGCCGAGGCCAGCAGCGAGTTTTCCTGGTTGTCCCAGATCACCAGGTTGATCTGGTCTCCGGTGCGGATGACGGCGCTTTCGGGCCCGCGCGAGGGGCCGATCCAGTGGTAGTGCCCCGCCCAGCCGGTGCTGGGCCATTGTTGCAGCGCCTTGATATTGGCGCGGGTCACGGGCACCACGGCAAAACCGGGGTTGGGCGCATCCTGTTCCTTGAGAATTTCGCTGGTCAGCGCCACACCGCGGGGCGAGCTACAGGCCGAGGGCAGGGCAAGGGCCAGAATAATGGCCGTAAGTTTGAAAAAACGCGTCACGTCTGGGAATCCCGAATGCTTGATCTGAGCACGGTTGTACCCAAGAGCCCGGCCGAAATCAGCCCCGTTTTTTCCCTACACGCCAAAACGCGCCGCTTATCGGGGATTATTGCCTTGGCTGCGGCAAGTGGGGCACAGGTGAATCTTATAACTTAGATTATGGTAATTATTAGATGAACACAAAGTCCGCAGCCCCCAGATCGGACAGGCTTAGCCCTTCCAGCACGATGGTGCCGTCACCCGTGTCGATCAACACGCCGCCGGTGGTGGCGCTAAGGGTCAGGTCGTCGAAATCCCCGGCCGTGCCCAACAGGCGCAGGCGGTCCGTGCCGGGGGTGAAATCGGTGATCCGGTCGGTGCCGTGGTCTGTTTCAAAGAGGAACACATCCGGATTGCTGCCCCCGGTCAGAAGATCATCGCCCGCGCCGCCGCTGAGCGTATCCGCCCCCGCGCCGCCCGACAGGCTGTCATCGCCCAGATCGCCCGACAGGCTGTCATTGCCATTGCCGCCCCAGACCTCGTCCGCGCCGCCCTCGCCCATCAGGCTGTCATCGCCGTAGCCGCCATAGAGCGTATCCCAGCCGTCCCCGCCCCAGATCGTGTCCATCCCGCTACCGCCGCCGATCAGATCCGCGCCGGTCTCGCCATAGGCCAGATCGTGGCCCGCGCCGCCCCAGATCGTGTCATTGCCATCGCCGCCCCACAAGCTGTCACGCCCATTGCCCGCGCCGCCGCCGATTTCATCATCCTGGGCACCCGCCCGGATCAGATCATTGCCGCGCCCGCCCCAGATCGTGTCCTGCCCGCCGTTGCCTTCCAGGGAATCGTCTCCGCTGCTGGCATAGATCGTGTCACTGCCCGCGCCACCCAGAATGATGTCATTGCCCGCGCCGCCGCCCAGAAGATCGGCATCCTCGCCGCCGCTGATCGTGTCATTGCCATCGCCGCCC
>PAPN01000023.1 GCA_002708925.1 Paracoccaceae bacterium
AGGTGCCGCCGCCGAGGTCGAAGACGAGGACGGTGGAGGCGTTCTTGGTGCCGCCATCGCCCTTGTCGAGGCCGTACGCGAGCGCGGCCGCGGTCGGCTCGTTGATGATGCGCAGCACTTCGAGACCGGCGATCTTGCCGGCGTCTTTGGTGGCCTGACGCTGGGCGTCGTTGAAATAGGCGGGAACGGTAATGACCGCCTGGGTCACTTCCTCGCCGAGATAGCTTTCGGCTGTCTCTTTCATCTTGCCCAGGATGAACGCACTGATCTGGCTCGGCGAGTATTTCTCACCGCGGGCCTCGACCCATGCGTCGCCATTGCCGCCGTCGATGACGTTGAACGGCATGTTCTTCTTGTCCTTGGCCAGATCCGCGTCATCTGCACGGCGGCCGATCAGGCGTTTCACACCGAAAACGGTGTTGGTTGCGTTGGTGACGGCCTGGCGTTTGGCGGCCTGGCCGACCAGACGTTCGTCATCCGTGAACGCAACGATCGAGGGGGTGGTACGCGCACCCTCGGAATTTTCGATAACTTTGGGCTGCGAGCCGTCCATGATTGCGACGCAGCTGTTGGTGGTACCAAGGTCAATACCAATGACTTTAGCCATGTTTTCGATCCCTTCATATTCAAGGCGATGACACGAGACGTGGACCCGTTACGGCATCCTGCCCCGATCCTGTTTTGCGGCGTTCCGGATTGGGTTCACCGCGCTTCTGGGCGTATATAAGGAGGGCGAAAGCACCCTGCAAGCATTGCGACGCGGCGGATTTTACGATTCCGCGTGAAAATGGCGTCAGGGTATGAATTTCGGGTAAAAGGTGATGAAAATGGCAGAGATCGACATCCGGGGATTTCGGATTTTGCAGGGGTATCTGGAGGGCGCGGCGCAGGAATCGCTGGTGCAGGATTTGCGGCAGGTGATCCTGGCCGCGCCCCTGTTTTCGCCGCTGACACCTTATGGAAAGCCGATGAGCGTCCGGATGACCTCGGCCGGGCGCTACGGCTGGTATGCGGATCGCCGGGGCTATTGTTACAGGCCGCGTCACCCGCAGGGCGGGCCATGGCCGCCGATCCCCGAGGCGATTTTGCAAATCTGGCGGGCGCTGGTCAGCGCTGAGCGCGATCCGGATTGCTGCCTGATCAATTTCTATGGCGAAGGCGCGCGTATGGGGATGCATCAGGACAGGGACGAGGCGGATTTCACCTGGCCGGTTCTGTCTGTTTCCCTGGGGGACGAGGGGCTGTTTCGGATCGGTAACGAGACGCGCGGCGGTAAGACCGAGAGTATCTGGCTGAACTCAGGGGATGTGGTGGTCATGGGCGGCGCCGCGCGGCTGACCTATCACGGGGTGGATCGAATCCGGTTCGGCTCGTCCCGGTTGTTGCCCAAAGGCGGCCGCATAAACCTGACGTGCCGTGTGGTCGATTAACGCCGCGCGCCCCAACTGACCGAGGAATGCCGGCGGGTATAAAACTCACCCATCAGGCCGATCATCAGGAACACCAGCCCGAAATAAAACGGATATGTCGCCGAGGTATTGCGCGGCACATAATTGATGAACACGAACCCGCGCGACTGATCAATGCAGTGAAACAAGGGGTTCCAATCGAACATGGCCAACATGAACGAGGGCAGCGAGTTGGCCACGAACATCTTCCCCGAGGCGATCATATTCGCCCGCTGATACACCATGGTGAAAATCCGCACTGGCGTCGGAAACCAGGGTTTCGCGGCCAGCAGCACCATCCCGATGCCCAGCCCCGAAAACCAGGCCAAAAGCAACATGCCAAACGCCTCGACCGGCTGTTCGATGGTGAAGTGCTGAAAGCCTACATAGTAGACAAACAGAATGACCGCCAGAGACAGCACCTGAATGTAAAGCGCGCTTAGCGCGCCGGCGGCGATGGCGATAATTGTGTTCATCGGCGCGTGCAGCATCATCGGCGAGGTCGGCCCCTCGGATCCGACAACGGCACCGATGGTCTTAATCTGGGTCATATAAAGGAAAACCCCAGACATCAGATACAGTAGGAAATCCCCCCGGATCGCCGCAGACCGCAGCCCCAGAACCGAGAACATGACATAAAAGGCCATCACGAAAATGATCACTTGCAGCATGTTCATGAACAGCGACATGAACGCATTGCCGTGGGTTTTCCGGATCGAGCGCGCGATGGAATGATAAATCAGTTCGGCAATCGGTAATGCCGATCCCAAATTGGACGTTCGCTTGGTCTGGTGGAACATTTCCGCGCCGATCTGCCGTTTCAAAGGTTTTTTCGCATGGAATTCTTGCCGTTCCGTTAGCAGAATATCATAAGGGGGATGACGTTAATAATCAACAAAACCCGTTTCTTGTGGGTTGAAAACTGGGGCAAGTGCTTTGGATTACGAAAAACTGACCACCGTGATGCGCCGTCTGGCTTTGGAAGCAGGCGACAAGATCATGGAGATTTACAACTCGGATGATTTCGAGGTGAAAACCAAATCCGACGAAAGCCCCGTGACCGAAGCAGACGAAGCGGCGGATGCTCTGATCTCAGCCGGCTTGCGCGCTGAATTCCCCGATGTAACCCTGATCACCGAGGAACAAGCCGACAGCCACAGCGCCAAAGCCGAAACCTTTCTGATCGTTGACCCGCTGGACGGGACCAAGGAATTCGTCCACCGCCGCGGCGATTTCACCGTCAATATCGCCTATGTGGAAAACGGCGTGCCGACCCGCGGCGTCGTTTATGCCCCGGCAAAGGATCGGATGTTCCTGACGCTGGCCGATGGCTCCTCGGTTGAGGAAACAGGCGATTTCGCCAAGGACGCGATGGGGGCAACCACTGCGATTCAGGTCTCGGACGCGGATAATACGGCGCTGCTGGTCGTGGCCTCGAAATCGCACCGCGATCAGGCGACGGACGATTACATCAACAAATACGCGGTGGCGGATTCCAAAAGCGCGGGCTCGTCGCTGAAATTCTGCCTGGTGGCCACGGGCGAGGCCGACATCTACCCCCGCGTTGGCCGCACGATGGAGTGGGACACCGCCGCGGGCCACGCCGTTCTGCATGGCGCAGGTGGCAAGGTTGTGCGTTTCGACGATCACAGCCCGCTGGTTTACGGCAAAGAGGACTATGCCAACCCGTTCTTCATCGCCTATTCTCCGAGTGTCGCGCTAAAGCAGGCCTAGGCGGATCACCCGGCCTGGCCGAGGAGGACCATGGATCAGCCGCCCATCAGTGTTGTTGTGGTCAGCCGGGGCAGGCCAGCCAGCCTGTCCCTGTGTCTGACCGGCCTGGCGCGGCTGTATTACCGTAATCATGAGGTTATCGTCGTCGCGGATGCCGCCGGGCTGTCTGCGGCTCGCGCTTTGCCGTTTGCCCGGCACCTGAAGCTGATCCCGTATGAGGTGGCGAATATCTCGGGTGCACGGAATTTGGGGATTTCGGCTTCGGCCGGGGAAATCGTGGCCTTTATTGACGATGATGCCGTGCCCGAACCCACCTGGCTGACCCATCTGGCCGAGGCATTTTCGGATTCCAAAGTGGGCGCTGCCGGAGGATTTGTCATCGGGCGGAACGGGATTTCCTGGCAATGGAAGGCCCGCGCGCTGAATACCGGCGGGCAAGCCAGCGCTCTGAATGTAGATGAGAGCGTGACAACTGTCCTGCACCCCTCGGCGGGGCGGGCCGTGAAAACCGAAGGCACCAATATGGCCGTGCGGCGCTGGGTGCTGAAGAAACTGGGCGGGTTTGACGAAAATTTTCGCTTCTACATGGATGAAACCGATCTGAACATGCGTCTGGCGCAACTGGGGATTGCGACGGCGATTGTGCCGTCCGCCATTGTGCACCATGCCTATGCCCCCAGCGCGCGCCGTCGTCAGGACCGGGCGGTTCTGGATTTGTCGGATATCGGGCGCAGTTCGGCTCTGTTCTGGCGCAAACACGCCTTACATCAAGACCGGGGCAGGTTTCGCACCGATCTGGAAACCGAGCAGCGCAAACGCGTTCTGCGCCAGATGACCGCAGGCCTGCTAGAGCCCGGCGCCGCCCGAGCCGCGCTGAAATCCTTGCAAACCGGACTGACCGAGGGGGCTGTCGCCCTTCAGGTGCCACCAACGCATATTGCCCGCCGCCCCGATGATTTTCTGCGGTTTCCCAGCCTGGCGACGGGTAAGGCGATCACGCTTTGCTCGGGTCGGTTGGGGCGGCGCAAGATGATGCAACAGGCGCGTGATCTGGCCGCCCAGGGGCATACTGTTTCGGCCTATAGTCTGACGAAAACGGCGGTTTTCCATACTGTTAAATTTCTGCCAGATGGGTATTGGTTACAAACAGGAGGACAATTCGGAAGAAGCAACCGGGGCACGGCCTTGTTCCGCCTGATCAGCCGGAAATCCCGGCTGCGGCAGGAACGAAACCGGGTCAGGAAATGGCGAGAGATCGCCTAAGTTTTCATCGAAAAAGCGGATCACGCCGCCAATTCGCATAAAGAGACGCCTGTTTGATCGGCTTTTGCCCAAAACCGCGCCATATCTCGGGGATAGTTTCCGTTTTTCTGGATCATGAGGAATTCCAAAGGACTTGATGATGACACGTAAGGTTACGAAGGCGATTTTTCCTGTTGCCGGCCTGGGGACGCGTTTTTTGCCCGCGACGAAATCGGTGCCCAAAGAGATCATGACGCTGGTGGACCGCCCGCTGGTGCAATACGCGATCGACGAGGCCCGCGCCGCCGGGATCGAGGAATTCATCTTTGTCACTTCGCGCGGGAAATCGGCGCTTGAGGATTATTTCGATCAGCGCCCCTATCTGGAAGACGAGCTGCGCAAGAAGAACAAGACCAAGCTGCTGGAGGTTCTGGAAACCACCAATATGGAAAGCGGCGCGGTGGCCTATATCCGCCAGGCTCAGGCGCTGGGTCTGGGACATGCGGTGTGGTGCGCGCGCCGTCTGATCCATGACGAACCCTTCGCGGTGATCCTGCCCGATGACGTGATCGCGGCGGAAAAGCCCTGCCTGCAACAGATGGTCGAGGCCTATCAGGAAACCGGCGGCAGCATGGTCGCCGCGATGGAAGTCCCGCCCGAGAAAGTCTCGGCCTACGGGGTGCTGGACGTGAAGGAAGACATGGGCTCGGTCGTGTCGGTGAACGGCATGGTGGAAAAGCCCCCCGCCGGCACCGAGCCGTCCAACCTGGCGGTGATCGGCCGCTATATCCTGTCGCCCAACGTGCTGAAAACGCTGGATAAAAAGGAAACCGGCGCGGGCGGAGAAATCCAGCTGACCGACGCCATCGCCCGCGAGATCACCCAGGGCCGCGGCGTCTACGGGCTGCGTTTCAACGGCGAGCGTTTCGATTGCGGCTCCAAGGCGGGCTTCTTGCAGGCCACCATCGCCTTCGGCCTCTCACGCGACGACCTGCGCGATGAGCTCATGGACTACCTGCAGGCCGTGACCCATACCGACAAGGCAGCCCAGTAAGGACGTTCCATGACCAATGTTCTGGTGACCGGCGGGGCCGGGTACATCGGCAGCCACGCCTGCAAGGCGCTGAAGGCGGCCGGGTTCACCCCTGTGACCTTTGATAATCTTGTCACCGGCTGGCAGGACGCGGTGAAATTCGGCCCCTTTGAGAAGGGCGATCTGCTGGACCGCGCTCGCCTGGATCAGGTGTTCGCCCAATATCAGCCCGTGGCGGTGATGCATTTCGCCGCGCTGTCTCAGGTTGGCGAAAGCATGTCCAACCCCGGCAAATACTGGCTGAACAACACCGGCGGATCGCTGAACCTCATTGAGGCCGCGGCCGAGGCCGGCTGTCTGAACTTCGTCTTTTCCTCGACCTGCGCCACCTATGGTGAACAGGACAACGTGGTGTTGAACGAGGACAGCGTGCAGCTGCCGATCAACGCCTATGGCGGCTCCAAACGCACGATCGAGGATATGCTGCGCGACTTTGACGCCTCTCATGGGATGAAATCGGTGATCTTCCGCTATTTCAACGTGGCCGGTGGCGACCCCGAGGCCGAGGTGGGCGAATTCCACCGCCCCGAGACCCATCTGATCCCGCTGATTCTGGATGCGATTGACGGCAAGCGCGACGCGCTGACCATCTTTGGCACCGATTACGACACGCCCGATGGCACCTGCATTCGCGATTACGTCCATGTCTGCGATCTGGTGGATGCGCATGTTCTGGGGGTGGACTGGCTGAAGGCCGGTCAAGGCAGCCGGGTGTTCAATCTGGGCACGGGCAGCGGTTTTTCCGTGCGCGAGGTCATGGACGCCGCCGCCGCCGTCACGGGCCGCAAGGTGCCCTATACCGAAGGGCCGCGCCGGGCGGGCGATTGCACCAAACTGGTGTCCGGATCCACCCGCGCCGAGGAAGAGCTGGGCTGGCGCCCCAAACGCTCGACCCTGGATCTGATGATCGCCGATGCCTGGCGCTGGCACCAATCGGGCCATTACGAGAAATAACACCACAGGCCCGCCCCCGCGCGGGCCTTTTCATGCCAAGATTGCCGGATATGCAGCAATCCTCTAAGCCTTTGGTCAAAGGAGATTGTTCATGCAGATTCAGGAAACCGCCCTGCCCGGCGTGCTGATCCTGACGCCTCAGCGGTTTGGCGATCATCGCGGGTTCTTCAGCGAAAGCTGGAACCGGCAGCGCATGGCCGATCACGGGCTGGAGATTGATTTCGTGCAGGACAATCACTCGCTGTCTGCCGCCGTGGGCACGCTGCGGGGCCTGCATTTCCAAACGCCCCCCCATGCGCAGGCCAAGCTGGTGCGCTGCGGGCGTGGGGCCATGCTGGATGTGGCCGTGGATATTCGCCGCGCCAGCCCCACTTATGGGCAATGGGTGGGGGTCGAATTGACGGCTGAAAACGGGCGGCAATTGCTGATCCCGGCCGGGTTTGCCCATGGCTTTGTCACCCGTGCGCCGGATACCGAGATCATCTATAAATGCAGTGACTATTACGCCCCGGAATGCGACCGGGCGCTGCGATACGATGATCCTCAGGTGGGGATTGAGTGGGGCCTGACCGGCGATCCGATCCTGTCGGAAAAAGACGCCGCCGCCCCCCTGCTGGCCGATCTGGACAGCCCGTTTACCTGGAAGGACGCGCAATGACCCTTTTGATTACAGGCGGCGCGGGGTTCATCGGATCGGCCGTGGTGCGCCTGGCCATCGCGCGCGGGCAGCGCGTGGTGAATGTCGATGCGCTGACCTATGCCGCCTGCCTGGAGAATGTCGCCAGCGTCGCAGACAACCCGCTTTACCATTTCGAACAGGCCGACATCCGCGACGCCGAGGCCATGACCCGGATTTTCGCAGCGTATCGGCCCACCGCCGTGATGCATCTGGCCGCGGAATCCCATGTGGATCGGTCCATCGACGGGCCGGGTGCGTTCATCGAAACCAACGTGAACGGCACCTACACCCTGCTGCAAGCCGCCCGCGCCCAGTGGGAGGCGCAGGGCCGCCCCGCCGATTTCCGGTTTCACCATATTTCCACCGACGATGTTTACGGCACCCTGGGCGACACCGGCCAGTTCACCGAGGACACGCCCTATGCGCCAAACAGTCCCTATTCTGCCTCAAAAGCCGCCAGCGACCATCTGGTGCGCGCCTGGCATGAAACCTATGGCCTGCCCGTGGTGCTGACCAATTGTTCCAACAATTACGGCCCCTATCATTTCCCCGAAAAGCTGATCCCCGTGGTGATCCTGAACGCGCTGGCCGGGCAGCCGATCCCCGTTTACGGGCAAGGCCTGAACGTGCGGGACTGGCTGTATGTGGAGGATCACGCCGATGCGCTACTAACGGTTCTGGCGCGCGGGCAAAACGGCCGCAGCTATAATATCGGCGGCGAGAACGAGGCCCGCAACATTGATCTGGTGCGGATGATCTGTGCCATTCTGGATCGCCTGCGGCCCGCAGATCGCCCCTATGACAGCCTGATCAGCTATGTGCAGGACCGCCCCGGCCATGATCTGCGCTATGCGATTGATCCGGCGCGGATCCGGGCTGAGCTGGGCTGGCGGCCCTCGGTGACATTGGAGCAGGGGCTGGAGAAAACCGTGCAATGGTATCTGGAGAACGAGGCCTGGTGGCGTCCGTTGCAGGCCCGTGCGGGTGTGGGCACACGGCTGGGAACGGGATGAGGGGGCGGGGCCTCCGGCGGGAGTATTTCGCGAGCAAAGAAAGGCGGGGGGGATGATCCTGGTCTTTGGGAAAACCGGGCAGGTGGCGCGGGAATTGGCGCGGGCCTGTCCTGAGGCGGTGTTTCTGGGGCGCGCCGAGGCGGATTTATGCGATCCTGCGGGATGTGCGGCGCATATACGGGCGTTGCGCCCCAGTGCGGTGATTAATGCGGCGGCCTATACGGCGGTGGACCGGGCTGAGGCGGAAGAGGATTTGGCGCAGGTGGTGAATGGCGCGGCACCGGGCGCGATGGCGCGGGCCTGTGCGGAATTGGATGTACCGTTTTTGCATGTCTCCACCGATTATGTGTTTGATGGGTCGGGGGTGCGGCCTTGGGCGCCGGGGGATGCGGTGCATCCGGTGAATGCCTATGGGCGGTCCAAGCTGGCGGGCGAGCGGGCGATTGCGCAGGCCGGGGGGCGTTGGGCTGTGTTGCGGACGTCTTGGGTGTTTTCGGCCCATGGGGCGAATTTCGTGAAAACCATGTTGCGCCTGTCCGAGAGCCGCGACGCGCTGAGCGTGGTAGCCGATCAGATCGGCGGGCCGACGCCGGCGCGGGGGATTGCGCAGGCTTTGGTGCAGATGGCCTAGGCGATGAGCGCGGGGCAGGGCGGTGGAATTTACCATTACGCCGGGGCCCCCGCCACCAGCTGGGCCTGTTTCGCGCGCGAAACATTTGCCTTGGCCGGGCGGGATGTGACGGTGACGGATATTCCCAGCGCGGACTATCCGACGCCGGCGGCGCGGCCCTTGAATTCCCGGCTGGAGTGCCGCGCAATAGAGACAGATTTCGGGATAGAACAGCCCGATTGGAAGGCCGCTTTGGCCGAGGTGATACACGAGGTGAGCGCATGAAACGCAAAGGCATTATTCTGGCGGGCGGCTCGGGGACGCGGCTCTATCCGATCACCATGGGCGTGTCCAAACAGCTGTTGCCGGTCTATGACAAGCCGATGATTTTCTATCCTCTGTCGGTGCTGATGCTGTCGGGGATTCAAGAGATCGCGGTGATCACCACGCCGCAGGATCAGGCGCAATTTCAGCGCACTTTGGGGAACGGCAGCCAATGGGGGCTGAGCCTGACCTATATCACCCAGCCCAGCCCCGACGGGCTGGCGCAGGCCTATATCCTGGCCGAGGATTTCCTGAACGGCGCCCCCAGCGCGATGGTGCTGGGCGACAATATCTTTTTCGGTCACGGGCTGCCCGAGCGCCTGGCCGCCGCAGATGCACAGGGGCAGGGGGGCACGGTCTTTGGCTATCGTGTCGCCGATCCGGAACGCTATGGCGTGGTGGATTTCGCCGAAGATGGTACCGTGCGCCAGATCATCGAAAAACCACAGGTCGCGCCCTCGCCCTATGCCGTCACCGGGCTCTATTTTCTGGATGGCAGCGCGCCGCAGCGGGCGCAGGCGGTGACGCCCTCGGCGCGCGGAGAGCTGGAGATCGTGACCCTGCTGGAAAGCTATCTGGCCGATGGTTTGCTGAATGTGCAGCAGATGGGGCGCGGTTATGCCTGGCTGGACACTGGCACCCATGCCAGCCTGCTGGACGCGGGCAATTTCGTGCGCACCCTGTCCGAACGGCAGGGCCAGCAGGTGGGCTGCCCCGAGGAAATCGCCTATGCCAAGGGCTGGATTAATGCCGATCAGCTGCGCGCCCGTGCGGAACAATTCGGGAAAAACGGCTACGGCGCCTATTTGATGAGGCTTTTAGACTAATGAGCTGGAAAATCCTGAAGGACGAAACCGTCTTCGAACACGCGCCGTTCCTGCGCATCCGCAAAGAACAGGTCGAGGTCCGCCCCGGCCAGATCATCGACGATTTCTATAAGATCGACCTGCGCCCCTTTGCCCTGATCATCCCGTTTCTGGAAAATGGCAAAGTGCTGGTGATCCGCCAGTATAAACACGGGCCGGGGGCCGAGATGCTGGGCTTTCCCGCCGGCTATGTCGATCCGGGCGAACCCGCCGATCTGACCGCCACGCGTGAATTGATGGAGGAAACCGGGCTGCAAACCGGCCAGCTGATCCCCATGGGCGCCTATGTGGACAATGGCAATCAGACCGGCAGCACCGGGCATTATTTTGCTGCCACCGGGTGCCGCCGCGTGGCCGATCCCGCGCCCGGCGATCTTGAGGATTTCGCCTATGAGGAAATGACCCCCGCAGAGATTAACGTCGCGATGAAGGCCGGCCAGTTCAGCGTGATTCATCACGTCGCCGCTTGGGGGCTGTGGGGGCTCTATAGGCCCTGACTGTTTCGCGCGCGAAACAGGGCCTAATTTGGGAAATAGAGTCTATTTTTGCGCGGAACGCTCGGCCAGCCAGGCGATCAGATCGTCGGCCAGGTTCTCATCCACCGCCGCACCCTTGATCGTCAGCCGTCCGCCCTTGGGATTGGTGATGTCATGGCGCACCACATGCAGGCCCGCGTGGATCTGACGGGTAAAATTCGTCTCTGATCCGCGTTTTGGGGTCTGATTTTTAATCTTTGTCTCCGCCTTGGCAGCGGCCGCGATCTCGGACAGGGCGGCGTTGATCCGGTCCAGCTCGTCCAGCGGGGTCTGAGGCGGATCGGCCTGGATATGCGCCGCGATCCGGCGGGCAATCGCGGGGGCTTGATCCAGCTCTCGGGCCAGGATCAGACCGGCGCGTTCGCCGATGGATTCAGGGAAATGCAGCACGCCATCCAGATGTTTGACCAACGTCAGAAAGCTGCCGATTTTTGACCGTTTGGCGCGGCTTGCGGCGTGATAGAGACTGCGTAGCGCGCTGCGCTCGTCGGGGTAAACGCCTTGTTCCACCGCGCGAGCGGCGATGCGGGCGCGTTCATAATAGCTCAGCCCGACACGGATTTCGTTTTCCTCGACCATGGCCAGATAGGCATCGGACGCCTGTTCGGGCTGGCGCAAAAAGGCCAGGATCTGCGGCTGCGCCTCGCCGGTTTCAGCCAGGCGGGTGATCGCGCGCAGACGCCGCCACCCCGAGATCAGCCCATAGCGGCCACCTGGCAGAGGGGCGACCTCGATCGGAGTTTGCTGCCCACGTTGACGGATCGAGGCGATCAGCACCTCCATCTCACCCTCATCCACATTGATCCGGTCGCGCACCAGATAATCGGTGACGATCTGATCCAGCGGCAGCTCCAGCGCCATGCGGCCCTCTTCGCGGGCGCGGCGCAGGGTGTCGGACATTTCCTCGAGCGCGGCGGTGGTGCTGGCATGGCCCGCGACATCGGCAATGGGGGGCGCGCGACGCGGCGGTTCGGGTAGGATCGCAGAGGGCGCCGGCGTATCCAGATAATCGGTTTTCGGGGGCGCAAGGCGTTTGCGTTTGGCCATGGCTCAGGTCTCCTGTCGTGTGCGGGGCAGGGTGGGGCGGTCTGATAAACAGAGCCTAACCCGGCCGAACGCTGCTGTTTCGCGCGCGAAACATTTGAGGCGGGGGCTCACTCGGCCGCCTGTTGTTGGGCCAGCTCATCGCGGCGCCAGGCCCCGATCAGCAGGGATTTGAACGCGGCATAGGTGGCATCAAAAGTCTCGCGCCCGCGGGCATAGGTTTCGCGGTTGAAGTCGCGATAGTCAGCCTCGTAGATGCCCTGAACCTGCTCGCCGGCCTGACCGATCAGAGCGGTGAAATCCTGCCGATGCGGAGACAGGGTGGGCCCCAGATAGGCCTGCATCAGCGCGGCCAGCTCGGCCTGTTGGCTGCCATCATAGCGGGTGATCACCGCGCGCACCGCGTCCCATTCGAAATTCAGCTCATCCCGGCCCAGGGCGCGGGCGGCCAGGTTCTCGCCGTCCTCGATGGATTGAAAGGTGGTGTGCAGCATGTCGAAAAACCGGCCCGTGGAATCGAATTCCAGAAACGAGGCCCCCAGCGGCACCAGCAGAATATCGCTGGCCGCCAGCCCGTTGATCGTCAGATAGCCCAGGGCGGGGGGGGTATCGACGAAAATCACGTCATACTGATCCAGAATGCCGTCGGCCTCCAGACTGTCGGTCAGCGCATCCCACAGTTTCCAGCCGCGCCCCTGCATCCGCCAAACGGGGATCTGGAACTCGGCCCAATACAGATTCAGCTGCGCGCCGATCAGATCAATATTGGGCCAATGGGTGGGCTGGATCAGCGACCGGGCGGTGACATCCAAAGCGGCGCTCAGCGTGTCGTCCAGCGGAATGGGGGGCTCGCCCCGGTCCAGCCGGCGCTGATTATCGCTGCGCAGATAGCTGGCGTAATGACGCGCCAGAAGGGGGAAAACGGTCTGCCATTCATCCTCGACCCGCCCGCCGAAAATGGACGTCATGGACCCCTGACTGTCCAGATCAATCACCAGCACCTTATAGCCGTCCAACGCGGCGGACATGGCCAGATGCGCGGCGGTCGAGGTCTTGCCGACCCCGCCCTTGAAATTGGCCACGGCGACCATTTTGGCGGGCTGGCCCTTGGGGCGATAGGGCAGGTAGTTTTTCGCCTTGGACCCTTCGGCGGCGAAATGGGCGCGCAGGCGCAGCACCTCGTCCAGAGTGAACCATTTCGCCCCCCCGGCGGTTTCCGAACGCCCCTGTGGCAGATCGGGCTTCTGTTTCAGCACGCGGCGGAAATGGCCCTGGGCGACGGGGATCAGATAGCGGGTGATCTCCCATGTGGAAAACAGGCGCAGATGGCGGTCGCCGTCGTCCTCTAATCCGCGGCTGGCCAGATCCGAACGCCCGCGGGCACAGGCCTGAGAAATGGCGGCAAACCCTTCGGTGCCGGTAGGATTGCCCAAAGCGGACAAGGCCTGGTCGGGATCAATGTTGAAGTAGGGGGGCAGGGCGGATGTCACTGCGGATGTCATGGCTCGGGCCTCATGTGCGCTCTTTTCCTTAACATACGGGAAAACGTCACACATGGAAGCAAAACCCTCACCTCCCTTGGCTATTTCTTAGCATAATTGCCCCGGTTTTTGCAGGAAAATCAGGCTGGATAGGGGGGAAGAGCAAAAATTTCCTGTTAGGATTCTGTTAGTTTATAGTTACAGGTAAGATGAGATTTGCTTAAGGCCCTGATTTCCAAGATGTTTTGGATTTGATTTTGGCCCGGTGCGACTCTGAAACCCCGAAAAGGCGACTCTGATCCGACGCAGGTGCGACTCTGATCCCCCGATGCGAGGGGCGCTGAGGGCTGGACGCGTTCTGTGGATAACTTTAGGGTGTCACTGAAACCCCGAAAAACGGGGACACGAGCAGAGCAGATAAAATGCGACAGGACAGGCACGCATGACAGGGGCCATGACAGCAGGGCAGGGGGGGCTTTTGCCCGACCGCCACCCAACGGGCGACATGTTCGTCTGCGATATTTTCGAGGCCAGCCCCAAGGACGATCTGGGCTCGATGGAGCATCCGATTTTCTCACTGTCCACGCGGCCGGACCGGCGCATTCTGAACTATGCCCATAATGGGGTGCAGGTGCAGGTCACGCCCTCGGTGCGGGGGCGGGCGACGATCCACGATAAGGACATCCTGATCTATTGCATCAGCCAGCTGGTGGCGGCGCTGAATGCAGGGCGCGAAATCTCTCGGACGCTGCAACTGAAGGCGCATGATCTGCTGGTGGCCACCAATCGCGACACCGGCGGCGACAGCTATGCCCGCCTGCGCGAGGCCTTTGAACGCCTGGCCGGCACGCGCATCACCACCAATCTGGAAACCGGCGGGCAAGAGGTGACCAGCGGTTTCGGCCTGATCGAGCGCTGGGAAATCATCCGCAAATCGCGCGGGGGGCGGATGGTCAGGGTCTCGGTTCCCCTGTCTGAATGGCTGTACCGGGCGGTGCTGTCGAAATCGGTGCTGACGCTGAACCGCGCCTATTTCCGCCTGCGCAAACCGCTGGAGCGGCGAATCTACGAATTGGCGCGCAAACATTGCGGCCGCCAGCCCGAATGGCAGGGCAGCCTGGCGACTTTGCACAAGAAGGCCGGATCCACCGCGCCTTTGCGGGTGTTTCGCGCGGCGGTGCGCAAGATCATCGCCGCCGGCACCCTGCCCGATTACGACATGGCCGAGGAACCGGGCGATCTGATCGCCTTTACCCGGCAGGGGCATGTGGTGTCCGGGGCCGGCCCCGCCGAGGGCCCGCAGCTGAGCCCCGCCGCGCTGGAGCGCGCGCGGCAGATGGCGCCGGGCGCGGATGTCTATGCGCTGGAGGCCGAATGGCGCGCCTTCTGGGCCAGCGCCGGGCGGGTGCGCCTGCACGCGCCGGATAAGGCTTTTCTGGCCTGGCTGACCAGCCGCCTCGCGCGTGGGTTGTAAGGCGGGCCCGCCCCGGCTGCACCAAGGTATGGTTTCCCCGACTTTGCCCAACTTTGAAAGACTTGTGCGTTGATAAGGCGGGCAAAGACCTGATAAGATTCGCCTTAGGGGGAATGGGGGTAACGATGCGCAGACACCGTCACAGGATTGACTGCCGCCAAATAAACCGCCGCGCTATCGTGGCTGGCCTGTGTACCAGCATGGCCCTGACAGGAGGAGCCCTGATGACCGATCCCGCCCTGGCCCAGAGCCAACGGCTGCGCCCCGTGTTCGAACTGTCCTGCCCGGACGGGGACAGCGCGATGCAGCAGGCTCTGTGCGGTGCGCTGCAACAGGCGCTGCAACAGGCCGTCCCCCATGCCGTGATCCGGATGGGCGACAGCGTGGCCCCCGTGGCGGGCAGCCTGGCCATCCGGCTGCTGCCCGAACGCGAGACCCGGCACGCCATGGCCGCCCGCCTGTCGTGGAAAACCGATCAGGCCGCAGATTGGGTGATGGGCCCGGATGTGGCGCTGGATTCCGCCGATGTGGCGCTGCGCCCGCATATGATGGAGCAACTGGCCCAGGGGCTGCTGAAAGTTAGCAAACTGCCGCTTCCCGCCGTTTAGGCGGGGGGATCGCGCCGGGGGCTGCATCGCCGTTGCATTTCCCTGGCCTCAATAGAATTAAGACGGAACATCTTACGGAGATTCTCACATGTGTTTCATTTGCGCACAATTGCACCCGACGGACCCGGAATGCTCGTTGACGCCGGATCCCAACGGGGCCACCATTTTTGAAGTCGCCGATGCCATCGCGGGCACCGGCACGGGATATACGATCGGCGTCGGCGATACTTTCTCGGGGAACCTGGGCGCGTCGGGGGATCGCGACTGGGTGGCCGTGACCCTGACGGCCGGCCAGACCTATGAGGTTGCCCTGACCGGGGTCTCTCTGTCTGATCCCTATCTGCGGATCTATGACGATACCGGCACGCTGATCTATTCCAATGATGACGGGGGCGTGGGCTATAACTCGTTCCTGGCCTTCACCGCCAGCTATACCGGCACCTTCTATCTGGCCGCGGGCGCCTATGCGGATGGCTACTCGGGCACCTATGACATGACGATCGTCGAAAGCGTGCCGCCCGCACCGGGCACCCTGGACGAGCTGGCCGACTTCCTGACCGATGGCTACTGGAACGCCAATGGTGCCAGCGGCCGGGCGTTTGACACGTCGGGCTCGAACCAGATCACGGTGAACCTGACCGCCCTGACCGCCGATGGCCAGCAGCTGGCCCGCTGGGCGCTGGAGGCCTGGGAAATGGTCGCCGATATCGAGTTTGTCGAGGTGACCTCGGGCGGCGATATCACCTTTGATGACAATAACAGCGGGGCCTATTCCACCTCGACCCTGTCGGGCGGCACCATCGTGTCCTCGCATGTGAACGTGTCCACGGCCTGGATCGCCGCCTATGGCACCACGATGGACAGCTATTCCTTCCAGACCTATATCCACGAGATCGGCCATGCGCTGGGTCTGGGCCACCAGGGCGGCTATAACGGTGCGGCCACCTATGGCGTGGACGAGGACTTCAGCAATGACAGCTGGCAGATCTCGATCATGTCCTATTTCAGCCAGACCGAGAACACCACGACCAACGCCAACTTTGCCTGGCTGCTGACCACGATGATGGCCGATATCGTGGCGATCCAGAACCTGTATGGCGCGCCGGGGGCCAGCAGCGCCACCGCAGGCGATACCATCTGGGGGGCGAACACCAACCTGGGCAACTATCTGGGCCTGCTGCTGGACAGCGTGATCAGCGGCAACACCTCGGGGATCTACGATGGTGAGGACGTGGCGCTGACCATCTATGACCAGGGCGGCACCGATACGCTGGACCTGACCCCCTCGACCACCAATGACACGGTCCGCATGACCGATGAGCAATTCTCGGACATCCTGGGCGGCACCGGCAACCTGGGGATCGCCCGCGGCACCATCATTGAAAACCTGCTGGCCGGGTCGGGCAACGATCTGATCTTCGGCAACATGGTGGCCAATAATATCTCGGGGAACAATGGCAGCGATACCATCTGGGCCGCGGGCGGCAATGACACCGTTGCAGGCGGCGCCGGCGCGGACGAGCTGGGCGGCGGCGGCGGCGATGACCGCCTGTGGGGCGGCGGCGACAATGACACCCTGTGGGGCGGTCGCGGCAATGACATCCTGGGCGGTGACGCCGGGAACGATTCCATGGGCGCCAATGCCGACAATGACACGCTTTATGGCGGCACCGGCGATGACACCCTGCTGGGCGGCGGCGGCCGTGACCTGATCTTCGGCGATGACGACAATGACAGCCTGTCCGGGTCCTGGGGCCGTGACACGATCAATGGCGGCGCGGGCAATGACTTCCTGGGCGGCGATGAAGGCGCGGACGAGCTGTATGGCGGCACCGGCAACGATACGCTGGGCGGCGGTCTGGCGGGTGACGCGCTCTATGGTGGCGGCGACAATGACGAGATGTACGGCGGCGACGGCGATGACACGCTGGGCGGCGGCAGCGGCTCGGACACGCTGTATGGCGGGGCGGATAACGACCTGCTGATCGGCGGCACCGGCAATGACACGCTGACCGGCGGCGCCGGCGCGGATACCTTTGTCTTTGGCGTGGGCGACGGGCTGGACCTGGTCACCGATTTCGATGCGGGCGAGAACGACCGCCTGCAACTGGACGATGCGCTGTGGGGCGGCGGGCTGACCGCGGCTCAGGTGATTGCCACTTACGGGACCACCACGGCATCGGGCACGGTGTTCGATTTTGGCGGCGGCCAGATCTTCACGGTGCAGGGGGCCAATGACGCAGGCGTTCTGGCCGGGCTGCTGGATATCGTCTAAGCGGCTTTGCAACAGTGAAAACAAGTTGAACCCGGCCCCCGCAAAGGGCCGGGTTTTCCTAAGCGGGACGAGGTGTTATTGGGACATGCGGGGATTTGCGTGACCTGTTGGATCCCTCTGCCGCATGGGCAGGTTTGCAAGATGGCTCTGGTGTTTGCAGAGCCCAAAAACAAAAGGAGCAGGGATGCAGCACCCCTATATCATCCTGACGATGCGCCGCACCGGCGGCACGTCGCTGATGAGCTTTATGAGCGCGATCTCATCCTTTCCGACCCGGCAGCACGAACCTTTGAACGTGGATCGGGTCTGGGGGCAGATCACCCGTGATTTCACCGCCACCCAGGATCAGGCCGCCGCGCGCGCGGCCCTGGCCGAACAGCTGGCGGACCGGCCCAATATCAAACATTGCTTTGAGATCATCCCCGCGCATCTGAATCGCATCCTGATCGAGGAATGCGCCGCCCGCGGCTATCGGTTTTTCGTGCTGACCCGCCGGAACGAGGCCAGCCGGCTGCGCTCGTTGTTTCTGGCGCTGGCCACGCAGGCCTGGGGTCCGGAACAGGCGGCCAGGATCTACCCCGAGATTCGCGCCGGCCGGCAAAAGGCGCAGGCCGTGTCCGTGGAACAGGGCCGCAAGGCGGTGCATCAGGCCGCGATTTCCCTGGGGCAGGTGCTGACGGTGCTGCGCAACCGGCGGATTGATCATGACTGGCTGGTCTTCGAAGAAATCTACAAGGGCGAGACCTCGATTCAGGATCATGCGATCCGTATTGCGGCCCAGCTGGGGGTGCAGGTGGGCCCCGATGACGGCCGATTGCAGGCTTTTGCGTCCGGAGAGGGGCAGAACTCGGGGGCGATCGAGGGATTCGTGCCCGGTATGCCCGACCTGATGAACATGCTGGAGGATCTGGTGCTGACCTGACCCTGGGCCTGCTTTCCGGATCTGAGGGAGTCAAAAAGGCCGCCCCTGACGGGGCGGCCTTTTGCTATGAAATAGCAAACGCGCGGATCAGATGTTCGGCGCTGCGTTCACCACCCCAAAGACCGAGCCGATCAGCCCCAGGATCGTGCGCGTCGCGCTGAGCGGGCTTTCGGTGGCGATCACGGTATCCTGCGGCTGGATCTGGAATTTGCGCGCAGCAAACAGCCCCTCGGCCGAGGTCAGATCGAAGGTGAACACCATCTGATCCGAGCTGGGCCCGGTGCCGTTATAGCGCACCGCCTTGGCCGGGTATTCGCGCAGCACCAGCACGCCCTTAAGATTGGCCTGATAATCGGTCAGACCGCCGATCATCGACAGCGATTCCAGCGCGGTGATGGTTTCCTTTTCGAAATAGACCAGCTCTTCGTTGCGGGCCGCGCCCATGGCGGTGAAATAGCGGTCATCCTCTTCGACGATCACCTTGTCATTGCCGCGCAGGGGGACGTTCTTACGCGGGTCCTCGAACAGGTCTCCGGCGCGGATCTCATAGCTGCGCCCGCCGCGTTGCAGACGCACGATCGGGTTGCGCATGTTCTTGTTGATGCCGCCGCCCTGGGCGATCAGGCTGAGGATCGTATAATTGCGGTCGGGCAGGGGATAGGTGCCGGGGCTTTCGACGCCGGACACCAGATCAACCGAGTTCTGCTTGCCCGCATTCAGCGTCAGCTGCACCTGGGCCTGGGGCACGATCGGCTCCAGCGCGTCCTGGATTTTCTGGCGGGCCTGGCCGGGGGTTTTGCCGCGGACCTGGACCTCGTCCAGATAGGGGACAAAGATGGTGCCGGTGTTGGACACGGTCAGCCCGGTCATGTTCACCGATTTTTCCTGCGCCGAGGCCAGCAGCGAGTTTTCCTGGTTGTCCCAGATCACCAGGTTGATCTGGTCTCCGGTGCGGATGACGGCGCTTTCGGGCCCGCGCGAGGGGCCGATCCAGTGGTAGTGCCCCGCCCAGCCGGTGCTGGGCCATTGTTGCAGCGCCTTGATATTGGCGCGGGTCACGGGCACCACGGCAAAACCGGGGTTGGGCGCATCCTGTTCCTTGAGAATTTCGCTGGTCAGCGCCACACCGCGGGGCGAGCTACAGGCCGAGGGCAGGGCAAGGGCCAGAATAATGGCCGTAAGTTTGAAAAAACGCGTCACGTCTGGGAATCCCGAATGCTTGATCTGAGCACGGTTGTACCCAAGAGCCCGGCCGAAATCAGCCCCGTTTTTTCCCTACACGCCAAAACGCGCCGCTTATCGGGGATTATTGCCTTGGCTGCGGCAAGTGGGGCACAGGTGAATCTTATAACTTAGATTATGGTAATTATTAGATGAACACAAAGTCCGCAGCCCCCAGATCGGACAGGCTTAGCCCTTCCAGCACGATGGTGCCGTCACCCGTGTCGATCAACACGCCGCCGGTGGTGGCGCTAAGGGTCAGGTCGTCGAAATCCCCGGCCGTGCCCAACAGGCGCAGGCGGTCCGTGCCGGGGGTGAAATCGGTGATCCGGTCGGTGCCGTGGTCTGTTTCAAAGAGGAACACATCCGGATTGCTGCCCCCGGTCAGAAGATCATCGCCCGCGCCGCCGCTGAGCGTATCCGCCCCCGCGCCGCCCGACAGGCTGTCATCGCCCAGATCGCCCGACAGGCTGTCATTGCCATTGCCGCCCCAGACCTCGTCCGCGCCGCCCTCGCCCATCAGGCTGTCATCGCCGTAGCCGCCATAGAGCGTATCCCAGCCGTCCCCGCCCCAGATCGTGTCCATCCCGCTACCGCCGCCGATCAGATCCGCGCCGGTCTCGCCATAGGCCAGATCGTGGCCCGCGCCGCCCCAGATCGTGTCATTGCCCTCGCCGCCCCACAAGCTGTCACGCCCATTGCCCGCGCCGCCGCCGATTTCATCATCCTGGGCACCCGCCCGGATCAGATCATTGCCGCGCCCGCCCCAGATCGTGTCCTGCCCGCCGTTGCCTTCCAGGGAATCGTCTCCGCTGCTGGCATAGATCGTGTCACTGCCCGCGCCACCCAGAATGATGTCATTGCCCGCGCCGCCGCCCAGAAGATCGGCATCCTCGCCGCCGCTGATCGTGTCATTGCCATCGCCGCCCCAGATCTCGTCGTTGTTTTCGCCGCCCCACAGGCTGTCATTGCCGGCCCCGCCCAGCAGAGTGTCATCGCCCCCCGCCGCATCCACCGTGTCATGCCCGTCGCCCGCGGAGACATGATCGTGGCCCCACCCGGCCTGAATGGAATCGTCGCCGGCGCGCGCGTCGATCTGATCATGCCCGCCGCCCGCGTCGATCGTGTCATTGCCGTCATCGCCGGTCAGCAGGTCATTCTCGCGCGAGCCGGTCAGCGTCTGCCCCCCCGGCGTGCCCAGGATCAGCACCCGGTCGGGACTGCTGAAATAAGAGCCTATATTGGCCAAAGGCTGCCCCGAGGCGGTATAAATCGTCAGGCTATTGTCATGATAGGTGATCACCGCGCCCCAGCGCGTGGGGGTGATCGTCAGCTGGCCCGGATCGCGCAGCATTGGCCAGGCGGACAGGTCCAGCCGGTCATTGTTCGGGTCGAAATCGGTGATCGTGGCGTGATGCCCGCCCGAGGCCAGCACGAACAGATCCGCTCCGCTGCCTCCTGTCATCACGGTATCGCCCCAGCCGGCCACCAGAATATCATCGCCCGCGCGGCCCAGGATCGTGTCATCGCCAGTGGACACCAGCAGATCGTTCCCTGCCCCGCCGCTGCTGCCATCGGTGCGGGTGACGCCCAGGTTATCCAGGGAAATGGTGAATTGAGACAGGCCGGCGGCCTCCTCCGAGGCCACAAAGATCTGGATCTCATCGCCCACCCGCTGCGCGGCGATTTCGCTGACATCCATCAGCTGGTTTGCGCCCCAATGCGCGATGGTCTGCACATGGGCCAGACGGCCATCGGGCAACAGGGTAAAGAGGCTCAGCCCGTCATCGGCCCCGCCAGCGACGATGAAGACCTGCCCCTCGGTTTCCACAACGGCCAGGGACTGCACCCCGCCGAACCGGGTGTGCAGCGTGTCGATGACATGATCGGTGGCGATCAGCTCTCCGGTGCCGGTCACGCGCATAACGCTGAGCGAGCTGCTCTCGGCGCCAGCCAGGATCACCCAGGTGGCGCCATGGACCTGGACCACCTCCATTGCGGTGGGCACGGAAATCCCCAGCCCGTTATTGGCGCCCATCGTATCGGCCGAGGTCAGCGCGCCGGTCTGGGGATTGATGCGAAAGCTGGACACCCCCTGCACGCCCTGATCGGCAGCCAGCAAAAACGTGTTGCCCGAAACGGTGACGGTGGTCATGGCCACGGTGCCTTGCAGCCCTGGCACCGCGCCGCCGGCCTGCTGCACCAGATCGTTGCCATCCGCGGCATAGGTGGTCAGCGCGCCCGTGCCGTCATCGGCGACATAGACGGCCATGCCGGTTTCCAAAGTGACGGCGGCCACGGCGCAGATTGCCTCGGTGCCGCCTGTCATGGTGCCGGTCTGAACACGGGTTTCGATCTGCCCATCGGCGCCCAGACGGACGGCCTGCAAGGTGCCCGCGCCGCCAAAGACCAGAAGATCCTCGGGCCCCGAGCCCAGAAACGCCAAAGACCCGGAAATCAAATCCGGGGCAATTGCGCCATAATAGAGACTATCCTGCCAATCGGCCAGCGCGCCTTCGTCCAGGCCATAGCCCGTCAGCCCGCCGCCCGCGCCCGTTGTCGCATAAAGATAGATGCCAGTGTCCAGCGTCACGATTTGCAGATCTCGCAGATCGCCATCCAGTATCTGTTGTCCCGTTCCCACACGGCCCTGAAATTGCAAAAACATCACCCAACCCCAGTTTAACCACCGGGATCAGGGTGCTTTGGCGGTCAGGCGTGGGCGGTGCGGGAATGGGACGAAACCGAGGCTCTTACGGACAATCCGATTTCAAACTGGCCCGAATTTTAAGAGCCTGCCGCCAGGGCCTGGGCAAATGCGGCCTGCAGATCCAGGGCGGCGGGATCCTCTGAGATTTCAAGTTGGGCGCTGATCGCGCGTTCCGCAGCAAAACAGGCGCGCACATGGGCGCTGACCTGGGTGGCCATGTCCAGCAGGGAAACGGGGGAAAACTCGGTCCAGCCCTGCAGGGTTTTCCAGGGCATCGGATCGGTGATCAATCCGGCCTGCACCCCCATCGCGGCATTGGCGATCTGGGACTGGCTTTCGCGGGTGGTGGCAATGTGCTGACCATCCGCGAGTATCAGACCGGCGGTTTCATGCTGCCAGCGCAGTTGGGCCAGGGCGTCCCGCGCGCTCAGACGATTGCTTTCCTGTTTCTGGGTGGCGGTAATCAGGGCCGAGAGGTCTATCTGGCTCATTCCTGGGGCTCCTCGCTTGGGGTGGGAAGAACAATGGGGCCGTCATCCTCTACGGTGATTGCCGCGGGAAACAGGGCCTCTTGCGGGGCATCCGGGCCGTGCGGCAGGATCAGCGTAAGATGCAAACGCCCGTCGATGCGCTCGATATCCGAGGCCAGCCAGTCACAGGTTACCGCCTCTTGTGGCAGGGTGGCCCCTTCGGGGATGATGGACAGATCGAAGGCGATGTCATTGATGATCAGGGTATCGCCAGATTTGGCCAAAGACAGGCTCTGATCATGGCGCATGGGGGTGAAGCGGATCTGCATGGGGATCTCCTTAGAACCAGCGGCCAATGGCCAGGATGTTGACCAGGACACTGCCGGAATGCGCGTCCGAAGACAGGCGCTGGACGGTCAGGTAGCTCCAGCCTGTATTCAACGGTGCGATCGCAGGCGTCAGCATCAAGGCCCGTGACTTCGGATTCACCACGTTGTCAGACATGCGCACATGAGAGGTACAGTGCGGGACCTGGCTGAAAGCCGATGGCCAGGTCACCGAGAACGTATCCGTACGGTACAAATCCGTGAACTGACCGGCCCCGGCAAATGTGGCAGAGCCCGCGTCGAAATCCTGAACCAGGCAAATCTGCGTGCCATCGGCCAGACGAATATAGCTGCCATTGGCGTTCGAGCCGCTTTCGATCACGGCGCCGGTGGGCTGCCCTCCGGTTTGGCTGACACTGCCCAGTAGATTGCCCAGATGCAGGGCGGTGTGCCCGGCCACCTCCAGCCCGGTTTGGGCTGAGACAGAGCCTGTTGTAGGGTCTACTTCCAGGGCCGAAGTCCAGCTGCTGCCATCGGGGCTGACCTTGACGGAAAACCCGGTATCCCCTGCCAGACCCATCTCTGCGTGGCCGGTCCAGCCGCTTTGGAATAGCAAAGAGGCGGTGTCCGTATCGCTGGCCTTGTTGATGGTCAGCCGATGGTCGCTGCCTTCGTGGGTCAGCAGGCTGGCCGGGGCCGCAACCGCCAGCCGGTTGGTGGGGTCCGAGGTGGTATTCACCCCCAGCCCGGTCAGGTTCTGGGTTTGCCCGCTGGCCCCCACCCAGGCCGATCCGGTCCAGATCCGCAGGTCCGTGCTGCCGGCCAGGGTCGCGCTCCAGCCCGGTTGCGGGGCCAGGAAATGCCAGCCGGATTCTTCACGCAGGGCCAGCATACCGGCCTGTCCGGCCCAGTCTCCGGTGGGCGCGGCCCCCAGCGCGAAAACCTGCCCCGTCACGGGCAGCGCGGGGGGCGTGGTTTCATCGAATGCTTCGACGCTTAGCTGTACCAGCATGTCCAGGCTGCGCAGGGCTTCGTTATGGGTGACGTGTTTTTGGGCCTGGGCGGGCTCCAGATAGGGCAACTCTAGCCGGGGCGAGAGGGGCATGGCGCACTCCTTTGATTGGATTGCGGCAGGTGTAGCGCGCCGGTCCTTCCCGGACGCTGAACAGCGCGCGCGCAAAGCCTGCCCAAGGATAAAGCCACCGCACGTTGCATTGCGTTTCGCGGGCGGCTCTGACAGAACGGGGCGAAGTTTCGAGCGCTGGTCACCAAAGGTGTGAAAATGGCAATTCTGATCGTGGGCGCGGGCCTGTCCGGGGCCGTCATCGGCCGGCAACTGGCCGAGGCCGGGCAGCCCGTCACCATCGTGGATGCGCGCGATCATGTGGGCGGCAATTGCCACACGCAGCGCGATGCGGATACCGGCGTGATGGTCCATGTCTACGGGCCGCATATTTTCCATACCGACGATGCGGGCGTGTGGGACTATGTGAACCGCTTTGCCACGTTCGAGCCCTATAAGAACCGGGTGAAATCCACCGTGGGCGGGCAGGTCTATTCGCTGCCCGTGAACCTGCACACGATCAACCAGTTCTTCGGCACCGCCCTGCGCCCGGAGGAGGCCCGCGCCTTTATTGCTGAGCGGGCCGAGGACATCCCCGACCCGCAGAACTTTGAGGAACAGGCCTTGGCCTTTGTCGGCCGCGAATTGTATGAGGCCTTCTTCAAGGGCTATACGGAAAAACAATGGGGCTGCGATCCGCGTGATCTGCCGGCCTCGATCCTGAAACGCCTGCCGCTGCGGTTCAACTATGACGACAACTATTTTTTCCACAAATACCAGGGCATGCCGCGGGACGGATATACGGCTCTGATTCAGGGGATTCTGGACCATCCGGGCATCACCGTGCAGTTGAACACGGCTTATGATCCGGCGACGGGGGGCGATTGGGACCATGTGTTCTGGTCGGGGCCGCTGGATGGGTATTTCGGGTATGATCTGGGCCGGTTGGGGTATCGGACGCTGAATTTCGAACGCTTCACCGCGCAGGGCGATTACCAGGGCTGTGCTGTGATGAATTACGGCGATCGCGACGTGCCCCACACCCGCATCACCGAGCATAAGCACTTCAGCCCCTGGGAAGAGCACGACGCCAGCGTGCTGTACCGCGAAACCAGCGCCGCTGCCGGGCCGGATGACATCCCCTATTACCCGATCCGCCTGGTCGCCGAAAAAGAGCTGCTAAGCCGCTATGTCGCTCAGGCCCAGGCCACGCCGGGCGTGACCTTCGTGGGGCGCTTGGGCACCTATCGCTATCTGGATATGGATGTCACCATCCGCGAGGCGCTGGACACGGCGCAGACCTGGCTGACGGGCTTGAAAACGGGCACGGATATGCCGGTTTTTGTGCATCCTCCGCTATAAGCGGGGCAGGTGCTTGCACGCTTTTTCGGGCGGTGTTACCTCCTATGGATTATCCCATCTCGAAGAGTTTCCATTGAGCCATCCTTTCATCATCTGGACCATGCGCCGCACCGGGGGCACCAGTCTGGCCACTTTGCTGATGAAACTGTCCGAACATCCGGGCACCCAGCACGAACCGTTCAACGCTGACCGGGCTTTGGGCCATGTTCTGACCGCGTGGCAGCAGGATCGGGATGTGCCTGCCATGCGCGGGGCGATCCGGCAGGCGCTGGCCAGAACGCCGACGATCAAACATTGCTACGAGCTGATGCCGCTCAAGCTGAACCGGGCGTTGCTGCAGGTGTCCAACAACCTGGGCTATCGCCATATTATTCTGGAACGTCAGGACGAGGCGGCGCGCATTCTGTCCCTGGAGCTGGCCAAGATGACCGGCGCCTGGGGCAAAGAGGCCGCGACGGATATTTACGCGCAGATCGCCGCGGGCAACCGTCAGATGGAGCCGATTGATACCTCATCCGCGCTTAGCCATCTGCGCACATGTCGCCAGAAACGCGCGGATCTGCTGGCGCTGTTCGCGGAATACCAGCAAGAGCCTTTCAGCGTTTGTTTCGAAGACATGTACACCGATTACGATCGGGGCCGGGCCAAGCTGCAAGAGCTGCTGGACTTCCTGAGCCTCGATGTCTCGGGCCTGCCCGATTTCGAGGATCAGGTGCGCACGGCCCTGGTGCAGAGCGGGCAGAACTCGGCCCGGATGCAGCACTATGTGCCCAATCTGCACAAGGCCCGCCAGGTGTTGCAGCGCGCGCTGGACGAGGAAAGCCGCTGACCGGGATCAGTCCAGCAGGGCCGCATAGGGCCAGATCTTGCGAATGAACGCATCTCCGAACCGATCCGCACAATATTCATAGGCCCCGCGGTAATGCTCGGCCACGCCCCTAAGCGCCTGGGGGTCGGGGTTGTCGGTCTTGGGCGAGGCATTGGATTTCGCGTTCAGATTGGCATCCTGGCGGCGAATGCCCAGGAAATCGCAAATCGCATCGACATGAGACTGATCGAACAGGGTCTCATAGAATCCATAGTGAATGTCCTCGGCGGGGAACACGCGCTCCAGCTTGGGCAGGATCACATCGTATTTGGTGCGCTTTTCCTGCCAGTCGGCCTTGGCGCTTTTGCCGAAGTTCTGGCGCGCGCGCTCATAGGCCTCGGGGGTGCCAAAGGTATTGCGAACCCCCATCCGCAGCGCCGAATAGCACCGATCTACCGGGTCACGCATCAGGAACACCACCTTGATCCGGTATCCCCGTGCCTCCAGCGCGTCGCGCAGGCGCCGGAACCGGGTTTCCTCCAGGCCCGAATAGGCGGGGGTGATTTCCCCGGTCAGCGATGCGTTCGGATTCTGCGCGACCACCCGGTCGAAATAGGACAGGTAGTGCGGCAGCCCCATGGTGGCCGAGACCGCATCCATCGCCCGTTCGAAGGCCCGGTTGGCCTGGGCGCGGTCCTGCGCGTCCGCCCCGGTCAGGGCCTCGATGGCCTGTGTCAGGGTCTCTAACCGTTCCTGATGGATATTGGCGTTCTCGGCCCGTTCCGACAGGGTGGGAAAGGCGTGGAGTTCCTTGATCGGCCCGATGGCGCAGTCGGGATGGTGGCGCAGAAATTCATGCAGCCAAGTTGTGCCAGCTTTTTGGGCACCCACACCCAACAGAAAAGTCTTTGTCATTCTATATGACTCCCAAAATGAGTCCCAAGCACGCATCGTTGCGAACCTCTGCCCGTCGGCGGGGGAAAAGCCCCGGAAATCCGCACGGATTTCGCGATATCGGGATTGGTATAAAACGAGAGGGATAGAGGTACAATTGAATTGCACCCCGTCCCCCCGGTCCGGCCCCGCCTGTGTAACGGGCATAAAAGCGGGGCGTTGATGCTGTTGCTCTGGTTTCCAAGAGATGGGACAGCTAGAACGGGACGATAGATATAATAACGGCGTTTTCTTGTGAGCTTTCCTCTGATCTCGATCATTCTGCCTGTGTATAATGTGCAGGATCACGTGGCGGCCTGCATCACCAGCCTGCGGGCGCAGACCTTGACGGATTTTCAGGTGCTGCTGATTGACGATGGTTCAACCGATGACAGCGCGCGCCGTGCCCGTGCCGCCATTGGCGAGGATCCGCGGTTTCAGGTGATTTCTCAGGATAACCGGGGCCTGTCAGGGGCGCGCAATGCCGGTCTGGATCTGGCACAGGGAGAGTATATCGCCTTTCTGGACAGCGATGACCGTTTCGCCCCGCAGTTTCTGGAACATATGCTGCGTGCGCTGACGGGCAGCGGGGCCGATTGGGTGGCCTGCGGGATTCAGTTCTGTTTTCCCGATGGAGCCAGCACGCGGCATTCGGCCATTCACGGGCGGGCGGCGCAGCACAGCTCGGGGCGGGTGACGCGGTTTGATCTGTCCGACTGGGGCCAGGCGATCCGGCATTTCCCCTCGGCTTGGAACAAGCTTTACCGGCGCTCTTTGATCGAGGGGCTGCGCTTCCCTGAAGGCACCTGGTTCGAGGATCACGGGTTTTTCTATCGCGCCGCCGCGCGCACCGATCATATCGTGCATCTGGCGGAACCGCTGTATCTGCAAACCCGAGGCCGCGCCGGACAGATCACCGGCCGTGACGATGACCGGGTGTTCGAACAGTTCGATGTGCTTGAGGATATGCGCGCCCTGATGCAGGGGCACCATTCCGGCGGCCCCGCCGCCTTTGAGAAAATCGCCACCCGGCTGCTGTTCGAACGCTCGACCGCGCTGCGCGATCCCCAGCGGCGCGCGCGCTATGCCCGGGCCTGTGCCGCCTATCTGGAACAGCACGGCCTAAGCTATCGCCCAGATTGGGATCCGCATATCTCGCGCGCCTGGGCGTTGGAAATGGCCGGCGACATCCCGCTAAGCGTGATCATTCCCTGGTCGGGTCAGGCCCTCGATCTGCTGTTGGACAGTCTGCGCGCGCTGGCCGCCCAAGGCGCGCCCGGCCGGGAAGTCCTGATCGTCTGCGATCGTGAAAACCTGGCGGATCAGGCTCGAAAACAGGCTCTGAATCACCTCAATGTGCGGGTTTTGGTGCAGCGCGGGCGCGGCGCGGGGGCGGCGCGTAATGCCGGGCTGGACGCGGCGCAGGGGCGCTATGTCTGCTTTTTGGATGCCGGGGACCGGCTGGCCGAAATGGCGCTGCATGACTGGGTGGATGGCGCGATCGAGGCGCAGGCGGATATGGTGGTCTCGGCCTATCTGCAAGGGATCGGCACGGGCGATACCCATTGCGGTTTTGTCGATGAGGCCTCTGTTTCGCGCGCGAAACTGACCGAGGGGCCCTTTGCCTTTACCCCCAAAGAGGCGCTTTTGCTGGATCCGCAGGTATCGGCCAAACTGTATCGCCGGGCCTTTGTGCAAGACGCAGGCATCCGGTTCGGCACAGGGGCCCTGCCCGGCTGGCAGATGGCGCTCAAGGCGGCTCTGGCGGCGAAAACGGCGCTGTATTTCCCCTGGGCGGGGGCCGAGATTCGCCAACGCCCATTGGCGCGGCACTCCGCCGGGCAGCTGGCGCGGGGCCTGGACCGGCTGGCCCGCAGCCTGACCCCCGATCAGGCCGCGCAATTGCCGCAAGGCTGGTGGCGGCAACTGTTTGCCCGCGCTTTGTGGCAGCAGTGGTCCCGCGCGGCGCCTGCACGCGCCCGGCCGGGCAAGGCTGTCTTTGCGGCCAGCGCAGGCTGGGCGGCCTTGTGGCGGGGCAAATCGCGCCATCGCACCCCGCTGGATCCCGGAATGGGCCCCCGGATCGAACAATTGCTAAGCCTGGAGGCCCTGCTCCGGCGGCGCCCGGCTCTGGCTTGCGCCTCGCAGGCGGATGCCGGCCCCGATGATGATCTTTCACAAACTCTGCAAGGAGCGAACATGCTGTCCTTTGCCGTGCAGGAAGGCGCGCGTCTGCGCTACCGGGCGGAATTCTCGGCCCATCCTTATGCCAATATCTCATTTTATGACGCAGAGCGGGAAAATATCCTGTTCCACCTGTCGCTGCGCCACGATGAATCCCGCGCGGTCTGCAACCGACGCGATGGCGAAACCTGGCGCCGCGAGATCGGCCGGGCGGTTCAGCTGCCGGCCGCAGGCGTGACGGTCGATATTCTGTTCACCCCTCCCGTTGTCACCGTGAAACTGGACGGCCGCCAGGTGTTTCGGTTCGGCAAGGGGCTGCGTCGGCCGTTTCCGCAGACGGGCCGGATTGCCTATGTGGATCTGCAAGGCGGGATCACGCCGGGCGGGGTGGATATCGACGATCTGGCGCGGGTTCCGGACAATCGCCTATATCTGAACAGCCGGCTGGAACTGCGCGCGCATCTGCGCAACTTGCCCCCCGAAACCGAATTGCACATGCAGGTAAGCGAAACAAAAGAAGCGCTGCCGGTGATCGTGCAGCCTGCCGGGGACGGTCTGGAGCTGCGCGCCTTGTTGCCGGGCCGTGTCTGGGACACGGTGCCAGCGGATATGCCGCTGGAAATCGCGGTGATGCACGCAGATGGCCGTGCGGCCTGCCCGGCCCTGTCGCTGGACCGCGCCGCGCTGGCGCAGCGTATAGATCAGAGCCTGACCCGGCTGGATCTGCGCAATGATGCCCTGACGGCGATGCAGGTTCTGGAACATATCCGCTTTGCCGGGCTGCTGGCGCAATTGTCCCCGCAGGCGCGCAGCCGGCTCAGCACGGCGCAGCGGTTTTTCAAACTGGATGATTTCCTGCTGGGCACAGACGAGAAAGCCCCCGATCTCCCTCCTCCGCCGTCTGCCGACCCCGATCCGGTGGTCGTGGCTCAGGCGCGCTTTGGGCACAGGCTGCACGCGGATCCCGCTCTGGACCCGCTGGACCTGATCCAGAGCCTGACCTCGGATATGCCCCGCGAAAAGCGCCCCTATCTGTATCTGGCGCTGTGCGAATATTTCTGCGATCCGGCCCGCGACTTCGAGCCCTTCCATGCGCAGTTCATAGAAGAGGGCCATGGCGGCATTCTGGCCCCTGCCCCCGGCGATATATGGAAAAACTCGGCCCTGGTGCCGTTTTTGCTGCTGGAGGGCCGCTACAAAGAGCTGGGGGATATTCTGTGGCCTCTGACCGAACCCACCAAGGACTGGATCGTGACGCCCGCCATGGCCTGGGCGCTGCGCCGGGTGATCTGGGACACATCCCTGCCCGATGACACCCGCGAGGCGGTGCTCTATGCGGGGCTGGAACTGATCCGCCAGCAGGCCTGGAACTACTGGGGACGGGCCCATTGCGTGGCGCTGACCGGGGCGGCGGTGCAGGTGGTTTTGCATCGGGATCGCTTTGCCGATTACACGCATTCCACGATTCTACAGGTCCTGCGCGAGGCCTATGGCCTGTCGCGGCAATTCTGGCAGATGCTGGAGGAGGCGCTGGCCGGGGCTCCGATCCCCGAGGCGCTGGCCCCGGCCAAAGCCGCCTTTGATATCGTGGCGCGCGCGGCAAGCACCGGGCAGGCGGATATGCAGACCGAACAGGCGCTGGATCTGTTCACCCGCTACGGCACGGCCGATACGCTGCGCACCCGGCGCGAGGTGCTGGGCCCGGCCGCGCAATATCTGCCCCCGGACAGCCCGCCCGATGCCGCAAGCCTGACTCTGGCCGGGGTAGACCCGCAAGAGGCCGTCCTGCGCCACATGGCCTTTCCCGGCGCGGCGGCGGTGGGGCCGGATCTGGTGGCCCTGTCGGCCCGGACAGTGCCCCAGCTTTACCCCGATGTGCCCCGCGCGCCCTATTATGCGGCGCAATTGCGGGTCAGCCGCAGCATTCAGGCGCTGCTGACGCAAGACGCGCCGATTGAGCCGGCGCAGATCCACGCCCTGAAGGATGATCTGAAGCTCTTGTCCGGCGCGCGCGATCAGTTCCTGGGTTTGGGTCTTATTTTGGCTCTGATACGGGGGGTTTTGACCCTTGGCAGCCCCTCAGAGACCCATGGTGCGGCCCTCTCGGTGCTGGCCGAGATGGCCCAGGACATCGACCCGCAGGATCATGAGGCCCTGCAACAGGCCCCTGCCCCGCGTCTGGCGCTGATGGCCTTGCGTCAGGTGCCCAAAGCGGATGGGGCCTTGGCGCTGATGGCCGGGCTTTTGCCGCAGACAGAGGACAGCTCTGGCGCCCTGCCCCCCTGCCCCGGCGGCCTGCGGCAATCGGCTCTTTATGATACGATCGTCACGGTGTTTTCCTGTGTGCCGAACCTGACCACCCGCATCCCGCCGATGCGCGCCGGCTGGCTGACCCTGCTCAGCGCGCTGGACATTCCCTATGTGATCGTGGTGGGCAATGGGAACGGCCGGATCGAGGGCGACGTGCTGCATGTGGACGCCCCCGACGATTACGAGGGGCTGCCGCAGAAAACCCTGGCCACGCTGCGCTGGGTGCATGATCACACGCCCTATGCTCATATGCTGAAAATCGACGATGATTGCTTCCTCAATGTCGAGGAATTCTTCCACTCGCTCAGCTATCGCAAGTTTGACTATTACGGCCGGGTGCTGACGCGCAACGCCGGCCAGACCGATCGCGCCTGGCATAACGAAAAATCCACGTCCCTGCGCGGGCGGCTGGAGCTGGATAAATCACCTGAACCCTCCACCTATACCGATGGGGGCTCGGGTTATGTGATCAGCCGCACCGCCATGGCCGCCGCGATTGACGCGATGAACAGCCCCGAGGGGCAATATCTGATCCAGGTTTCGTTCATGGAGGATAAGATGCTGGGCGATCTGCTGGCCCTGCGCGGCATCCGCCCCGCGGACGAGGATTACCGCATCGCCATCCGCCGCCGCACCTGGGGCAAGGCCCGCCCGGTATCGCGCTGGGTGAACAGTTTCGATGCCAGCCCCGCCGCGCCCGTCAAACTGGTGCATCTGGATGCGCATGACACGCAAATTCCGGCGATGGAGACCCTGAAAACCCCGATCCTGACGCCGAAAAAAATCTGGCCCAGCTATCAGGATGTGCAACTGGTTTACCAAAGCAACGCGCTGGAGCTGATCAGCCCTCAGGATCGGCTGGACGCCGCCCGCGAGGCCGAGGTCGCCGTGGTCGCCTGCATGCGCAATGAGATGTTCATGCTGCCGCAATTCCTGGCCCATTACCGCAAGCTGGGCGTGACCAGTTTCATGATCGTGGACAACTGTTCAGATGACGGCACGCTGGAATACCTGCTGGATCAGCCCGACGTGGCGCTGTTTTCCGTGGATACCGATTACAACCTGTCCTACTATGGTGTGGCCTGGCAGCAGGCGATGATGGCGGGGTTCCGTGTGGGCAAATGGTCTTTGGTGGCCGATGCGGATGAATTGCTGGTCTGGCAGGAGAATCAGACCCAAACCTTGCCCGATTTGCTGAAAACCGACGATTTCCAGGGCGTGGATGCGGCGCGGATTTTCATGCTGGATATGTACCCCAAGGGGTCCCTGTCAGAGGCCACATTCGAAACCGACCCCTTTGCCGAGGCCGGCTATGTTGATCGCGAACCCTTCCTGACGAATTGGACGGGGCGGGGGCCGTTCTCTAATATGCCCACCTGGACCAGCGCCCTGCGCCACCGGCTGATTGCCGGATCGCGCACCGATCTGTTCGTGGCGCAGAAAATCGCGCTGTTGAAATATCAGCCGTGGATGCGGGTCTCGGCCGGGCTGCATTTCCTGACCGATGTGCAGCTGTCATCGCGCGAGCTGCTGTTCGCCCATTTCAAATACAACGCCGATTTCCGCCGCAAAGCCCAGGCCGAGGTCGCCCGCGGGCAGCATTTCAACGATGCCGAGGAATACCGCAAATACCTGGCGCTGATTTCCGAAGGGCGCGACGTGATCTATGAGGACGGCCTGTCCGTGCCCTGGACGCAAGCGCCGTTTGTTAAGGCATTGCTGCAGGAATAGGGTCTGAAACAGGCTCTGATCCGGCGTAAACCGCGCGCAATTCATCCAGGTGCTGCGGCATCGACACCGGCGCGCGGGCCCCGGCCCAGTAGGCGGCCAGATCAATCTGCCCCGACAGGATGGCGCGCAGGCGGGCGTGGAAGGCCTCAACATCGCCGGCGCGGAACACCATTTGCGGGCAATGCGCCAATTCCTGCGCCCCGCCCAGATCGCTGGTCAGCAGCGGAATGTGCCGGGCGTGCATTTCAATCGCAACCTGAGGCAGGTTGTCATTCCACAGCACCGGGATGACGCCCAGATCCACGTTCTTCAGCAGATCATCCAGCCCGTCATGGGTATAGCCGTCGGCATAGCTGAGCCCGCCCAGACGCGCCCCCAGATCCGAGAGCCTCTCTAACGTGCCGTCCTTGATATCGCGCGCGGCCACCACCAGGCGGATGCGTTTGGCCAGAGGCTCGGGCAGGGATTCCAGCGCCTCCAGCAGGAAAAAGAACCCCTTATCCCGGCGCATATAGCCCAGATAGGCCATGCTGAACGTGCCATCGGATTGCAGCAGGCTGGGCTTGGGCCGGGTGCGGGTGAAGCAATCGGCCTCGGCCGTGCCAATATACGAGGTCTTCAGCAGATCGCGCCGCACCCCAAAGCGCTCGGCAATATGGCCCACCGCATCCGAGACGCACAGCACCCGGTCGCAATGATCGTTGATCATCTGCACCATCTGGGCGCGGCGCGCGGCAAAAGGCGTGCCGTCGGGGGCGCTGAGCGGGGCCAGACGGCCGGGTTTGGGCAGGGGCTTCCCCCCCCGCCGCAGCAGTTTCAGCCCCATGGCCACGCGCCGGCCCACCTTGATCGTGGGGCGGAACAGAGCCTCGAACGCTGTGGAGCCGGGCCGCAGCCCCGCAGATTTCAGATGATAAGCCAGCCCGTTGGCCAGTTTCAGCTGCTGCGCATTATGCGTATGGGGCAGGCAGTGGACGCATGTGCGCCCCTGATCGAAATCCGTGCAGGTTTCGCGTTCCTGATGCCACAGGTTCACCTGCGGGCAGAACGGATAATAATTGTGCAGAGACAGGATCACGCGGGTATCGGGCCAGATGGATTTCAGATCCAGCGCCTGAACGGGCAGGCCTTCCAGATTGTTGAAATGCACCACGTCATAGGGGCCGGTGGCGTCGATGAAATCATGCAGCGCCCGCAAGGTCGCGTCATCGCGCAGCTGGCTGGCCTGACCAAAGGAATGATGCGCGGGCGACAGCACCCCCGAGTTGACGATCTCATAGCGGCGATGGCGGTCCTGGGCGGGCCCGTGGCGCATCTGTTCCCAGCGCGGCACCCGCCGCAGCAGATCATAGGAAATCCCCGAGGACAGAAAGGTGGCCTTGATCCCGTCCTGCCGGTCCAGTTCCTTCAGGACATTGCGCTGATACTGAGTCACCCCGCCGCCGCGGTTCTCGTCGTCCAGATAGTCGACCCAGTTATAGTAGAGGATCCTCATTTCTTTGGCCTGGGGTCCAGGGCCAGGTGCTGCTCTAGCCGGTGCAGCCTGTCATGAAGACCTGCGTTTTCCTTGGTCATGCGCTGGCGCAGCGCGTGCAGCTCGTTCAGCAACATCCCGGTCATGTGCCAGATCTGGCGGTCGGTTTCCGGTTCGGGCCGGGGCAGATCCGCGCCCAAAGTCCCGACCAGATCGGGCCCGGCGCCGGGGATCAGGGCCTGGAGATTTTCCAACCCCGCAACCGCCTGGCTGCGGACCTGCGCGAAATCTCCGGCGGGCGCACCGGCGTCCTCTTGCTGCCGTTCGTTGAATTTCTGGCTCCGGATCACTGTCCAGTCGATGACATCCTTGGGGATGCCCGCATTCTGCATCATCCGCACCAGCTCCAGGGTGCTGTCATCCATGCGCGGGTTCGGATCGATCAGTGGCAGACTGACCCCGTCATCGGGCAGCTCAACCCCGAAGAGCGACAGGAAATCGCGATAGAGACTGTCATCATGGCGGCTGGCTTCGTCATAAGAGCGCAGGATCAGCGCTTCGGGGCCGAAAATCTCGGCCCAGGGTTTCAGCGCCAGGGCGTAATCATAGTGCACCGGCTCGATCACCTGGGTCACGGCCGTGTTGAAATCCGGCACCCTGACGCCCATTTTCACCAGCTGGTTATACCAGGACCGCAGATGGCTTGCGGGGGGGCGCAGATAGGCGATGACCCGGATCTGCAGATCCTGAGCATAGGTCGTCACGATGGATTTCAGCCGTTCTGCGGCCTCGGGGACATTACCCAGGCGCGCGAATTCCTCGGAGCTGACAATCATCCGGCCAGAGGGGCTGGTGCGGGTTTCGGCGAACAATTCCTGCCACAGGGTTTCAGGGGCAACGGGGTTATCATAGCCATGCATCAGCCGGGTCACCCCTGCCGCCTTATAAAGCGCAAAAGCATAGATCGAGTGTTTGCCCAGATGGCGCCGCTGCGCACCATAGGCCAGATCATGATTGGCCAGGAATTCGGGATTGTTGGACAAAAGCGCCTGAAGCGCCGTCGTGCCGGTCTTGAAATGACCGATATGGAGATAGAGTGTCTTTGTCATCTGCGTACCACCTGCTGATCGTGATCCGCAGGCCTTACCCTACGCTGGCGGCCTGGGCCGAGGCAGACCGGAACCCGCGCCCGGCTTCGACAACGAAAAGGCGCATGTCATGCAATGTCAGGGAAAAGGCCTGGCACGGCAGGGGAATGACCAGGGTATGAAAGGCCTCCTGGATCAGCGGATCGCCCGGTTCGACCGTATGCAGCAGGGTCGAGATCTGGCGGCCCTCGCCTTTTACGTCCAGGCCGTCCTGCCAGTAGGTGTCACCATGGTTTTCCTCAAGCGCCGAGCGGCAAAACGGCGCGCTGTAGAAGGCTCTGGCGCTTTCGGTTTCGAACACGATCCCCAGCACATCACCGACCTTCAGAGCCCCCTGGCCCAGCCCGATATTGAGGGAAAACCAGCGCGGCTCTTGCGACACCTGGGCCTCCAGGGCCAGCAGCATGTTTGCATCGGTCTGGGCTGTCAGCTCGACGCGGCCGTCTTCATCATCCCAGCTGACATAGATTTCAGGGCTTAAATGTGCATTGTTTTCAATCAGTAGATCGTCTTGATTGGCGCGGCATGTGGAAATGACATCCGCGGTAAAGGTCTCAATAGAATGCGACATGAAAATTTCCCATCTTTTCAGCCGTTACAGCAGGAAAACAAATACAAGGCAAGCTGCTTGGCTTCAAAATGGCTGTGGGCGCAGAATATGCGCGAATTAGGCGCAGGATAGCGGCAGGGCCGCAAAACGACCGTTTGTTGCGCGGATTTCGTGAATACCCGCACCAGTCGGTTGAAGGCCCAGCACAACCCGCCTAAACAGAAATGAATAGAGCCTGTTAATGCGCCAAAGGATTTTTTCTCATGCCCTCTTCCCTGGATTTGCACGCGGCGTCTCCTTTTGGAACCATCCTCTATATCGGGGCCGGTGAGGCACAGGACCTTGGACAGTTTCAGGACCTGAACCCCCAGCAGATCCTCCTGGTCGAGGCCAACCCCGCGCGGGCCAGGGCCCTGGAAAAGCAGGTGGCCGGACAGGCGGGAATCGAGATCCTGTCCGTCGCGGTCGGCGGGTTCACCGGCCAGGGCCGGCTGCGGATTCTGAACATGCCGGAATATTCCAGCCTGCGCCCCTTTACCGGGCTGTCCGATCTGTTCCCCGGCATCCGCGAAACCCGCCAGACAGATGTCGATACCTATATGGCGCACGAGTTGGTTTCCCAGCTGGATCTGCCCGAAGACCGGGCCCATGTGCTGATCCTGGACGCGCCTGGCGTCGAAGAGGTGATCCTGCATTCCCTGATCGCCCATGACCAACTGACCCGATTCGAATATGTGATTCTGCGCGCTGGCATCGAGCCCTTCTATGAAGGCAACAAGGGGTTGGACGCCCTGATTCCGATGGCCACTCAGGCAGGGTTCCGCGCTGTCGGGCGCAGCGAAGAAGACCCGGATTTCCCACAGGCGACGCTGGTCAAGGATCCGCTGACACTGGAAAACCGCGCCTTGCAGGAAAAGCAAACCACCCTTGAGGCCAGGCTGAAAACACTGGAAGGGACACTCAAGACCGCTCAGGCCCGTGCCACAAAGGCCGAGGGCGCCTGGAAAGAGGTTAACGAGAGCCTCAAGGCCAAGACCTCGGAGCTGACTGAGACCACCGACAAGCTGACCGCCGCTCAGGCCCGTGCCACAAAGGCCGAGGGCGCTTGGAAAGAGGTTAACGAGACCCTCCAGGCCAAGACCTCGGAGCTGACTGAGACCACCGACAAGCTGACCGCCGCTCAGGCCCGTGCCACAAAGGCCGAGGGCGC
>PAPN01000024.1 GCA_002708925.1 Paracoccaceae bacterium
CGCACCGGCGACACGATCGAGGGCGGCATCAAGGCGCCCGACGACACCGAGCGTTACTTTGCGCTTACCAACGTCACCAAGATCAACTTCGAGGATCCCGACAAGGCGCGTCACAAGATCGCCTTTGACAACCTCACACCGCTCTATCCCGATGAGCGGCTGACCATGGAAGTCGAAGACCCGACGGTCAAGGACCGCTCGGCCCGGATCATCGACCTGGTTGCGCCGATTGGTAAGGGTCAGCGTTCGCTGATTGTGGCGCCTCCGCGGACGGGTAAAACGGTGCTGCTGCAAAACATCGCGCACAGCATCGAGGCCAACCATCCCGAATGCTATCTGATCGTCCTGCTGATCGACGAACGCCCCGAAGAGGTGACAGACATGCAGCGCAGCGTGAAAGGCGAGGTTGTCTCCTCGACCTTTGATGAGCCAGCCACGCGCCACGTTGCCGTGTCTGAAATGGTGATCGAAAAAGCCAAGCGTCTGGTCGAGCATAAACGAGATGTTGTGATTCTTCTGGACTCGATTACAAGACTTGGTAGGGCGTTCAACACTGTCGTGCCGTCCTCGGGTAAGGTTCTGACCGGTGGTGTGGACGCAAACGCGCTGCAACGCCCCAAGCGTTTCTTTGGTGCCGCGCGGAACGTGGAAGAGGGCGGTTCGCTGACCATCATCGCCACCGCGTTGATCGACACCGGCAGCCGTATGGACGAGGTGATCTTTGAAGAGTTCAAAGGTACTGGTAACTCGGAAATCGTGCTGGATCGTAAGGTGGCGGATAAACGCGTCTTCCCGGCGATGGACATCCTGAAATCCGGCACCCGGAAAGAGGATCTGCTGGTGGATAAGATCGACCTGCAAAAGACCTTTGTCCTGCGCCGTATTCTGAATCCGATGGGCACCACGGACGCGATTGAATTCCTGATTTCCAAGCTGAAACAGACCAAAACGAACAGCGAGTTCTTCGATTCAATGAACGCCTGATCCAGCGGGCAGGGGATTTAGAAGATGGACACGATTTTCGCCCTTGCCACGGCTTATGGCAAGGCCGGGGTCGCGGTGATCCGCGTTTCCGGCCCTTTGGCACATCATGCGGGGGAAACCCTGTGCGAGGGGAAACTGCCGAAACCTCGGGTGGCTGGTCTGCGCATTTTGCTGGATTCTCAGGGTGGGCGACTGGACGAAGCCTTGGTGCTTGTCTTCTCGGGTAAAGCCAGTTTTACCGGCGAACCTGTTGTCGAATTTCAGCTACATGGCAGCACGGCGATCACCTCGGCGGTGCTACGCGAACTGGCAGAAATTGAAGGGCTGAGACCCGCCGAACCTGGAGAGTTTACCCGCCGTGCGCTTGAAAATGGGCGTCTGGACCTGGCTCAGGTCGAAGGATTGGCGGATCTTATTGATGCGGAAACCGAGGCGCAAAGACGTCAGGCGCTCAGGGTTTTTTCGGGTGATCTGGGTAAGAAAGCCGAGGTGTGGCGGACTGATCTTATACGTGCGGCTGCTCTGTTAGAGGCTACGATTGATTTCGCTGACGAAGAGGTTCCTACGGATGTTTCGCCCGAAGTTTCTGAATTAATTGATAAAACAGTCGCCTCGCTTGATATTGAGGTCAAGGGGGCGTCGGCTGCTGAACGGGTACGCACTGGATTCGAGGTGGCGATTGTCGGCGCGCCGAATGTAGGAAAATCCACGCTGCTGAATGCTTTGGCGGGTCGGGATGCGGCGATCACCTCTGAATTTGCCGGGACAACGCGCGACGTTATCGAGGTCCGGATGGATCTGGGCGGCGTCCCGGTCACCGTCTTGGATACGGCAGGTTTGCGCGAAACAGAGGATAAGGTTGAGGAAATCGGAATCGCGCGGGCACGTGAACGCGCGCGTCTTGCGGATCTGCGTGTTTTTCTGATTGAGGACGGGAATCCTCCGGATTTTGAACCCGAACCCGAAGATCTGATTTTCCGGGCTAAGGCTGATCTGCTGAAGGATAAGACGGATGCCATTTCCGGGATCAGTGGCGCGGGGGTTTCGAATCTGGTAAGCAAGGTTACTCAAATTCTGGGGGAGCGCGCCTCGTCTGTTGGGGTTGCCACGCGCGAACGGCATAGGATTGCGATGATCCAGGCAGCGATGTCTCTGGCAGTTGCTAGGGATTTAGCCCTATCCGGAGAAGAAATGACTGATCTGGCAGCCGAGGAATTACGAACGGCAATTCGTGCCTTGGACTCCTTGGTTGGCCGCGTAGATGTGGAAAATGTTCTGGATGAGATTTTCTCGAGTTTTTGTCTTGGGAAGTAAGGAGTGTTTCACGTGAAACAATTCGACTTCGATGTTGTTGTCATTGGCGGAGGTCACGCAGGATGCGATGCCGCCCATGCGGCTGCGCGTATGGGTGCAAAGACGGCCTTGATTACGCTGACCTATGCGGGAATCGGCGTGATGTCCTGTAATCCGGCGATTGGGGGGCTTGGGAAAGGCCATCTTGTTCGAGAGATTGACGCCATGGACGGCGTGATGGGACGTGTGGCCGATGTCTCGGGTATTCAGTTTCGATTGTTAAATCGCAGAAAAGGCCCAGCTGTGCAGGGGCCCCGAACCCAGTCGGATCGTAAACTTTACCGCCATGCTATGCAAAAAGAGCTGGCCGAGGCGCAGAATCTAACCATTCTGGAAGGCGAGGTTACCGATTTTATCCAGTCAAACGGGCGTATTCGCGGGGTCATCTTAGAAGATGGCAGTATGATACCCGCCCGGAATGTCGTCCTGACGACCGGGACATTTCTGCGCGGCGTGATTCATATTGGGGATGTTCAACACCCCGGAGGCCGGATGGGAGATCGCCCCTCAGTCCCCTTGGCTGAACGGATGGATAGTTTCGATCTGCCTCTGGGACGTTTGAAAACGGGAACTCCGCCTCGCCTGGATGGGCGCACAATCAAGTGGGATCTTTTGGATTCGCAGCCGGGCGATGATGATCCGGCAATGTTTTCTTTCCTATCGAAAGGGCCCCAAGTTCGTCAGATTTCTTGCGGAATCACCCACACGAATGAGACAACCCATCAGATCATTCGGGATAACCTGTCTCGGTCCGCAATGTATGGCGGGCATATTGAGGGGGTAGGGCCACGATATTGCCCCTCGATTGAGGATAAGATCGTACGATTTGCCGATAAGGCCTCGCATCAGATTTTCCTAGAGCCAGAAGGTCTGGATGATCATACGGTTTACCCGAATGGTATCTCTACGTCGCTTCCTCAGGATGTTCAGGAATCCTATGTACGGTCAATCTATGGGCTTGAGGATGCGGAAATATTACAGCCTGGATATGCGATCGAATATGACTATGTTGATCCACGTGCGCTGGATGATCGTCTGGCGGTAAAAACCGTTCCTGGCCTTTATCTGGCTGGTCAAATCAACGGCACCACCGGATATGAAGAGGCCGCTGCACAGGGGCTGGTTGCAGGTTTGAACGCTGCGGCCGATGCTCTGGGTAAGGATCCAATTCATTTTAGTCGCCGAGAGAGCTATATCGGCGTCATGATTGATGATCTGATCACCCGAGGCGTTTCTGAACCCTATCGCATGTTTACCTCGCGCGCTGAATTCCGCCTGTCTTTGCGCGCGGATAACGCAGATCAAAGACTGACGCCTTTGGGGATAGAAATTGGATGCGTTGGCTCTGAACGTGCGGGTATATTCCTGGAAAAAGCTGATAGGCTCTCGAAAGGAGAGGCCCTGTTGAAGGGCTCGGATTTCTCTTCTCGGGATTTGGCGAAGGCAGGAATGAAGGTGAATCAAGACGGGGCTCGTCGCAATCTTTACCAGATTCTGGCTTTTCCGGACGCTGATTTCGGGCTTCTTGAAAAGCTGGATCATAGCGTTTCTGAATTGGATGAAGAAACAAAATCGCAGCTGGCCAAGGATGCGCTTTATGCGAATTATATTGATCGGCAGAAGCGCGATGTCGAGGCAATGAAGCGCGATGAGCAGCATGTTATTCCTGATGCGTTCTCGTATGAGGGTGTAGAGGGGTTGTCGAATGAGTTGACTAAAAAGTTGACTTTGGCGCGACCTCGAACTTTGGCTCATGCCAGTCGTGTCGAGGGAATGACCCCAGCCGCCTTAATGCTGCTGTTGGCCAAGCTAAGGCAGGAAAAGAGAGATCGTTCAGCGTGACCAAAGCAGACCTGGATGTTTCACGTGAAACAATCGAGAAGCTCGAAACCTATGTAGAGCTTCTGAAAAAGTGGAATCCCCGCATCAATCTGGTGTCCAAATCCACGATTGATGCGGTTTGGCAGCGCCATATCCAAGATTCAGCGCAGATTTTCGATCTTGCGCCGGTAGATTTTCAGCATTGGGTTGATTTGGGAAGTGGCGGAGGCTTTCCGGGGCTTGTTTGCGCAATATTATCCCAGGGACGCAACCCGCAGGCGTTGTTTACATTGGTTGAAAGCGATGCACGTAAATCTGTCTTCCTGCGGACAGTTATTCGTGAAATTGGGCTGAATGCCCAGGTGATCACCGATAGAATCGAGCAAACTTTACCGTTGAACGCCGATGTCCTATCTGCACGAGCATTGGCGGATTTGTCCGTTTTGTTAGAGTTTTCTCAGCGTCATATGCAAGAATCGGGCATTGCTTTGTTCCCCAAAGGCGTCAACTGGAAAAATGAGGTTCAAACGGCAGAAGCCTCGTGGTTTTTTGAATGGGAACAGACTAAGAGTAAAACGGAACCAGGGGCCGTCATTCTAAGAATCGGAGGTATTTCCCGTGTCTGATCCGACCCGTCCGCCCGGACCGAAAATCATTGCCGTAGCCAATCAGAAAGGTGGGGTCGGAAAAACCACAACGACGATCAATCTTGGCTCGGCGCTTGCCGCATTGGGGTGTCGCGTGCTGATTATTGACCTTGATCCGCAGGGAAACGCTTCAACCGGGTTGGGAATCGAAACCGAAGATCGTGAATTCACTACCTATGAGCTGTTGCTTGACGATGCTGATCTGTCAGAGGTGATTCAACAAACGAACACCAAGGATTTGTCCATCGTCCCGGCGACGGTTGATTTATCATCGGCGGATATAGAGCTGATTTCAAATGAAAAAAGGTCATTCCTGCTGCATGATGCCTTGCGACAGCACGCGATGGATACTTATGCCTTTGATTTCGTTCTGATTGACTGCCCGCCTTCGCTAAATTTGCTGACTGTGAATGCAATGGTTGCCGCGCATTCCGTTCTGGTGCCTCTACAATCCGAATTCTTTGCGCTAGAGGGATTGTCGCAATTGATGTTGACCATCCGAGAGGTGCGGCAGACGGCGAATCCGAACCTTCGGATCGAAGGTGTTGTGTTGACGATGTATGATGCACGCAACAACTTGTCTCAGCAGGTCGAAGATGACGCGCGCGATAATCTTGGGGATTTGGTGTTTTCTACGGTCATTCCCCGAAATGTCCGTGTGAGCGAGGCGCCCTCATTTGCGATGCCCGTTCTGGAATACGATCCGAAATCCAAGGGCGCTTTGGCCTATCTGGATCTCGCGCGCGAGCTTTTGAATAATAACGTCCGCGCCGCGGCATAAGAAATAAATGAGGCTGATATGAGTGAAAAACGAAACAAACCCCGCGGTTTGGGGCGTGGCCTGTCCGCGTTGATGGCTGATGTTGCTCCGACTGAGACTGCCCCTGAAGAGGGAGGTCAGCGACGTGCGGATTTGACGGTTCCAGTCGAGAAGATTTTCCCTAATCCGGATCAGCCTCGGCGTACTTTTACTGCTGAACAGCTGGATGAACTGGCCGCCTCGATCAAGGAAAAGGGCATCATTCAGCCGTTGATCGTGCGCCATCGCCCTGGAAAAAGTGGCGAGTATGAGATCGTCGCAGGCGAGCGCCGCTGGCGTGCGGCTCAGATGGCTCAACTGCACAGCATTCCTATCTTGGTGCGTGAGTTTAATGATACCGAAGTTCTTGAGGTTGCGATCATCGAGAACATCCAGCGCGCGGACCTGAATGCCGTCGAAGAGGCTGCGGGCTATCGCCAGTTGATGGAGAAATTCGGACACACACAGGAAAAACTGTCTGAGGTTTTAGGGAAAAGCCGCAGCTATATCGCCAATCTGGTGCGTTTGCTGAACTTGCCTGAAGAGGTTCAAGAGTTTGTCCGCGATGGGAAATTGTCGGCCGGCCATGCCCGCGCGCTGATCACCGCCGAGGATCCGGTTGCTTTGGCGAAACGTGTGATCAATGGAAATCTCTCGGTACGTGAGACGGAAAGACTGGCAAAAGGCCCGAAGGAATCGACCCAAACATCGCCTAAAACGGCTCGATCCAAGCCTGAGAAGGACGCAGATACCCGCGCATTAGAGGGCGATCTGAGCGCAAATCTGGGTATGAAAGTCTCGATTGATCACTCTGACGGGCAAGAATCCGGTAAGGTCACGATCAGCTACAATAATTTAGAGCAACTGGACGAGGTTTGCCGCCTTCTGTCATCTATGAATTAGGGCGCGTCCAGATGAAAGTCAGAACTGCGCCCAGCGTGATGGCCTGAATAATCAGGATCATCGGGCGCAGACCCATGATCAGCGAAATCGCAAAAACCACGGCGATTGAAAGAGTGGCAATACGCTTACCCTTTGCGCTGATCGCTCCGTGATCCTGCCAGTCCTGGATCGAAGGCCCAAAGGTAGGATGAGAGATCAGCCAATTGTGCAGCCTCTCGCTAGAGCGGGCAAAAAAGAACGCAGCCAGAATCATAAGAGGCACCGTTGGGACAAGAGGTAAAATGATCCCAACAAGCCCGATTGCGACACTAATCAACCCTAAAATGGCCCATATGTAGCGCATAGTCAGTCTATCAACAGTTCTCGGATAACAGTATTCAACACCATTCTACCCTCTTTGGATACTGACAGACTGTCGCCTTTCAGCGCGATCATGCCGATATCCTGTAGGTAGCTTAGTTGCTTGGCATTCAAGGGGCGGTTCGCCAGATTTTCCAGCCGTGAGACTGAGATACCTTCTTGTAGGCGCAGCCCCATCATCAGATATTCATTCCCCTGGTCATGCGGGCAGAGCGGTTCAAATTGCCGCTCGGTCTGTCCGCTCACGCTGAGATCAAGCCATTTTTGGGGATTCGAATATGCTTCGGTAGCGTGTTTCTGGCCGTTTAGCGTCAGGCGTCCATGCGCACCGGGGCCGATGCCGATGTAGTCTCCGTAGCGCCAATAGATACAATTGTGCAGGGACTCGGCGCCGGGCTTTGCGTGATTTGATACCTCATAGGCCCGCATTCCAGCTTCACCGCAGATGTCCTGTGTCGCTTCGTACATATCTGCGGCCAGATCATCAGCAGGCAGGCCCTTTAGCCCGCCGCGATTATAACGATCGCCAAAGGCTGTACCTTGCTCGATTGTCAGCTGATACAGAGACACATGATCAATCGCCATCGAGAGGGCTTCGCGCAGTTCGGCCTGCCAATCGGCCAGGGTCTGATCCTGCCTGGCGTAGATCAAATCAAAGCTGACCCGATCAAACTGAGAGCGGGCGATATCGAAGGCGAATTTGGCCTCTTCGACAGAGTGAATACGCCCCAAAAGACGCAAATCACGGTTATTCAGAGCCTGAATCCCCATCGAAACGCGATTCACCCCCGCCTGTGCATAGCCAGAAAAACGCCCCGCATCGACAGAGCCGGGATTCGCTTCGAGCGTGATTTCAGCATTATTGGACAGTGACCAGTTCGAGCGGATACGCTCCAGAATGCCATGAACCACCTCGGGGTCCATCAAGCTGGGCGTCCCTCCGCCAAAGAAAACCGAGTTCAGAGGCCGTCCACCGCACATCTCGGCGTATCGGTCAATTTCGGATAAATAGGCTCTAAGCCAGCGGGATTGATCAATTTCTCGGGCAACATGGCTGTTGAAATCGCAATAGGGGCATTTGGCCTGACAGAACGGCCAATGGACGTAAATCCCGAAGCCACCGTTCTGCCAATCCTCAATCAAAGCAGCCTGCCACCAGTTTGGCAAAAGCGTCGGCGCGGTGGCTCATCTTGTGTTTTTCTGCGGGGTCCATTTCACCAAAAGTGATGTCGAACCCGTTGGGCACAAAGATCGGATCGTAGCCAAAACCGTGTTCGCCGCGCATGGGCCAGGTGACCTGGCCTTCGACTTTGCCGACGAACAGTTCATCATGGCCATCTGGCCAGGCCAGGCAAAGCGTGCAGTTGAACGCGGCGGACCGAGGGAAGGGGGCGTTTTTCTGCTCCAGAAGGGCCCAGGTTTTTTCCATCGCCATGGCGAAATCACGCCCGTTCGGTGTTTCGGCCCAATCAGCGGTGTAAACGCCGGGCGCGCCGTCCAAAGCATCCACGGAAATCCCGCTGTCATCGGACAGCGCGGGCAAGCCGGTTTTTTGCGCGGCGTAATGCGCCTTGATCCGGGCGTTTCCGGCGAAAGTGTCCTCGGTTTCTTCGGGTTCGTCCAGGCCATGATCGGCGGCCGAGGATACAGAAATTCCGAAAGGCGCCAGCAAAGCCGCGATTTCTCGCAGCTTGCCTTTGTTGTGGCTGGCCAGGACCAGCTGATCGCCGTCGAACTTACGCATCAACAGCGGCCTTTTGCGCTGCGGCCAGTTCGGCGACGCCTTTTTCGGCTAGATCCATCAACTGGTTCATCTGGTCGCGCGAATAGGTGGCGCCCTCGGCGGACATTTGCACCTCGATCAGGCGACCGCTTTCCAGCATGATGAAGTTTCCATCCACGCCTGCCTCGCTATCTTCGGGGTAATCCAGATCCAGCACGGGCTGACCGGCGTAAATCCCGCAGGACACGGCGGCGACGGGCTCGACCAACGGATCGGTCTTTACGATACCGGCCTTCATCAGCTTATTCACGGCCAGACGCAGCGCAACCCACCCCCCGGTGATCGAGGCGCAGCGGGTGCCGCCATCAGCCTGGATGACATCGCAATCCACGGTGATCTGACGTTCGCCCAGGGCAACGCGATCCACGCCAGCGCGCAGGGATCGACCAATAAGGCGTTGAATTTCAACGGTTCTTCCGCCTTGTTTGCCCGCTGCTGCCTCGCGGCGCATCCGGCTGGTGGTGGATCGGGGCAGCATCCCGTATTCCGCAGTCACCCAGCCCAGACCCGAGCCCTTGATGAACGGAGGCACGCGGTCCTCGATCGTGGCGGTGCACAGGACATGGGTGTCGCCCATGCGGATCATGCACGAACCCTCGGCATGTTTGGTGACGCCAGTTTCAATCGAAACCGTGCGCATTTCGTTCAGCTGTCTACCGGATGGACGCATGATAATTCCCCTTTTGTTAAGGGTCAGATACAGGGCAAGCCTTCTGAAACGCAAGGGTGATTGACCTTTGGCGCGTTGGCTCTTTAATGGCGTGCTGGTAGGGTAGGGGCCATGGTGTCGGAAAACAACATTCTGGAAGAGCTGAACGACCGCTCGCGAGAGGTGTTTCGCCGCGTTGTCGAGGGCTATCTGCATAATGGTGAACCCGTCGGATCGCGCTCATTGACGCGCACGCTTAGCGAAAAGGTCAGCGCGGCGACCATCCGGAACGTGATGCAGGACCTGGAGTATATGGGCCTGTTGGACAGCCCCCATGTGTCCGCCGGGCGCGTGCCAACGCAGATGGGGCTGCGGATGTTCGTGGATGGCTTTCTTGAGGTGCGGGACCTGGATCAGCAGGACCGGCTGAAATTGGATGAAACCCTGGCGACGAACTCCCATGATGTGGGCGGGCTGCTGGACCGGGTTAGCACGGCTTTGTCGGGTGTGACGCAGGGGGCCTCGATCGTGTTGACCCCAAAACACGAGGCGCCGATCAAGCACCTGGAATTTGTGTCCCTTGGGGCGGACCGGTCCCTGGTGGTTTTGGTTTTTGCCGATGGACATGTGGAAAACCGGCTGTTCACGCCGCCGCCCGGTCAGACGCCCTCGTCCATGCGGGAGGCCGCGAATTTCCTGAACGCGCTGATCGAGGGCAAAACCCTGTCCGATCTGCATACCGAAATCCGCAAGGCCATCGACAGCCGCCGGCAAGAGATTGATGCGCTGGCGCGCGATCTGGTCGAAAGCGGGCTGGCCGTCTGGGAAAACGAGGGCGACCGCAACGAGCGCCTGATCGTCCGCGGCCGTGCGAATCTGCTCAGCCCCGAAGGCAACGGAGAAGACCTGGATCGCATTCGCGTGCTGTTCGACGATCTGGAACGCAAGCGCGACATCGAGGAATTCCTGCAACTGACCGAAGCGGGCGAAGGTGTGCGCATTTTTATCGGCTCGGAAAACAAACTTTTCTCACTTTCGGGTTCCTCTTTGGTGGTTTCTCCTTATATGAACGCTGATCGTAAAATTATCGGTGCGGTGGGCGTGATCGGCCCCACGCGCCTGAACTATGGACGGATCGTGCCGATTGTGGATTACACGGCACAACTGGTCGGAAAAATGATTTCGGACCGGAGCTAGAGGTAGAACTATGGCAGAGCCCAAGAACGACGATTTTCTTGACGACATCGAAACCGCCGAAGCCGAGGCCTTTGCAGACGAGATGGAAGAGATCTCGGACGCCGAGCTGGAGGTGGATGCGCTGCGTGCCGAACGCGACGACTACAAAGATAAATTCATGCGCGCGCTGGCCGATGCCGAAAACGCGCGCAAACGCGCGGATAAACAGCGCCGCGAAGGGGAGCAGTACGGCGGCTCGAAACTGGCCCGCGATGTGCTGCCCGTTTATGACAACATGAAACGCGCGCTGGATGCGGTCACGGATGAGCACCGCGACCAGTTCGGCGCCGTTCTGGAAGGTGTCGAGCTGACCATGCGCGAACTGCTGAACGTGTTCAAAAAGCACGGGATCGAGCTGATCGCGCCTGAAGTGGGCGAAAAATTCGACCCGAACCTGCACGAAGCCATGTTCGAAGCCCCCGTGCCCGGCACCAAGGCAGGTGACATCATTCAGGTCTCGGCCGAAGGGTTCAAACTGCATGATCGCTTGCTGCGCCCGGCGCAGGTGGGCGTGTCCTCGACCCCGGCATAAGCGCGGTTCCATATGAAACAGTCAGCTCCCGCTCTTTGGCGGGAGTTTTCATTTCAGGGCTTTCAGCTCGTAAATCAGATCCAAAGCCTGACGCGGAGTCATCGTGTCCGGGTGGACGTCCTCTAGGCGCTTTTCCACCTCGGAGTCCCTGGTCTGAACGGGGGCGGGCGGCGGCGCGGCAGAAAACAGTGGCAGATCGTCAATCGTCGCCTCTTTCTTGGTGCCCTCACGCTCGCCTTTTTCCAAAGCATCCAGAACGATCCGCGCGCGGGCGACAACGGCCTCGGGCAGACCGGCTAGTTTGGCGACCTGAACACCGTAAGACCGATCCGCCGCGCCCTTGCGCACCTCGTGCAGGAAAATCACCTCGCCCTCATATTCCTTCACTGCGACGGTGGCGTTTGCCACGCCGGTCAGCTTCTCAGCAAGCGAGGTCATCTCGTGATAATGCGTTGCGAACAGGGCCCGCGATTTGTTCACGTCATGCAAATGTTCCAGTGTGGCCCAGGCGATGGACAGCCCGTCATACGTAGCGGTGCCGCGCCCGATCTCGTCCAGGATTACCAGCGCACGGTCGTCGGCCTGGTTCAGAATTGCGGCGGTTTCGACCATTTCCACCATAAAGGTTGAGCGCCCCCGCGCCAGATCATCCGAGGCTCCGACGCGGCTGAACAGCTGGCTGACCATCCCAATATGCGCCGATTGAGCCGGCACGTAACTGCCGATCTGAGCCAGCAGCGCAATAAGAGCATTCTGCCGCAGAAAGGTCGATTTACCGGCCATGTTCGGGCCGGTCAGCAGCCAAATTGCGGCGCTGTCATTTTGCGCGGTCAGGTCACAATCATTGGCAACGAAAGGCGTATTTCCCTGTTTGCGCAGCGCCTGTTCGACAACCGGATGACGCCCGCCCTGTATGTTCAGCGCGCGGCTGTTGTCTACCTTGGGTTTGCACCAATTCTCGCCCCGCGCCAGATCGGCCAGAGCCGTGGATAGGTCAATTTCTGCCAGCGCGCGGGCGGCGGCGTTAACCTTGTCCGCGACGTGCAGAATAGCCTGACGGAGCGTCTCGAATACGCGTTTTTCGATCTCCAGAGCGCGGCCACCGGCGTTGAGGATTTTCGTCTCCATTTCAGATAGTGGCACTGTGGTAAAGCGCACCTGATTGGCCGTTGTCTGGCGATGTTTAAACGTGTCCGACAGGGGTTCGGACAGCATTTTTTCGGCGTGGGTCGCGGTGACCTCAACGAAATAGCCAAGAACATTATTATGCTTAATTTTCAAAGAGTTAATTCCGGTATCAGCGATGTATTCCTGCTGCATTCCGGCAATAACGCTGCGGCCTTCGTCGCGTAGTTGGCGCATTTCGTCCAGCTCGTTATCAAAACCGGGGGCGATAAAGCCGCCGTCGCGCGTCAGAAGGGGGGGCTCGGCGACCAGGGACTGATCCAGCAGGTCCAGCAGATCTTCGTGTCCGATCAGATCCTGCGCGGCCTGGTTCAGAAGCTGGGGCAGGGGGGCGCCGTTAAGAATTTCCGCGATTTGCCCGGCTTGCGCCAGGCCGTTCCGGATTGCGGCCAGATCACGCGGACCGCCCCGATCCAGACCAAGACGGGAGAGCGCGCGATCCAGGTCAGGCACCTTACGCAGTGCGTCATTCAGATCAGCGGCGACGCGGGTGTTTTCATAGGCGAAATCGACGGCGCTCAGGCGATCGTGCACGACATTCAACACGCGCGAGGGACTGGACAGCCGCCGCTCAAGCAGGCGTGCCCCGGCGGCGGTTACCGTGCGATCAATCGCCGCCAGAAGCGAGCCAGCCCGGCCGCCGCTTAGCGCATGGGTCAGCTCCAGATTTCGGCGCGTCGCGGCGTCGATCTGAACCACGCGGGCCTCGGCTTCGCGCTGGGGGCGGCGCAGCAGCGGCAGTTTGCCCTTTTGCGTGATTTCCAGATATTGAACGGTGGCGCCCATCGCGGACACCTCGGCGCGGGTGAATTGCCCGAACGAATCCAACGAGCCGACATCAAACAGCGCGCAAAGCCGCTTTTGCGCCGAAGTAGAGTCGAATGCAGCGGGCCCCAGAGGCGTGGCCGCAGCGCCGTTTTCGTCGATAATCTCGGTCAGGTTATGGGCATCGGAGCCAGCAATATACAGATCGTCGCTATCGGGAATGATCACCTCGGACGGGCGCAGACGGGCCAGTTCAGGGCCCAGACGCACCGGATCCAGAGGCATCACGTGGAATTCGCCGGTCGAGATATCGACCCAGGCCAAAGCCGCCTGATCACGTACCTGGGCGTAGCTGGCCAAGAAGTTGTGACGGCGGGCCTCAAGCAGGGATTCCTCGGTCAGGGTGCCGGGGGTGACCAGCCGCACGACCTCGCGTCGGACCACGGATTTCGAGCCGCGCTTTTTGGCTTCGGCCGGGTCTTCCATCTGTTCGCAGACAGCAACGCGGAAACCTTTGCGGATCAGGGTCAGGAAATAGCCCTCGGCGGCGTGAACGGGGACGCCGCACATGGGGATGTCCTGATCCTGATGTTTGCCGCGTTTCGTCAGCGCGATGTCTAGCGCCTCGGCTGCGGCGATGGCGTCCTGAAAAAACATCTCATAGAAATCGCCCATCCGGTAAAACAGCAGGGCATCGGGGTGGCCCTCTTTGATTTCCAGATATTGCGCCATCATTGGCGTGACTTTACCCACGTCCGTCCCCCTGTTCGTTCCGGCAAACCTTACAAATCCGCGCAAACAGGTGAAAGCCGAAAACGTGTTTGTGTTGAGACTGAGGCCAGAGACATGTATGAGGCGTGAGCCCAACCATTCACAGGCCCGATCACATGACGAAAAACCGCATCACCCCCGAAGAGGCGCTGGCCTTCCATCTGGAACCCAGCCCCGGCAAATTTGACATCACCCCCAGCGTGCCGATGACCACGCAGCGGGATCTGTCGCTGGCCTATTCGCCGGGTGTGGCGGTTCCCTGCGAGGCGATCGCCGCGGTGCCGGAAACGGCCTATGACTATACCAACAAGGGGAACCTTGTGGCCGTGGTTTCGAACGGTACGGCGGTTCTGGGGCTGGGGAATCTGGGGGCGCTTGCCTCGAAACCTGTGATGGAGGGCAAGTCGGTTCTGTTCAAACGGTTCGCGGATGTGAACAGCATCGACATCGAGCTGGATACCGAAGACCCCGATGAGATCATCAAGGCCGTGAAGCTGATGGGCCCCACCTTTGGCGGGATCAACCTTGAGGACATCAAAGCGCCCGAATGTTTCATCATCGAGCAGAAGCTCAAGGAAGAGATGGATATCCCCGTCTTCCACGATGATCAGCATGGGACAGCGGTGATTTGTGCGGCGGGCCTGATCAACGCGCTGCATATCTCGGGTAAGCAAATCGAAGATGTGAAAATCGTGCTGAACGGTGCGGGGGCTGCCGGGATCGCTTGTATCGAATTGCTTAAGGCGATGGGCGCGCGGCACGAAAACTGCATCGTGTGTGATACCAAAGGTGTGATTTACCAGGGCCGGACCGAGGGCATGAACCAGTGGAAATCGGCTCATGCGGTGAAAACCGAGTTGCGCACGCTGGAAGAGGCGATGGTGGGCGCCGATGTGTTCCTGGGCGTGTCGGTCAAGGGTGCGGTAACGCCTGAAATGGTGGAATCCATGAACGACAATCCGGTGATTTTCGCCATGGCGAACCCCGATCCGGAAATTACCCCCGAAGAGGCCCACGCCGTGCGCGCCGATGCGATTGTTGCCACCGGACGGTCGGATTACCCCAACCAGGTGAACAACGTGTTGGGCTTCCCGTATCTGTTCCGCGGGGCGCTGGATATTCATGCCCGCGCCATCAATGACGAAATGAAAATCGCCTGCGCCGAGGCGCTGGCCGAACTGGCCCGTGAGGATGTGCCGGATGAGGTGGCGATGGCCTATGGTAAGGCGCTAAGCTTTGGCCGCGACTACATCATTCCCACGCCGTTTGACCCGCGCCTGATCTATACGATCCCGCCCGCCGTGGCCAAGGCCGGGATGGACACGGGGGCCGCGCGGCGCCCGATCATCGACATGGACGCCTATGAGGTGTCGCTGAAAACCCGGATGGACCCGACCGCCAGCATCCTGCGAGGGATCAACGCGCGCGCTCGGAACGCGCAGGCGCGGATGATCTTTGCCGAAGGCGACGACCCCCGCGTGCTGCGCGCGGCGGTGCAGTATCAACGCTCGGGCCTGGGTAAGGCGCTGGTTGTGGGCCGTCAGAACGATGTGAAGGAAAAGCTGGAAGCCGCCGGTATGGGCGATGCGGTACGCGAGCTGGAGGTGGTGAACGCCGCCAACACCCGCCATTTGGATGCGTACAAGGATTTCCTGTACGAGCGGCTGCAACGCAAGGGCTATGACCGGCACGATATTCACCGCCTGGCGGCCCGTGACCGGCATGTCTTCAGCGCGTTGATGCTGGCGCATGGGCATGGCGATGGTCTGGTCACTGGCGCGACCCGGAAATCGGCCCACGTGATGGAGCTGATCAACCATGTGTTTGACGCCGATGCCGAACATGGCGCGGCTGGCGTCACTGCGATCATCCATAAGGGGCGGATCGTGCTGATCTCGGATACGTTGGTGCATGAATGGCCCGACGAAGAGGATCTGGCCAACATCGCTGAACGCTCGGCCGGGGTGGCGCGGCATCTGGGGCTGGACCCGCGTGTGGCCTTTGTCAGCTTCTCGACCTTTGGCTATCCGGTGTCCGAACGGGCCGAGAAAATGCACATCGCCCCCAAAGTGCTGGAGGCCCGCGGCGTCGATTTCGAATACGAGGGTGAGATGACCGTCGATGTGGCGCTGAACGCCAAAGCCGCCGAGGCCTATCCGTTCCAGCGCCTGTCCGGCCCGGCGAATATTCTGGTGGTGCCTGCGCGTCACTCGGCCTCGATCAGCGTGAAACTGATGCAGGAAATGGCAGGGGCCACGGTGATCGGCCCGATCCTGTCCGGCGTGGATAAGTCCATTCAGATTTGCTCGACCAACGCGACGGCAAATGACATTCTGAACATGGCCATTCTGGCCGCGTGTAAGGTGGGTTAACCCAGGGAGGGCCCGAATGACCATCTGGAACCTCGGGTCTATCAATGCCGATTACCTGTATCGCGTGCCGCATCTGCCCGAACCGGGCGAGACAATTGCGGCCTCTTCGCTGGTGCGTGGGCTGGGCGGCAAAGGCGCGAACATGTCGGTGGCCGCCGCCCGTGCCGGTGCGCGGGCTGCGCATATCGGGGCGGTTGGATCAGACGGGCGCTGGGCGGTGGATCGGCTGACGGAATACGGTGTCGATACCCGCTGGATTCGCGAGGTTTCGGAACCGACGGGCCATGCAATCATTCATCTGGATGATGAGGGTGAAAACGCCATCGTGATTTACCCCGGTGCCAATCGCGATGTTCCTGAATCCGTTGTGGGACTGGCCCTGGCCGAAGCACATCACGGTGACATTCTGCTGATGCAGAATGAGACCAACAAACAGAGGTTTGCCGCTGAAATAGGCTCGAAACTGGGGCTGACGATCGCCTATGCCGCCGCTCCTTTTTCCATTGCGGCAATCACTGCAATTCTGCCGATGCTGGACATGTTGATCCTGAACGCGATCGAGATGGAGCAGCTGCATTCTGCAACCGGGCTGGTGCCCGGCCCCGAGATGGATGTGTCCACGGTTTTGGTGACACGCGGCGCTGAGGGCTGCGTTCTGTTCGAGCGGCATCGTGATTTCGAACCTCAGAGCTTTCCCGCGCTCAAGGTCGATCCTGTGGACACTACGGGCGCAGGCGATACTTTCACCGGCTATTTTCTGGCGGGTCTGGATCGCGGGCTGCCCACGGCTCAGGCCATTGATCTGGCCACGCGTGCGGCTGCTTTGATGGTGACTCGTAAAGGCACCGCTGACGTCATCCCAGATCTGAAAGAGGTGCAGGCGTTCTAATGTGCGAAGGGCGCTGCCTTTCCCCATAGCTGCTTAACCCGCTTGTCGCGTCCGCAGGCCTCGCGGTATTTTTTATACGCTTTGGATTGTTTGACCGGGCCAAAGCGAGTCAGGACGATTTTGTCCCCTTTATAGTAATCCTGGTGATATGCCTCGGCCTTGAAAAAGCGCATTTCGGGCAGGATTGGGGTCACAATTTTTTGCCCCAGCGATTTCTGTGCCTGGTTTAGCGCAGTTTCGGCAATCGCCTTTTCCCTGGTGCCGGATACAAAGATTGCGGTGCGATAACTATCCCCGCGATCACAGAACTGGCCACCCGCGTCCGTCGGATCGACCGAGCGGAAAAACATGTTCAACAGCTGGGCTGCGCTGACGACATCAGGGTCATAGTGGATCTGAACGGCCTCATAATGCCCTGTGCCGCCGCGTGTCACCTGTTTGTACGTCGGGTTCCGGACCGACCCGCCGGTGTAACCCGAGACAACCTCTTGCACGCCTTTGACCTGCTCGAAATCCGATTCCACGCACCAGAAGCACCCACCGGCTACGGTCAGAGTCTGAGTGGGTGCGGCCTGGGCGCGGCTGCATTCCAGCAGCACTCTGAAAAGGATGGCAAGCACCAATAAGGCAGGTTTAAGCGTGTTGAAATGTGTGGTCATGGCTATTCCCCTTTGGTGTCAGGATGACTTACGCCCAGTTGTTCGCCAATCCCCTGCAATCGAATGTCACGCAAGGGTGAGACGCCGTGAACCCGCTTGCGCCAGTTGAATCCAGATGTAGCTTGGTCCCGAAGGAGACCGCGCATGACAGATCACGTCACGACTCATCAAGCCGAAGAGGACGCCCGGAACGAGCAGATTCTGATCTATCTGAACGGGGCAATCGTGCCGAAGCACGAGGCCAGGGTTTCGGTTTACGATAGCGGCTTCATGCTGGGGGACGGCGTGTGGGAAGGGCTGCGATTGTATGATGGTAAATGGGCCTTTCTGGACGAGCACATGGACCGCTTGTTCGAGGCAGCCAAAGCCATTGATCTGGATATTGGGATGGATCGGAATGGCATGATTTCTGCCTTGTTAGAGACACAAAAAGCCAATTGCATGGTCACGGACGCCCATGCGCGGCTGATGGTAACGCGCGGGCTGAAGGTGCGGCCGTTTCAGCATCCGTCCTTGTCGCAATCCGGCCCGACCGTGGCGATTATCATGGAGCATTCCCGCCCCTCAATCCCGCGCCCGATCAGCCTGGCGACGGTGCCGCATATCCGGGGTCTGCCGATGACGCAGGATCCGAAACTGAACTCTCATTCGAAACTGAACTGCATTCTGGCCTGTATCGCGGCGGAAAAGGCGGGGGCGGATGAGGCCTTGATGCTGGATGTGAACGGGTTCGTGAACACGACGAATGCCTGTAACTTTTTTATCGTGCGGAAGGGGGCGGTTTGGACCTCGACGGGCGATTATTGCATGAACGGGATTACGCGCGGCAAGGTGATCGAGCTGTGCCGCGCAAACGGTATCCCGGTTTTTGAGCGAAACTACTCGTTGGTCGATACCTATGGCGCGGACGAGGCGTTTTTGACCGGCACGTTCGGCGCGCAAACCCCGGTGGGGATGATCGACGGGCGGCAGATTGGCGACGGGCAGATGGGGCCGGTGACGCGGCACCTGCGTGCGCTGTACAAAGACCTGATCGAGAAGGAGTGCGCCTGATGCGGATTGCGATGTGGTCTGGCCCGCGGAACCTGTCCACGGCGATGTTGTATTCCTTCGGCGCGCGGCCCGATTGCGCCGTGCTGGATGAGCCGTTCTATGGCCCATATCTGCGATTGACGGGGTTGGATCACCCGATGCGGGAGGAGATTTTGGCCTCGCGCCCCGAGGGAGCCGAGGAGGTTGTGGCGCAGATATTAGGCTCTGTTCCGGCGCAAAAGCCGCATTTTTACCAGAAACACATGACGCAACATATGGTGCTGGGGATGCCTAGGGATTGGATGGCAGAGGTCACGAATGTGTTCCTGATCCGGCACCCGGCGCGGGTGATCGCCAGTTTCGGCGCGAAATGGGATGGCTTCAGGCTGTCCGATATCGGGTTCACGCAGCAGACGGAATTGTTTGAGTATTGCCGGGCGCTGGGCCAAAATCCGGTGGTGGTGGACAGTTCTGACATCCGCCGCGACCCTGAGGGGATGCTGCGCAAATTATGCGCGGCGATCGGGTTGGAATTTGATCCAGCGATGCTGTCCTGGCCGCGCGGAGGGCATCCGACGGATGGCGTCTGGGCCGCGCATTGGTACGGCGCGGTACATAGCTCGACGGGATTCGCGCCCGCCGAGGGGGAGTTGCCTGCGTTGGAGGGGGTGGCGGCGGACCTGCTGGCCGAGGCGTGGCCGCATTATGAACGCTTGGCGCGGGTGAAGATTTAACATCTACACCCGCCCCGCTGAGCCTTAGCGAGTGTGGCAAGCGCGGCAGCAATAGTAGCAGCCGTCGGAGTTTGCGTAGTGATTGTTCTTTGCTTCTCGCACAGCGTCTTTGCAGTTGTCGTAATACCCCACGTAGGTCTTGGAGTTTACCAAAGCCAGCCGAGCGCAATCGGACTTATGTACTTCGTGCTCTCCGTTAGGTTGAGCGTTGTCGTTTACATAGTAGTATTCATAACCAGCAGTCATTGCCGAGATCCTTCAGTTTAGCGAAGGGTCGCTTGACACAATCGTGCTGATTCAGGAGAATCAGGGTGCTCATCGAATGCCCGCTGCGACCCTACTGGGAACTAGCGGATAGGGAGTGTCGCGCCGCTCGAGGTACCAGCTTGGGCGGCGCATCTTTCCCTAGAGTCACCCTACAGGATCATGAATCGTTTGGGTTGAGTCAAGAGGTATGCCATATCTCGTAAGTGTAGGGTCTAAAAACCACTTAATGTAGACGACAACCCGAACTCTAGGAGACATGAGCTATCATACTACAATAGCTCTTTCAGCTTCATCGCCACTGCCGGGTTTCCGGCCAGTTTGATTTTGCCCATCATCACGGCGGTCATGGGGTTCAGTTTGCCTTTGATCAGCTTTTCCACGTTCTCGGCCGACATTTTCAGGGTCACGTCGGTGTCGCGGTCTTCCAATGACACGGCGCGGTCGGCGATGACCAGCACGCCCTGATCGCCGCAGTCGAATTTCAGGCTGTCGGTAAAGTTGCTGGCGGCGACCGAACTGCGGATCATCTCGGCAATATCAGAAAGCGTCATGGTGTCCCCCAAATGAAAAACGCCCCCCAGCAATAGGAGGGCGTTTCAAGCTCAACAATTATGACTTGGCGTCAGCCTTTGAGGCGGCGATTGCGGGCAGCCAGCAGCTTCAGCCGCAGGGCGTTCAGCTGAATGAACCCAGCCGCATCCGTCTGGTCATAGGCACCGGCGTCTTCTTCAAAGGTCACGTGGGCCTCGGAATACAGGCTATGATCGGACCAGCGCGCCACAGTAAAGGCCGCGCCTTTGAACAGGCGCAGACGGACCGTGCCGGTAACATGTTCCTGCGATTTGTCGATCAGGGCTTGCAGCATCTCACGCTCGGGCGAGAACCAGAAACCGTTATAGATCAGCTCGGCATAGCGCGGCATGATCGAGTCCTTCAGGTGCCCGGCGCCCGAATCCAAGGTGATCTGTTCGATGCCGCGGTGCGCTTCCAGCAGGATGGTGCCGCCGGGGGTCTCGTAGATGCCGCGCGACTTCATTCCGACGAAACGGTTTTCCACGAAATCCAGACGGCCGATCCCGTGGGTTTTGCCATATTCGTTCAGTTTGGTCAGGATGGTGGCGGGGCTCATCGCTTCGCCGTTGATCGCAACCGCGTCACCCTGTTCAAAGGTGATTTCGATATACTCGGGCTCATCCGGGGCCGAGACCGGATCATCGGTGCGCTGGAACACGTATTCGGGTGCCATTTCGGCCGGGTCTTCCAGAACCTTGCCCTCAGAGGAGGTGTGCAGCAGGTTCGCATCCACGCTGAACGGCGCTTCACCACGTTTGTCCTTGGCAATCGGAATCTGGTTCTTCTCGGCAAAGTCGATCAGCTTGGTGCGGCTGGTCAGATCCCATTCGCGCCAGGGGGGGATCACCTTGATGTCGGGGTTCAGCGCATAGCAGGCCAGTTCAAACCGAACCTGATCGTTGCCCTTGCCGGTCGCCCCATGGGCCACGGCATCCGCGCCGGTTTCGGCGGCAATTTCCACCAAACGCTGCGAAATCAGCGGCCGCGCAATCGAGGTGCCCAGCAGATACAGCCCCTCATACACCGCATTTGCGCGGAACATCGGGAAAACGAAGTCCTTAACGAACTCTTCGCGAATATCCTCAATATAGATATTCTCGGGCTTGATCCCCAGCAACTCGGCCTTTTGGCGGGCGGGCTCCAGTTCTTCACCCTGGCCCAGGTCGGCAGTAAAGGTCACAACCTCGCAACCGTATTCAGTTTGCAGCCACTTCAGGATGATCGAGGTGTCAAGACCACCGGAATAGGCCAGGACGACTTTCTTGGGCGCGGACATCTGGGTTTTCCTCACGTGCAAACTGGAGCGCGAGTTACCGCCTTTTCGACGCAGGGGCAAGGATCGGGCGTTGACGCCCCCTCGGGCTGTGCTAGCCCTGCCGGGACGCGGCGGAAAAGATGGGCAGGTTCATGGGCTGGAAGATCTTCATGCATTCGGTGCGGATGGTGCTGGACAATCTCGGCCCGGCGCTGCGCGTGTCGGCGGTGCTCTACCTGCTGCAAGCGGCGTCGCAGATCGTGACCTTCATGATGCCGCAGGCCGATCCGATGGGCGGTGCACCCGCCGCGGCGCCGGTGGCGGCCGGAGAATTGCTGATCCTGATGATACTTGCGCTGGTCGCCAGCCTGTGGATCGCCGTTGGCTGGCACCGGTTCGTGCTGACCGGAGAGACACCGCGCGGCTGGCTTCCGCGGTGGCACGGCTCCGAGATGCTGAGCTATCTCGGCCGGTCCATCGTCATCGGCCTGCTCATCGGGCTTGGCATCGCGGTGATCGGCGGGCTGGCGATGGGCG